>JANMKC010000116.1:0-4087 GCA_031371785.1 Flavobacteriales bacterium | reverse complement strand
TGCATGACCGCACAAATGAACGCGCAATGCCCTTCGCTACTTTCGCGCGGCTTCAAGAAAAGTCCTCATGCGTATCTCCTGGAACTGGCTTCGCACATTCATTGACACGGACCTGTCGCCGCGCGGAGCGGCTGACGTCCTTACCAGTACTGGCCTGGAAGTGGAAAGCGTGGAGCCGCTGGAACCGGTGAAGGGCATGCTCGCCGGTGTGGTTGTCGGCCACGTGGTGGAATGCGCGAAGCACCCCGATGCCGATCGCTTGAGCGTGTGCAAGGTGGACATCGGATCGAGCGAAATGCTCGGGATCGTTTGCGGCGCGCCCAATGTGGCGGAGGGCCAGAAGGTGTTGGTGGCCACAGTCGGCACCACACTTCACCCCGCGTCGGGAGAACCCTTGACGATCAAGAGATCGAAGATCCGTGGTGTGGAAAGCAACGGCATGATCTGCGCGGAGGATGAACTCGGTCTTGGCGAAAGTCACGCGGGCATCCTGGTGCTCGACATATCGGCGCAGGTCGGAACTACTGCTGCCCAACAGCTTGGGTTGAAGAGCGACTTCGCACTTGAGATCGGCCTTACTCCGAACCGCGCGGATGCGATGAGCCACGTTGGTGTAGCACGCGATCTCGCCGCAGCGATGAACGTTCGTAGCAAGAAGAACATCGTGATCAAGTGGCCGGATGTATCGATCTTCAACGTGGACGACAACGCGCGCGGCATCACTGTCGAGGTACGCGCGATCGAAGCTTGCCCACGTTATGCGGGGCTCACGCTTACAGGAGTGAAGATCGGCCCATCACCCGCTTGGTTGCAGGACCGCTTGAAGAGCATCGGCCTGAAGCCGATCAACAATGTGGTGGACGTTACCAACTACGTGCAACACGAGCTGGGACAACCGCTGCACGCCTTCGATGCTGACAAGCTCGCGGGTGGCCGCATCATCGTGCGCATGGCCACCGAGGGTGAGAAGTTCATCACGCTGGACGGAAAGGAACGCAAGCTCTCTGCGCAGGACCTCGTGATCGCTGATGCGGAGAAGCCCGCTTGCCTCGCGGGTGTGTTCGGCGGAGCGCACAGCGGGGTCACGGATGCCACTACGAGCATCTTTCTCGAAAGCGCCTGCTTCGATGCGGTCAGTATTCGCCGCACCTCGCGCCGCCATGGGTTGAATACGGACGCATCGTTCCGGTTCGAGCGCGGAGTGGATCCGGAGATGACGGTGGTCGCATTGAAGCGCGCAGCACTGCTGTTGAAGGAGGTCGCCGGGGCGCGCATCAACTCGGAGATCATCGACATCAACCCATCGCCGCGAAAGTGGGTCGGTGTAAAGCTCTCCTTCGCCCGTGCGAACGCCTTGATCGGAACCGCGATCGACCCCACGGAGATCGTGAGCGTACTGACTGCGCTCGACTGCCGGATCCTTGCGCAGACCGCGACGCACGCCGAGGTGGAAGTGCCGCCGTACCGCGTGGATGTCACGCGCGAGGCGGATCTCATCGAGGAGATCATCCGCATCATCGGTTTCGATCGTGTGCCGCTGCCAGCGCGATTGATGATGCCCGCAATACAGCGCGATGAAGTGACGATCGACGGCTTCCAGCGGCAGCTCGCGGTGCATTTGGGCGCTCGTGGTTTCCATGAGGTGATGACGCCTTCGCTCGTACACGGCGAACGCACGCTTGATCTCAACGCCTCCAGCGATACCGCCTTGGTGCGGTTGAAGAACCCGCTGAGCACCGAGCTCGATGTCATGCGCCCAACAATGCTCTTCGGTCTGTTGCAGAGCGCGGCGCACAATATCGCCCGCCAGCAGAAGGACCTGTGGCTCTTCGAGAAAGGCCGCGTCTATCGCGTGGCGAATGGCAGGACCGTGGAAGAGGAGCGCACCGCGTTGCTGATCACCGGCCGACGCTGGCGTGAAAGCTGGCGCACTGACGATCGTAAGGGCGAACTCGCTGATGTGAAAGAAGAGGTCGAACTGCTGCTCGATCGGATCGGCATCGAAGGCACCGCCGTGCAAGCGACGGAGCATCCGTTGCTCGTTTCCGCTATCGCTGTCCAGCGCAAGGACACATCGTTCGCCGTGATCGGTGCGGTAAGGAACGAAGTGCTCAAAGCCTTCGACATCGCGCAGCCCGTGTTCTTCGCGGAGATCATGGACAGCGTGTGGTTCGCGGACCTAACCAAGAAGAAGATCGCCTACGCCGAAGTGCCGAAGTTCCCCGCTGTGCGCCGTGATCTCAGCCTGCTGCTCGACAGGTCCGTGACCTTCGCGCAACTGGAGAAGCTCGCGCTTCAAAGTGAACGCAAACTCCTTCGCGCTGTGGATCTCTTTGACGTATACGAAGGCGACAAACTCCCCCAAGGCAAGAAAAGCTATGCGCTCAGCTTCACCCTGCAGGACGTTGAGAGAACGCTCACCGACGAGCAGGTGGAAAAAGCCATGGGCCGCATCCGCGCCGCGTTCGAGAAGGAAGTGGGGGCGGAGTTGCGTGGTTGATCATCCATCGGTGATCGAAGTATTCCCTTCTTTCGGCCGTCTACTCTTCCGTGGAAGCGGAACGGATGGACACGACAATGGCTGACAAACAACGCGGGATCGCGGCCGTGGTAAAGCAGTACAGCACGGCGCTGTTCGGCTTCATCCGCAACCGTGTGCCCACGGACGCTGACGCGGAGGACGTTCTGCAGGACGTTTGGACGCAATACAGCAGCCTGCCCGAAGTGGATGCCGTGGAACAGGTGAGCGGGTGGCTCTACCGCGTGGCGCGCAACCGCATCACCGATCGCTACCGCAAGAAGAAGACCGCGGCGCTGGAGGACTTCGCTTTCGAGGACGAGGACGGCGGTATCAACTTCAAGGAGATACTGCTCGCTACCGATGACGATGCCAGCACACGCATGCTGCGCGACATCTTCTGGACCGAACTGCGCGAAGCATTGGACGAACTGCCACCGGAGCAGCGCCTGGTATTCGAGCAGAACGAACTGCAGGACAAGACCCTGCAAGAGATCGCCGACGAACAAGGCGAGAACATCAAGACCATCATCTCGCGCAAACGCTACGCGGTGATGAAACTCCGTGAACGACTGAAGGACCTTTATGAAGAACTGGTAGCGTAAGGAAGACGCATGCGTCGTCCCCGCGAGCAAAACACAACGAACATGACAACCTGGAAACGACCTTACCTGTTCCCGCTCTTCGGCATCGCCGCCGCGCTCCTCTTCGGAGGGCTGGTGATGCTGCTGTGGAACGCCATCATCCCCGGCCTTACCGGCTGGGCATTGCTCACCTATCCGAAAGCCATCGGCCTGCTGGTGTTGTGCCGGATCCTCTTCGGCGGCTTCCACCGTTGTGGTGGTGGTGCGCCTTGGCGGCGCGGCATGATGCACGGCGGCATGCACTGGCGCAAGGACTGGGCAGGTATGAGCGATGAAGAACGCGCGCGATTGAAGGAGGAGTGGAAGAAACGCTGTGGACCGCGGATGCCCGAAGAGTGATCGTGCCCAGTCGGTGGTGGTGGTGATGGGGTACACCGGCCCGGCCGCAAGGCCGGGCCGGTTTTTTTCTGGCGATCGAAGTATCGCGCTGCTTGGAACGTTGTCCAATTCAACACCACCCGCCATGCCCTTGATCGATACGTTGAGCCATCGCGTCGCCAGAATGATCCCGGCCATGTCTGCGCCGAACTCGAACAGGTCCGATCAGAACGCCGCGAGCAGGATGTCCAGGTCCTTGTAAGGAAGCCGGAACGCTTCGGAAAGCACCTCGCTGGTGAGCGCGCCGTTGAAAAGGTACACGCCGTGCCGCAGGCCGAGGTCGCGCTTGATGAGCTCCTCGAAACCGCCCACATCGCCCATGCCGAGCAACAGTGGCGTGAAGATGTTGGTGAGCGCATAGCTCGCGGTGCGCGGTACGCGGCTGGCGATGTTGGGCACGCAGTAGTGGATCACGCCGAACTTCTTGAACACGGGATCGCTGAGATCCGTTGGATGGCTCGTTTCGAAGCAGCCGCCACGGTCGATGCTCACATCCACGATCACGCTGCCGTTCTTCATCTCGCGCACCATGTCCTCGTTCACCACC
>JANMKC010000090.1:0-2609 GCA_031371785.1 Flavobacteriales bacterium | reverse complement strand
GCGTCACGCTTGCCATCGGCCCCGACCTGTCGGCGGTCCGCATCCGCGAGAAAGTCGAACACGTTCGCCGCCTTGAACGTGCAGCGCTTCTCTGATCCATTCGCCACCGCGTTCTGTTGCGCGAGGGCGATGGCCTCTTCGCTGATGTCCAGCCCGAGCACCTCCTTCGCGCCATACTTCGCCGCGTGCAGCGCGAAGCCGCCCGTGTGCGTGAAGCAATCCAGCACGCGGGCCTGGTGGCTGATGCGCGTCATCGCGGCATGGTTCAGGCGCTGATCGAGAAAGTGGCCGGTCTTCTGGCCGCTTGCCACATCCACCGCGATCTTTAATCCGTTCTCCTCGATCTCCAGTTTCGTGTCGAAGGGTTCGCCGATGAAGCCGGTGCGCAGTTCAAGACCTTCCTTCTCGCGCACGGGCGCATCATTGCGTTCGTAGATGCCGCGTGGCGAGAATATTTCGCGCAATGCTTGCACGATCTCCTCCTTGAAGCGGTCCATGCCCAGCGCCATGGTTTGCAGCACCAGCACATCGTTGAACTTGTCCACCACCAATGCTGGCAAGCCATCGGCCTCACCGAAGACCACGCGGCAACTGGTGGTGTTGCCCATGCGCTTGCGGAAGTTCCACGCGGCCTCGATCTTCCGTTTGAAGAAGGCCGCATCGATGGGCTCATCGAGATCCTTGGTGATCAGACGCGCGCGGATCTTCGACTTCGGGTTGAAGTAGGCCTGGCCCAACGGCCCCTTCTTCACATCGAAGACCTGCACGATGCCGCCCGCCTCCGGACGGCCTTCAAAACGCAGCACTTGGTTATCGAAGATCCAGGGATGCCCGCTGCGGATGCGTTGGCGGGTGTCGTCGATGTAAAGGCGGTCGCGCATGGCGCGCGAAAGTAGACGCAGGAGCGACCGAGCTCCTCAGTTCTTGACCACCCGCAACTTGAATGGCGGACCCGACCGAGAGGTACCTATGATGGAGTAAACACCCACCGGCTGATCGGAAAGGTCAATGATCGAACTTCTCATCGCGATCCTTCTTTCCCTCCCCATCGCGTCTTGAAGTCTCAGGTCGTTCAATACATCGCCTTCAATGTGAACGAACCCTGCTGTCGGATTCGGAAAGGCCTTGATGGGCATGTCGACAACGTGGGCATCGATGCCGGTCGGCCACGAATAGAACTCACCGCACTCCTCGGATCCTTTGTGGAAATAGACCAGATGCCTCGATCCCACGAACCCATCCTGGCCGAACGAATAGTATGGACCGCCGCATCCGGCTATGGTCCAACTGATCCAACCGTTCGGCTCAAAGAAGCAAGTGTCGCCGGAAGGATACTGCCACCACGTGGTCCTTCCACAGCTTTCTTCGATCGCCCCGATCGAATCGAGGATCGGGGGGCAGAAATACATCGCTGAGTACTGCTCGGCGCTATCCATGAGTTCGGTGACCACGAGCGTATCCCATGAATTAGTGATGGTCGGTGGGATATTCGGGCCGTTGGGCAGACCGAGGCTCCAATGATCCATCACATACGTGATGGTATCAAGACCCTGTGAATCCTGCCTTGATACCACCGTGTCGGTCCAGTACGTCGGCGGGTTGGCCCCCCACATGCTACCACTCTCGAACCTGGACTGGAACACGTCGCCCGGTTGAAAGTCGAACACCTGCGCGTTCGAAAGGAACAATTGTCCTTCTGCGCCTACCGAGTTCAGAAGGACGTAACCAATGGCGAAGAGATCCCGCGTTCGTGCCATTCGACTTTCGACACGAAAGGTAGTGTGAACGCTGCCTGGCGAAGGTGGCTCAGAAGTTCGGCTTCAGCATGTACTTGCTGTAGAACTTGTCGATGGCGTCCACGGCTTCCTGCGCGGTGTCGGCGATCTGGATCAGCTCTAGGTCGTTCAGGTTGATGTTCGCGTGCTGCTCGCCCATCACGGTCTTGATCCACTCCATCATGCCAGCCCCACTCTATCGCGAGCGTCCACGCTCGTGCTCTGTCCTGACTTGTCTGATCACACGAGCGTAGACGTTCGCGCGAGATGCGGGGGCTTGAAGTTGCAACAATGAAGCCCGTCGAGGTTGGGGGAGAACATTCTGCGCTGGGGTAGTGCTCAAGGTTCAATCACCAACGGCAGCGTGGTTCTTCCACCGGCGGTCTCGATGCTCACCGTATATGTGCCTGCGGCCAGGCCGATCAGTTCCAGCAGCGCGTTTGGTTCCCCGCCACTGATGGTCACCGCTTGCGCCAGCACATCGTGGCCCATCACATCGCGGATCGCCACGGCCACTTTTGTTGCCCCGGACTTTACCGGCATGGAGAGCCATAGCTGCTCGCCATTGTTGGGGTTGGGCCACAGGCCGAACGCATTGTCGCGCGCACCACCCGCGCCCACGCCGGTGGTGCCGTCACCGCCCAGTAACCGGGTGATATGGTTGCGCGCCGTACCGTTGTACGATTCGAACCAGCCCCCGATGATGATCTTGCCGTCCGGTTGTAGGGCTGTGGTTTGGACGTCATAGCTCGCCCCGGCACCGGGATCAAAGGATGCATCCAAGCTGCCATCCGCATTGATCCGGGCGATGTGGTTGCGAGCAGTGCCGTTGTA
>JANMKC010000086.1:0-2264 GCA_031371785.1 Flavobacteriales bacterium | reverse complement strand
CACAACGGCCGCACCTTCCGCAGCAAGGTCCGCTTCCGCGAATACGCGGGAAGTGGCCTGTGCTTCCTTGAAGTGAAACGCAGTAACGGGCGCGGTGGAACCTCCAAGATCCGGATGAGGGCGGCGGCGATCACGCAAGCGCTGGATGGCGAACAGCAGCGCTTCGTGAACAGCATCCGCCCACCGCAGGGGGGGCCACTTCGTCCCGTTCTGTGGAACCATTATCACCGCATCACACTGGTGGCCAACGACCGCCCAGAGCGCCTCACGATCGACCGTGCCCTGCGGTTCAACGACGATGATGGTGAAGGATCGCTCGGCGCGCTCTGTATCGCGGAACTGAAGCAGTCGCGCGGAGATCGTGGCTCGCGGTTCACATCCGTCATGCGCGCGCTTGGCATACGGCCCGGCGGCCTGAGCAAGTACTGCGTCGGGCTCACCATGCTCGACCCACTGCTGAAGCACAACAGGTTCAACCCTGCGCTGCGCGCGGTGGACCGCCTGCTCAACACCACTTGAGATCAACCCTGCATCATGGACACCACGATCTTCGATATGCCTCTGTTCGATCACGGTCTGTACGAACTGCTGTTCAAGTTCGCCTTGGACATGATCGTGGTGTTCACGCTCATCCGCGGCATCTACTACCCGATCCACAAGAAGAAGGAGAACCTGTTCACCTACTTCCTGTTCAACGTCCTCATCTTTTTCCTGTGCACCCTGATGAACAACGTGAAGCTGAGCATGGGCTTCGGCTTCGGGCTTTTCGCCGTGTTCAGCATACTGCGCTACCGCACCGAGCAGATCACGGTGAAGGACATGACCTACCTGTTCGCCACGATCACCCTCGCCGTGGTGAACGCGTTGGTGAGCAAGAAGGTGAGCGTGGCGGAACTCGCTTTCACCAACGCGATGATCCTGCTGATGGTGTACGCGCTGGAGCACCTCTGGCTTACGCAGCACGAAGGCATGCACCTGCTCGTGTACGACCGTATCGAGATGATCAAGCCACAAAACCTAGATAAGCTCAAGGCCGACCTTCAAGAACGCCTTGGCCTGCAAGTGCTGCGCATCGAGGTAGGACCCATCGACCTGCTGCGCGAGACCGCCGAACTGCGCGTGTTCTACCTACTGGAGAAGAACGGGCCGATCGCTTTCACCACCAGCAAGGACAGCGACGACTGAACCAATTCCGAACCGGCAGTGAAGGATCCGGAAAGTCCTCTCCTGCTCCACCGAACAAACGTTGCCAAACGCTCATTCACCAAACAACGCGTACCATGATCCATGAAAAGAGGCTACTGCCAACACCCCTTTTGCGCGCGAGCATCCTGTTCAGCGCAGCGCTACTGTGCCACTTCCGCAGCGATGCGCAATTGCCGGATGACGGAAGTTCGGAACCCGCGCCTTCGATCCTCGGGTTCCGATCGGCGCATGATTCCACCCATGTGAAGGAGAAGTACAAAGTGAGGATCTCGGGCGTCCTCCAAATACACTCTGAGCAGGAGTTCAATACCAACGGCGACTCGCTCCACGATCCGCCCGGCTTCCGTGTGCTGCGTGCGCGACTGATCGCGAAAGGGCGGATCAACAAGTTCACCACGTACGAGCTGATGATCGACCCGCGCGCACCGGAGCAAGGCGGCATCATGCGCGATGCCTTCGTGGCCTTCGCACTCGGCAAACATCAATCCTTGCGCGTGGGCCAGCAGAAGACGATGTTCGGCTACGAGAACGCCGTCTCAATAACCGAACTCTACACCGTGAACCGATCGGATTTCTGCGATGCCGCCATGCGCGGAGTGAACTTGCGCGACATCGGTCTCGGGCTGCTGGGGGAGATCCCGCTCACCCATCAGATGCGCATCGAGAACGCTGTGACCTTCACCAACGGATCACGCAGCACGGTGGCCGGCCCGTTCGACTTCAACACGCGCAAAGCGTTGTGGGGCCGCGTGGGTCTGCGCTACAAGGAGAACGGTCTCGAGGTGCGCCTTGGCGGATCCATTGCCACTGGCGGGCTCCGATATCTCGGTGACAGCCTGCTCATCCCGACGGACGATGTCTACGCTGCGATGGACCGTGTGGGCGCCGACCTGGAGATCGAGCACAAGTGGTTCCATCTCTCCGGTGAATTCGCCCGCGGGTCGGACACGGTGGCGGATACGCTCTACCAGGAGCCGAAGGGATATGCAGTGATCGCCGCGCTGAAAACGAAGTGGAACGCGGGCCCGCTTTTCCGGTACGAAGAGCAGGGGCTCGAC
>JANMKC010000054.1:0-11714 GCA_031371785.1 Flavobacteriales bacterium | reverse complement strand
AACTTGGGTGGCGCGGCCATCAGCGTGTTGTAGAAAACCCCTGACGGCCTGAGGCCGCGAGCGGACGCCACTCGGGAAACACCCGCGCGCCGGGATCGACTTTCACGAAAGGCTCAATGGTGCGATACCGCGAGCTTGAGTGATCGGTTTGATCCTGGGTCGTTGAACATACGAATGCAGTAAATGCCCTCAGGCCATGCGCTCGCATCGATAGTGATGCTTATTTGTTGAGGTTGATCTTGAGCCCAAATGGTTCGTCCTGATGGGTCGATGATCGCAATGGCTGTGGGTATCCTTCCGGTACCCAGGTCCAGATGGAATGATCGATCGCATGGACTTGGAAAAACGCCTGCGCTTTGCTCAATGGGCCTTTCAATTCCAACGGTGCTGCAGAAGCTTCCAGGGCTACCGTCACTACCGCTGGTCCAGACGAGCGGGATGGGCGACCATGTAACAGGCACCATTGGTGGGTTCGCAGAAATGCCAGAGTAGGCATACGGAGCGCTAGTCTCGCCGCTGGTCAGGTTCATCATGCAGCCATCGGCCATGCCATAGTTGAACGGGCCGGAGCGAGCGACGAACAGATCAGCACTTTGGGTGAATCCGCTCAGATTGACCTGGCCGTCGAAGGTGAACGTCTGATCCTGATTCTCCAAGCAGGAGGCACCAGTGAAGCCGGCATTCACCCAACCTTGGATCGAATGCGCAATGAGCACACCCGAATTATCGATCATATAGTTGCTGCGATGCGCAGCTGTAGGCGAGCCGAAGATGGCGGTCCCTGTGATCAAGTAGTTGCCGTTGGTTGTAGCGAGAACATGTGAGGGTCCTTCGCCCGCTATGAAGTTGTATCGGTATGACCATGATACCGCACCATCGCTGTCCACTTTCGATGCTACCACGCCAGCAATGTTGTTCAATAGACCTTGGCCTGTTACGAGTGCCCCACCATCGGGCGTTGTTACCAAGGCCGAACCACCGTTGTTCTCGGGGGCCGAATACGTGTTGCTCCAAACGACCTGGCCGGAGGCGTCGAGCTTGGCGATCCACGCATCGTCCAAGGTGGGTCCACCTGTTTGCACAAGTCCGGCCACGATGATGCCGTCATCGCTGCTGTGGGCCACGGCCTTACAATCGTCATTGCCATAGGTCCCGGAACGATTTGTCCAGATGACGTTACCATCAGCGTCCACCTTCATGATGATCGCATCGGAACCAGTTGGTTGGCCGTCCGGCCCCATGTATCCGGTAAGCACGAATTGATCGCCACCCAGCGCTGTAAGATCCAACGCGTATTCGGAGACGTTCGAACTTCCATAGTGTTTTGCCCACAACAGATCGCCATCTGCGGAGAGGCGAGCGAGTAGGATGTCCTCACTCGACGGCGCGGTACTGGTCCTTGTGAAGCCGGCGACCAGGATGCCGCCATCACTGACCATTGCCGCACCGTATAATTCATCAGAGTAGTTGCCTCCGAAGAACCTTGTCCATAAAAGTGTTCCTTCATCATCCACTTTCACCACATAACAGTTCGTGGTCTGGTTGCTTGCATTTGGTCCGAACGAACCGGTGTACCCGGCCAGTACGATTCCTCCGTCGTTTGCCCGCACCATGGCCCGTGCCCCGTCGTACTCTGTCCCCCCGATATAAGTGTTCCAACCCGCCGATTGTGCGATGAGCGTTGCAGGGATGAGCGTGGGCAGTAGCTGCCAGAGATTAATGATGCAACGGACCATGGGATCAGGGTTTCGGTAGCAAGTTATCACCCACCGGCGCTCGGGTGTTTCCCGAGTGCCACTCGCCTGCCTCCGCCTCTGGCACCTCCGTCAGCTTTAGTGGGGCGGCCATCAGTGAGCTTCAGCGTACAGCTGAATGCTGGATGCCGGAGAGCGGACGGCACTCGGAAAACATCCGAGCTCTCCTACCGGCGCTCGGGTGTTTCCCGAGTGCCACGCGCTTGCCTCCGCCTCTGGCGGCATGCGGCAGCTTTGGTGGAGCGGCCATCAGTGTGCTTCAGCGTACACCTGAGGGCCGGAGGCCCGGAGAGCGGACGGCACTCGGGAAACACCCGAGCGCCGGGATCGGGGGGGGGAACACCCGAGCACCGGGATCGGGATCAGTAAAACACCCGAGCGCCGGGATCGGGTCGTAGGGAGCTTGAAGCGACTACGCGGTCCCGATCGGTCCATCCCTTCGCGAACGAACAGTCCCTTTCGGGCCATGCGCCTGAGCTGGGTTCCTACCTTGCCGTGGACGCGATCGCAACAGCGAACACCCACAATTGCGCATGGAGGAACAGGCACACCCGCAAATGACCCGACGTGTCGCAGTGAAGAGTTCCCTTTTCGGCTTGCTCGCGGTATCCCTGCCCCGCGTTGTTCGTGCGCGCGAGCTCGAACCGATGCCGCAGGAAGGCCCAGAAATCCCTGACCGCTATCCCTCGATCGATGACGCTATCGTGGCCGAGGTGGTGGGCGTATCGCACTTCGATCTCGACCGCTTACGCCAGCTCGTCGATCCCCGTCCTGAACTCGCACGCGCAACGTGGGACTGGAGTTTTGGCGACTGGGAATCAGCCTTGGGAGCCGCTTCGCATGTGGGCCGGCGCGACATCGTCGAGTACCTTTTGTCCAAGGGCGCCCGGCCGGACCTGTTCACCTGTGCGATGCTCGGAGGTCATGATGCGGTGAAGGGAATGATAGAAGCGATGCCAGGTGTGCAGCGGATCTGGGGGCCGCATGGCATCACGCTGTTGCAGCATGCGCGGAACGGTCTGGAAGGAGAGGGGCTTACCGCGCAGCAGCGCGGGGATATTCAACGGACCATCAACTACCTGGAAGGCCTTGGCGACGCCGACGCGCGCGCACCGGACCTGGAACTGACCGCTGCAGAGAAAGAGAGTTACTTGGGCGATTACCGTTACGGCGACGGCCCAAAAGATGGACTCACCGTGAGCGTGAACAAACGCAAACTGCTTTGCTTGGGCAAGCTGGGCCAGTTCGGCGGCGCGCTGTACCAGCGCTCAGCGCACGTGTTCGCCTACAACGGCACCACATCCGTCACCGTGGATTTCGAAGTACGGGAGGGCCGGGTGCTTTCCCTCACCATACACGAACCGGGCTTGGTGTTGAAAGCAGTGAAGGTGTAGGAACGCCCAAGCATCCCGGGATCCTCGGCCCCTCCCACCGGCGCTCGGGTATTTCCCGAGTGCCATGCGCTTGCCTCCGCCTCTGGCGGCCTGCGGTAGCTTTTAGTGGAGCGGCCATCGGTGAGCTTCAGCATATACCTGAAGGCCAGATACCCACCGGCGCTCGGATGTTTCCCGAGTGCCACTCGCTTGCCTCCGCCTCTGGCACCTCCGTCAGCTTTAGTGGGGCGGCCATCAGTGAGCTTCAGCGTACATCTGAGGGCCGGAGGCCGGAGAGCGGACGGCACTCGGGAAACATCCGAGCGCCGGGATCGGGTATCAACCAACTCCCTGGAAGCTGGGCTGCTCAACCATCGCCCAGAGATACCGTGCCCTTAACTTTATGACATTGGCGGAGACCCTGAGTGAGGGAAATGTTCCGATCCGTTCCGCCCAGCTACTTCGACACGAGGAGTTTCGTCGTTGATTTCGCTGAGCCACCGCTTGTATTGATGCAGTACAAACCAGGTGCCCAGCCAACAAGTGAAACAAGTGTACTGGTTCCTTTGGCTTGCTTGTGATAAACGATGCGGCCGAGCGGATCGACGATGCACAAGTCTGATCCACGTTCTGTTCCTTGGATCATTACCTGGTCACCAGCCGGGTTCGGGTAGATCCGAACTGCACCGCGCTGATCGACTGAGGGTGCATCAATGCTTGCGAACACGGGTGTATGGTCGCAGTTCCTCCAGACATGAAGGATGCCGGACAATGGCTCCAAAGCCAAAAGATCGACTCCAGCGTCACCCGTGATATCCTCGGCGAACAAGGTCGCCAGTTGAGTACTGCCCAATCCAAAAAAACTGAAGTCGGTGGTGCAATCATCCCAAGTGTTCAACCCGCTGACCGTCTCGCTTAAGTTGGGAAGAAAGAAACGTGTAGCAGCGTTGTCGGGGAACGGATGGGGTATACCGTGGGAAGCGAAACCGGGAACATTCCACTGCGCGTATTGGAAGCTCGCACCTGACTGGTTCCAATTGACACTGACCTCGCCGTTGCCTACCGTAAGTACGTCGGGCCAGCCATCGTCATTGGCGTCCACTATGCGAACGAAAGCACCATTGAACGCGATGTCCAATGCACCTCCGTATGCGCCATTGCCTTGGGCGAAGTATACCTTACCATATGCACCACCCCAGCCCATGAGGGCAACATCGGCCAGTCCATCCAAGTCAAGGTCGCCGACGTCCATGGACCCGACAAAGCCCGGAACGAACAAGACGTACGGAGCTGCATCAAAAGCACCTGAACCACTGTTGGGATAGATGTGGATCTGGTCTTGTATGCTACCGTCGTACCGCACAAAGAGATCCGGGCCGTTCACTCCATCGGCATTGCCCAATTCTATCTGGTAGATCTCCGACGCCGTCTGGATCGAGCCTTGGTATCCGAACACGTTGTTGTTGTTCACTATCATCATCACCCGATCGCCCTGCTCCTCAGAGATGAGAATATCAAGGGCACCATCACTGTTGATATCAGCAGTACGGATGAAGCCGCCCATGTATGGGAGCGTGATGGTCTGGGAGAGTTCGAAGTTGCCGCCCGTGTTGAAATAGAGCAACAGCTCTTGCTGATTGTACTGGGTCGTCATGATGTCGGCCAGACCGTCTCCATTCAGATCAGCAACGCAAGCGCTCGTGCTGAGCGCGAGCGTATCCGAATATGCGGAGTCCAAGCAATACGATTCAGCAGGGATGCACGGAATGGAAATGGCCAGAGTCGCTACCCGTTGGTTCAAGTTTACATCGACATGTGAACCAGTGGTGTATACAACCCCCGAATCTCCAGCAACCATAGGCCATGTGTTGTAAGCCTCACAGATCCCGCACGCACCAGGGTATGGCAAGTCCCAGACAACATTTCCGAGCGTATCGATCGCTGTGAAGTGAGCATCCTCATAGAGTCCTGGCAATACGCGGGACAGCAGGATCAAACCCTGATCGATCGGTATTGCGTTGCGGACCAGTGATCCACTATTCGCAACGTCCAATAGCAGATCACCATCAAAGGAGAATTTCAGAAGTCGGTTCGGGTTGCCGCTACTGATCCGCTCCAGGACATAGTACGATGTAGCTCCTGGCGGAACAATGATCTTGAACGGATGGTGGCTGTCGGGAGCGTCGTAGCCCCATTCCAAGGCTCCGGTGGATGTGTACTTGACGACGCTACCAGCATCAAAGTCATCCGGTCTTCCAATGCACAGAAGGATCGCGTTGTCTTCTACGATCGCCATATCGAGCACCTCCTCCGAATCGTCTTCGGTATGGTACATCACATCCCAGAGATGGTTCCCCGATGGGTCCAACTTCAACAAGTAAGCGTCAATGGGGTTTGTTCCGTCATTCGTCTCCCGCCAGCCTCCTACAAGGACGTTGCCATCCTGGTCGATGTCGATATGGTCCGGCCAGTTGCTCATAGGCCAAGCCGTGGCGAATTCATAGTCCCATTCGTGCGTTCCGTTCGGGGAAAACTTGCTGATGAAGGTGTGGTGAATGTCAAAAACATCAAAGTGACCCCTATACCAAGCGATGTAGGTATTTTGATTCGCATCGCAGGAAATTCCACCCAGTTCCCAATTATCGCCTTCATCCAAGGACTCCTTGTAGTTCCATATCAGTTGCCCAGCTGTATCGATCCGGGCAACTCCATATTCCACGCTATTCGCTCCGCCTACAATGACTCCATCATTCCCAACCGATTCGATACCGAAATTTGTTGGAATGGTGTCCACGGAAATGGACCATATGCGTTCGCCACTGAGCCGGTTGAAACGCTCCAACTTTTTCTCTACAGACGCATAATTATCAGAAGCTACGTAAAGCTCACTTGGGCTACGAGTGCACAATTGATGCCCAGCAGCTCCGTACATCTCAAGGGAAATATGCTCCCATGCAATACCGGGTGACTGGGCAAGAGCCGCTGGACAGAGCAGAAGGAAGGTGTACAGGACAACAGACTTCATGTTGGGTGTGGCTGGATCCAACGAAACTACCGAATGGGCCCTGATGGCCGACTTACCTACTGTGGCTTGCGGGATAAAACGCGCCTCTACAGCCCCTTCTCTTGCGCGAGTGTCCAACGCTCGTGTGGTTACCAGTTCACTTCAAAGGCACGAGCGCGGATGCTCGCGCCAGGATAAAGACTTGAAGCTGGAGCTTTGAGGTTTGAAGCTTTACAAGCTTGCGGGAGGTAGGAGGGTATCCATCCCTCATACACCCCGATCCTGCACTTGCGATCGCCCTGGCGCACTATTCACACTGGCCGGAGACCGGTAGTTTGCACGGCACACAGCATAGCCGCAGGTGCTGTCGGTTGAGCGCCAAGTTCGGATAGCGACCCCATCCGCAATGAAAAAATACCGGTTTCCCGGTATTGCGGGGGTGGCGGACGGCAGGCACTTTTGGTGCGATGGCCAAACCTGCGCGCACCACCATCGCGGTGGTACACCCACATGCCTTCGTGCGCGATGCCATCGCGGAAGCACTGCAGGCCGCTGGCGACTATCAGGTAGTGGTGCGGGCTTCGCACGGCGCGGACCTGCTGGCGGCGATGAACGGCACCTCCGTGGCCATCGCACTGGTGGAAGTGGACCGGCATGCGACGGATGGCGATGCGAGCATTGCCACGCTCATCGCGCGCCACCCCACCACCAAAGTGGTGGCCATGGCAGTGGATGACGATGAGGATGTGCTGGTGCGCGTGCTGCGGGCACAGGCGCATGGCCTCCTCTCCGATCGCATGGACCGTGATGCCTCCGTGGCCCTGCTGCGGCAGGTGCGCCAACTTGGTTGCTGTTTCACCGATCGTATGCACCATTGCCTGTTGAACAACCGCGAGCTGAAGACCAGCTGTGAGCGCGAACGCGATGCCGTGATGGGGAAGCTCACCCCACGCGAAAAGCAATTCCTGCGCAAGCTGTGCGCGAAAGATGAACCCACCATCGGCCGTATCGGCAAGCGCATGGGTGTGGACGAACGAACGGCGGAAAGCTTCGGCGAAAGCGTTCGCGAGAAGTTCGGCATCAAGGGCAAGGCGGGCCTGCTGGTCTTCGCGATGAAGTGGGGCTTTGGCCACCCGTGAGGTGCTACCCTACTATTATATGGTATAGGTGCCCCTTCGGTCCGCCAACGCACGAGTACCCGCTCCTTCTTGTTCGATCGCGCGACGAACGCAGAAGTATGCGGCTCTTTCTTGGTCACATGAGCGGCGAACTAACAAGTATGCCGCTCTTTCTTGTTCACATGCGCGGCGAACGAACAAGTATGCCGCTCTTTCTTGGTCACATGCGCGGCGAACGAACGAGTATGCCGCTCTTTCTTGTTGACATACGCGGCGAACGAACGAGTATGCCGCTCGTTCTTGTTGACGTGCACGGCGAACGAACGAGTATGCAGCTCGTTCTTGCTCGAATGCGTGACGGGTCGACCCGCTCCCGGTCCGTCGGAATGGTGTTCCGCCCGCCCTTGCACCGGCCTCTCCGTTCGCTTAGCACGGGATTGAAGGCGAACACCAGCACCCGCTGCAAGGCTTGTCCAGCAAGGGGTGTACGCGTTCGTATCCGGGAAAACCCGGTACCGCGTATCCGGGTTTTTCCTTGAGGGTTACGGAACAAGTGGCGGCATGTATCGGTTGAACCGGTCCATAACCAAAGCGCCGAGGTTGCGCGAAAGAAGTCGCCTCACCCAAGTGCCACAATACAACGTCAAACAGGGCCTCACGGCGCTCCCCGCTACCGGGATGGTGGCAAAGTCCCGCAATCACGTCACCATGATGACGGGCAACCCCCGCTACACCGGTACGGCGGCACTCCTTACGGCGATCACCGCCGCCACGGATGCCCTGGAAACGGCGATAGAGGTGGCTCTCGGCGGCGGCACGATCGCCTTCGAGAACAAACGCATGGCCTACGCCAACGTGCTGGGACTCCTCCGGGAGCTCGCATGGCTGGTACAGGACCAAGCAAAAGGTGACAAGAACGCCATCCTGTCCTCCGGTTTCGGGGTACGCAAGAAGGCAACACCCGTTGGCGAGCTGCCTGCCCCGCTCTCGCTGAACGTACGTCTTACCGGGGTCGCTGGCCGCGTATCCCTCACCTGGGAATCCGTGTACGGTGCTGACCTGTACCACGTGTACCGCAGCGCCGACGGTGTGAAAGGGTGGGAACTCTGCGGTGTGAGCACCAAGGGACGCAGGAATATCGACGGGCTCATCAGCGGGCAGCAGTACTTCTTCGCTGTAACGGCCATCGGCACCGCCGGCGAAAGCACCTTCAGCGACGTGGCGAAAGCCTTCGCTGCCTGAGGGTAGAACCTTCCATACGAAAGCCCTCCGGTATGCCGGGGGGCTTTTCGTTTTTCCCCCAGCCCTCGCCTGATCAGCGGGGGCTGGTGGCTTTTGGGTGCCATCGATAGCAGCCTTGGCCTTCACATGGGAACCAATTTCTATCTTGGGAACGGTCAAGCATTCCACCACCCGATCTTTTTCACGCACATGATCATCCGGTCGATACAGACCATCACCCTGCTGCTCGCGATCGGCTGCGCGAGCGCGCAATCCGAATGTGCGCAACGCTACGATGATGCCAAGGGGCTTTACGACAGCGGCGATCGCGCGGCCTGCATCGCGGCGATCAACAGCGCGATGAACACCTGCGGCCACGATCGCGAGCAGGCGGGTCGCTTGCTCTTCCTCCGCTCGCTCGCCCTGGCCGGGGCGGATTCATTGGAGCGCATGCGCGCCGACCTGGAACGGCTGTTCCGCACCGACCGCCGCTATGTGATCAAGGCCTACGACCCGCTGATGAAAGGCAAACCGGGCGAGGCCGATCTGTACGGCGCATGGGAGATCCTGCACGCGGAGCTGGGCAAGGACCTCGGCCTGTTCCGGGCGGGCATCCACATCGCACCGCGCTTCCCCATGGTGAAGGTGAGCGGCGATCGCAAGGTGTTCGAGACAGACACGCGCTTCGACCATACATCGATCAATGGATGGGAGGCGGGCGCGCAGGTGGAGTATGACGTTCTGAAGAACGTCGCGGTGCGCCTGATGGCATCCTACCAGAGCAGCGGCTATCACGCGCGCAACAACACCATCCGCTACGATGAAACGATCACCACCGCGCCGGTCTTCCTTGGCGTGAAGAAGATGTTCTGGCTCGGCGCGCGCTCGCCGTGGGTGCCGCACCTCATGGCCGGGGCGACCTGGTCGCGGCTGTTGTCGGTAAGCGCCGACATCCAGCGCAGTGGCGATGGCGTGCGCCTGCTCGCTCCCAAGACCTTCGACCGGCTGAAGGAGCGCACGGCCGATCAGTTCTTTTTCAGCGGAGCTGTCGGCGCGTCATACAAGGTGGGACAGATGGTGCTCTTCGCCGAAGGCCAATACGACGCGGCGCTCACCAAACTCACTCTCGATTCGCCAACCTATACCGAGAGCGAACTGCTCACGCGCTACTACTATGTGGACAATGAGGTGACGCTCTCGGGTGTGAGCGTTCGCGCCGGGATCCAGTACATCGTGAAGTACCACAAACGCAACCGGATCCACTGATGATCAGCCTGAGGACCCCCTTGATGGCGATCGCCCTCACTTTGGTGCTGGGCGCATGCAAGAAGGTTGATACAACGCTTGATGCTCCGCCTCTTGCGGGTTTCCGCACTTATGATGTGATCCCCATCGCGGTGAAGCAACTGCCGGGTGGCGCGGGTTTCGTGCTCCCCTGCAAGCGCGCGATCACTGATGCCCATGCGGACTACGCGCAATTCCTCAGCAACACCGGTGATCCGACCGTGCGCATTGACTACGCCACGCTCCCGCGCACGATCGAGAACATCAGCTTCGCCGCCGAGGACGTGGTGATCACGGACATCCTCCCTTGGGGCGATGGCACGTACATCCTCGCGGGGTTCGGACGGCAGACGGAACTGGAGGACCGCCTGCACCTGTTGATCCATCATGTGGATGCTTCGGGCAACACCATCGAACCACCGATCCGCCGCTTCATCATCACCGGTTCCGTTCTGGCGCGCAATGACGACCTGAACGAACTGTACCGCACCACCGCGCTGGTGCAACGCACGGCCAATGGCGACCTGGTGGTGGCGATCCGTTACGAGGATGACAACCATGCCGGGATCCGCGTGCTGCGCATCTCCCTTTCCAGCGGCAATGAGGCCCTGACGAAGGACTTCCCGCTCGCGAGCACAGCAGATCATCTGCATGCGCTCTTCATGCGCGCGAACGATGAGGTGCTGATGTTCTCGGATACCACCGGCAACGGATCGGCCACCCACTTGCTCGTCACCAGCCTCACGTTCGGCGCATCCACGGTGACCAGCGGAACCAGCGGGATCATCACCATGGACAATGCCGAGCCATACGACATCTTCGAAGCGGACGGCATGGTGAAGGTCGTCGGCCGCTCCTCCACAGCGGACGTGCTGACGCCGTTCAGTTCCATGTTCGCCCATGCTGCCGATGCGGGCAACGCAGCGCATGCGTTGACCATCGGTGGCGCGAATTCAGCAGCGTGTTATGCGGCCATGTCGTCCGGTGGCGGATCGCTCTGCGCGTTCAATGTGTTCGACCAGCCCGTGGTGGCGCCGGAGACCGAGCGCAACGACCGCTTCAGTGATCTGCGACTGGCGATCGTTTCAAACGGTGGCGCGATGAGCAATGAGCGCACGATCCTTACCGCAGAGGGTGCGCGCGCGATGGGTTGCTTCCAAGTGAACGGGAAGACCGTGGTTATCGGCGCGCTGCATCCGTTCCTGAACGCGGATTACCTGCACGCCTTCCTGTTGCAAGTGGGCGAATGATCCGTCGTGGCCTGCCAATTTTCAGAAGTCGTTCACTAGATCAGGAGCCGCACGATGCCGGTCAGTTCCACCTATCTTCGGTCGCCACCAGCCATGATGGTCCGCATGAGCACGCTTCGTCCCAGCATCCTGTTAGTGATGTGTACGATCCGCCTTTCGGCGATCGCGCAATTCAACAGCGCGGACAATCTCATCTGTCCTCAATGTCCATTCCCATTGGCCGTGGATCTGGACCACGATGGGGATACCGACCTGGTCTTCACCGATAATTTCTACATCACTTGGATGGTAGGGCATGGCGATGGCACCTTCGAGCCCCAGCAGTTGCTCGTGGAGAACGTTCATCACCTCAGCATCGACCTGGCCGGCGATGCGGATGGCGATGGTGACGTGGACCTCGTAGGTGCCTCGCGGGCCGATCAAGGATTCGACAGCACCGTCGCTATCATTCGCCATACCGATACAGGCTTCGAAGAAGTGGACATCGACCACCTGCCCGGCTGCACTCATCCACCGGACCACTTCGCCGATCTGGACAACGATGGCGATCTTGATCTGCTCACCCTGCAAGGGCCGGGTATCAACCTGTGGTACCGGAACATGGGCGGCGGAATCTATTCCCGGGTACCCATTTCGGATTGGTGCATGAACGCGGACTTCGGCCCCTGCGTTCCCATTGATATCGACAATGACGGTGACAAGGATCTGGT
>JANMKC010000050.1:0-3615 GCA_031371785.1 Flavobacteriales bacterium | reverse complement strand
CTTGCTGGGGTCGCCTTCCAGGTGGTCCACTTCCGCCGGGCGGTAGTAGCGCTTGTCGATGGCCACAAGGGTTTTGCCGGTCTTCTTGTCGATGCCCTTCTCGTGTACGCCTTTGCCTTTCCACTCGAGCTTGATGCCCACTTCGCCGAAGGCCAGATCGATGAAGTGGCGCACAGTGTAGGTCTTGCCGGTGGCGAGCACAAAATCATCGGGCTTCTTCGCCTGCAACATGAGCCACATGCCTTCCACGTAGTCCTTCGCGTGGCCCCAATCGCGTTTCGCGTCGCTGTTGCCGAGGTAGAGCGCATCCTGCAAGCCGAGCTTGATCTTGGCCACGGCGCGCGTGATCTTCCGCGTTACGAATGTCTCGCCGCGCAAGGGGCTCTCGTGGTTGAAGAGGATGCCGTTGCACGCGAAAATGCCGTAGCTCTCGCGGTAGTTCTTGGTGATCCAGAAGCCGTAGAGCTTGGCCACGCCGTACGGGCTCTTCGGATAGAACGGCGTCTCCTCGTTCTGTGCATGGGGCAGCACGCCACCGTACAATTCGCTGGTGCTGGCCTGATAGAATTTTGTCTTCTTTTCGAGGCCCAGGATGCGGATGGCTTCCAAGAATCGCAGCGTGCCGATACCGTCGGCGTTCGCGGTGTACTCAGGCAATTCGAAGCTCACGGCCACATGGCTCATGGCGGCCAGGTTGTAGATCTCGTCCGGCTGGATCTCCTTCACCAAGCGCAGACAATTGACACTGTCGGTGAGGTCGCCGTAGTGCAGGTGGAAGGGTCGGCCCTTCTCGTGCATGTCATGGTAGAGGTGATCGATGCGGTCCGTGTTGAACAGCGAACTGCGGCGTTTCACGCCATGCACTTCGTAGCCCTTGTTCAACAAGAGTTCGCTGAGGTAAGCTCCGTCCTGCCCGGTGACGCCGGTGATGAGCGCGACCTTTCTCTTCTTGTTCGTGGATGCCTTCTTCGCCATGATGCTGATGTGTACTTCTGTTATTGGACGATGAACCAGTTGTTCACCAGTGAGGTCTTGTTGTAACGCATCGGTGCGTCGGTGGTCACGTCGATGAGCTGTTTGCCGGCTTCATTGGCGATCGCGTGGCCCGCGGCGGTGTCCCATTCCATCGTGGGCGCATAACGCGGATACGCATCAGCCGCACCCTCGGCCACGAGGCAGATCTTCAGCGCACTGCCCATGCTCGTGAGGGCGATCCTGCCGTGTTGCTTTTCCATGCGGGCGATGAACGTATCTGTGTCCGGGCTATTGTGGCTGCGACTGGCCACAATGGTGAAGGTGTCGCGGGACATGGGCAATGGAAGGCGCTGCGCGAGGGCGGCGAGTTTCAACGCCGAGGTGTTATTGAAGGTTCTTGCTTCCGCGAGCTTGTAAGAGCCGCCGCCGTTCCAAGCGAAATAGAGTGTGTCGCCCACGGGAACGTAGAGGATCCCGGCGATCGGCTGGTGAGTGCCAAACACCCCATCCCCAACCCTTCCCCGGTGGGGAAGGGAGCCTGACCTGCTGCGACCCTCAGCGGTGGGGACTTGATCGTACTCCATCGAGGCCGTGAAGGTTGGCCGAGCCGCCATCTCACGCTGGATGCGATCAAAAACGCTCACCTCGTTCAAGAGCACTTCCTCGTTCGAGAATCGTATCACACGGAATCCGAACGCCTCCAATCTTTCCGTGCGCGATGCGTCGGCCTGCTTCATCTCTTCATGGATACCGCCATCGATCTCCACTACGAGGCGCTTCTTGAGGCAAACGAAATCCACGATGAATTCCTCGATCACATGCTGGCGCCGGAACCGCATTTCCAAATTGTCGTGCCGCAACATCCGCCACATGGCGGCCTCTGCCCTGGTCGGCTCTTTGCGCATTTCACGGGCCCATTCTTTCAGTTGACCATACGTTCGTGGTTCACTGCCGATGTATCGCCCGTCGATGTCGGGCATTTCTCCTCCCCCACCGGGGGAGGTCGGGAGGGGGCCCATCAACGCGATGTTCACCGTGAACTCGCCATTGCGCTTGATGAACTCCTTGGTGCCGTCCAATGGATCAACGAGCCAGTAACGGTTCCATTGCTGGCGTTCTTCCACGGCGATGCTCTTTCCCTCTTCGCTCAACACGGGAAGGCCTGTCTTCTTCAATTCCGCCGTGATCGCCAAGTGCGCGCGTTTGTCAGCCTCGGTGAGCGGCGAGCGATCATCCTTCAGTTCCACATCGATGGGCCGCGAATACACATCCAGGATCTCACGGCCCGCCGCAAAGGCCGCAGCGATCGCGCAGTCCATGAGGGGGATCAATTCGCTCACGCGGCGAAAGTAGCCGTGCGTTGAACGCAGCCTCCGGGCGGTTGCAAGCGATGTCAACGATCGTTGTGTAAAGCGCGATCACGGCTTCGCGTAACGCTGCTCGTACTGCCGGTACAGCTTCTGCTGGCCGCCGTCCAGGTCGATGCGACGGCCATCGATGAAAGCGTGCGTGACGTTGCAGGTGCGCATGTCGAGCGCATCACCGGTGGAAACGAACAGCGTGGCGCTCTTCCCAATGGCAAGGCTTCCATAGCTCTTGTCGATACCGAGGATCCGTGCGGCATCGAGCGTGATCGCTTCCACAGCGTCCTCCTTCTTCAACCCGAAGGTGCTGGCCGTGCCTGCGAGAAAACCAAGATTGCGGCTCCCCATGCGCTCCATGTCGCCGCTGTAGCTCAAGCAGAAGCGCACACCTTTCTCCTTCAGGATGGAAGGAAGACGGAACGGCAGATCGATGTCGTCGTCATCGCGCAGCGGTTCGCTATGTACACGTCGAAGAATGACGTCCACCTTCTTTTCGCGCAGGAGGTCGGATACACGCCATGCATCGTAACCGCCGACGATCACCGTGCGCTTCACGTCCATCTCATGCGCGAAGAGCACGGCCTCGGTGATCTCCTTGGCGAGATCGGCATGCACGAACAAGGTCTTTGATCCATCGAAGAGGCCGCGCATCGCATCCATGCGTTGATCGATCTCCGCGTGCGTTGCGAGTTGCGCATAAGCCTTCGCCTTCTGGAAGAACTGCCTGATCGCATCAAGCTTCTTCGCGCGCTCATCCCCTTTCTCCTTGTTCGTCGCGCCGGGTTCGGCCCACCAGCCTTCGCGTTGGTAAGCATTGGGCCAGTTCAGGTGAACACCGTCGTCCGCTTTCACGGTCGCATCGCTCCACTCCCACGCGTCGAGGCGCATGATGCTGCTGGTGCCGCTGATCGTTCCGCCGCGCGGTGTGGTCTGCACGATGAGCACACCGTTGTCACGCACGGTGGGAATGATCTTCGAATCGGTGTTGAAAGCAGGTTGCGCGCGCACTTCCGGTTCCAGGTTGCCGGTCTCGTCCTCATCGTTCGTGGCGCGCACCAGGTCGATCTCGTGCAAGCCGAGCGTATTGTCCGGCAGGATGAAGCCCGGATAGATCTCGCGGCCGGTCGCATCGATCGTGGTGTCGTACGCGGACTTCACGCCGTAGCTGTGGCCCACGTAATCGATCACGCCATTCCTGAAACCAACAGCGGCATCATCGAGCGCGGTGCCATCACCGATATGCACGGTGCCACCTTTGATCAGAATGCTCTTCGTT
>JANMKC010000038.1:0-1971 GCA_031371785.1 Flavobacteriales bacterium | reverse complement strand
AAGTGCTGTGATCGCGGAAGTCGTTTAGATTCGTTCGTCATTGGTGGATCCCCATGGCTCCCAAGGCCCGCCGTGATCGGTCCCCGGATCATGCGCCGGGGTTGTGTTCACTGCGATGCGGCAGAGCAACTCCCTCCGAAGCGCCATCGTGCGCGCGCCGATGCTGCGGATCACCGCGCCGTTCATCGGCGGGTTGTTGATCGGGCGCAGTGTTCATTTTTCCATTCCGATCGCGGCGTGCATCACGCTGGTCGCGATCGCGATCTGGCTGTTGGTCACACTGCGGATCAAGACCTATCGCCTGCGCTGGATCCCGGGCGTGCTGTTGATCGCCATCATGCTCTCCTTCGGCGTGACGTGGCAACGGATCCGTGCAAAGGGAGAGCGAACGGACGATGTTTCCATGATAAGCCACGCTGTGGGTTGGCGGGTGCGCATCATCGAGGTGATCTCGGTCGGCGACCGCACCGTTCGCGCATGGGCCGATGCGGATGCCGCGATGGTGGAGGATCGCGCAGTACCCGCGAGCGGGCGTTTGCTCATCACCTTGCTGAAGGACAGCAACAGCGTTGCACCCACCGTGGACGATCAGTTGTTGGTGATAGCCCGCGCCGACACGATCGATCGCGTGCCGGACCCCGGAGGCTTCGACATGCGGGATTGGGCGCGGACGTACGGCGCGTCGTACGCCTGTTTCGCCCCGGCCGGACAATGGACCATGTTGGAAAAGGCCACGGGTTGGGCATCGCTCTTCGACGGGGCACGAGACCGGATCGTCACCTGGTTGCGACGCTCGGACCTGGGCGATCGCGAGCGCGGCATGGTGAAAGCGATACTGCTCGGGATCCGCGATGAACTGGACACCGACCAGAAGCAGGCCTTCGTGCGCAGCGGCACCATGCATGTGCTGGCCGTGAGCGGCAGCCACGTCGCGCTTGTGTATGGCGTGTTGCTCTGGAGCTTGCAGGGCCTGGGCGAACGTAAGCGATGGCGGATCTTCCGTTCCGTACTGATCCTTCTCGCGTTATGGGCCTACGCGGGCATCACGGGCTTCACGCCGAGCGTGTTGCGTGCCACGATCACCTTCACCCTTTTCTGCATCGCCGATATGACCAAGTGGCGGGTAGAACCCGTGAACAGCCTGGCCGCGGCGGCCTTCCTGCTGCTCCTCTGGGATCCGATCATGCTGGTGCAACTGAGCTTCCAATTGTCGTTCCTCGCCGTGCTGGGGATCGCGTTGTTCTACCGGCCGATCCATCACTTATGGGCACCACCGCACTGGACGCTGCGCTATTTCTGGTCGCTTTTCTCGGTGAGCATCGCCGCGCAGGCCTTCACCACACCGATCGCGTTGCTCTCCTTCAAGGCATTCCCCGTCTGGTTCCTGCCGGCCAACATGGCGATCGTCGGCCTCGTGTCCATCGGCGTTTTCGGTGGTCTGGCGCTGCTGCTTTTCCATGCGGTACCGTTCGTGGGTGGCGCGGTCACCTGGTGCATGGAACAATTGCTGTTGTTGCTCGAACGGTGCTCCGACTTTTTCGCGAACGCACCCGGTGCCTATCCGTCCGTGCGCATCGATGTTTGGCAGTGCATGGGACTATACGCGCTTGTGCTTTGCCTGGCGGGTTGGTTGTTGGAGAAGTGGCATTGGGCGCGCAGCGCCACGCTCGCTCTTGTCTGCGTATTGCTGATGTCTTGGGCGTTCAATGCCGGTCGTCGCAACGTGCAGCGTCAGTTCGTGGTGTACGACGATCGCGAGAAGCTGACCTGCGCTGTCGTGAACGGTCGTTCGCTCACGGTCTTCGCGGATAGTGTGGATGAATGGACCGCGCGGAAAGTGCAACAGCATAAGCGCAACGCTGGCGCGGTGGAGCTCCGCGCAATAAAAGGACTGCGCGAAATGATCCGAACAGGAGGGACGATGATCATGTTGATCGATGAATCGTATTCGCCTCCGAAGGCTGCGCTTCC
>JANMKC010000022.1:0-30702 GCA_031371785.1 Flavobacteriales bacterium | reverse complement strand
GATCACTGTGACGGTGACGATCGCTTGATCGTTCGCGCAGGGCGCGGTGCCCGCAACGGTGTAGGTGTAAACGCCCGCAGCATCCGTGCCCGGTGTGAATGTTCCTGTGCTCGCAGCGCCGCCGGGAGCGGTCCACGTTCCCCCTGCTTGTGCGCCACCGAGTTGAGCGAAGAGGTTCGCCGCTGCGCCGTCAGCGCAAACGGTGATCACACCATCTGTTCCGGCATTCGGTGGTGGGATCACAGTGACAGTAACGATCGCTTGATCGTTCGCGCATGGCGCGGTGCCTGCCACTGTGTATGTGTAAACGCCAGCGGCATCCGTTCCCGGCGTGAATGTTCCGCTGCTCGCACCACCGCCGGGTGCGGTCCAGGTGCCACCCGCTTGCGCACCGCCGAGTTGAGTGAAGAGGTTCGCTGCCGCGCCGTTCGCGCATACGGTGATCGCGCCATCGGTTCCTGCGTTCGGTGGTGGGATCACTGTGACGGTGACGATCGCTTGATCGTTCGCGCAGGGCGCGGTGCCCGCAACGTTGTAAGTGTACGCGCCAGCAGCGTCTGTTCCCGGCGTGAAAGTTCCGCTGCTCGCACCACCGCCGGGTGCGGTCCATGTTCCGCCTGCTTGCGCACCACCGAGTTGTGCGAAGAGGTTCGCTGCCGCGCCGTTCGCGCAGACGGTGATGACTCCATCGGTTCCTGCATTCGGTGGAGCGGTTTCCGAAACCGATACTGTCGCTTGGTCATTCAGGCATGGCGCTGTACCTGCGACCGTATATGTGAATACGCCGGGCGCATCGATCGTGGGATCATAAACGCCACTGAACGCACCACCACCGGGGGCCGTCCATGTGCCACCTGCTTGCGCACCAGCAAGCAGTGTGTAAAGGTTGGTGGGCGCGTTGGTCCCGCAGATGGCGATGTTCGCATCGGTTCCCGCATTCGGTGGGTTCACCACGGTCACAGTCACCGTTGATTGATCATTGCCTGGACAAGGAGCGACACCGGTCACCGTGTAGGTGTAGGTGCCGGATGCGTTCGTTCCCGGCGTGAACGTCGCTGTGCTCGCACCACCGCCGGGCGCGGTCCATGTGCCGCCTGCATTCGGCGCACCACCGAGCAATGCGAACATGTCGAAGGGCGCGGACGTGCTGCACACGGTGATCACCGCGTCCGTTCCAGCGTTCACCGG
Organism: Flavobacteriales bacterium; assembly: GCA_031371785.1. Taxonomy (GTDB): domain Bacteria; phylum Bacteroidota; class Bacteroidia; order Flavobacteriales_F; family PHOS-HE28; genus PHOS-HE28. The sequence goes on along the minus strand of JANMKC010000022.1, from coordinate 29,514 downwards.
AGTGATCACCGTTACGGTCACTTGGTCGCTGCCCGTGCAATTGGGATGTCCGACTTGCGAGACAGTGAGGGTGTACACTGTGGTTCCGCCAGGTGTTGCCACAGGGTTGGCGATGTTCGGGTTCGAGAGGCCCGCCGCCGGTGTCCATGTGTACGTGAAGGCTGGTGGTGGGCCACAATCGGCCACACCGTTCCATACTACGCCGTTTGCGAGCGGCGGTGTATCCGTGAAAACCGGGTTGCCGTTGGCGTCCAACAGGTCGTAGGAGTGTTCCCCGTTGAACAGCAAGCTGGGCCCATAGATCAATTGCAGAACGTCCCCATCGTTCACCGTGATGATCGCGTTTCCGGTCGCGCCGTTCGCAAGTGTCCAATCCTGTTCCACCCCGTTGATCACCACGCCCACGTAGGCGTTCTCCCAACCATCGCCGAAGGAGTCGAAGAGTTCAAGCGTGTAATCGCAGGGCGGTGGCGTGAGCCCGCCGGATACCACCACGCCGTTCAACTGTGCATTGCCACCCACGCAGATCTGCACGTCGGCACCCGCATTCACCACGATGGGCGGCGCGATGGTGATGGTGAGCGTTGTGTCGAAGGTGCAACCGAAGTTGTCCGTGGCATGGTACACGTAGTTGTAACTGCCAGCTGCGCCCTCCTGCACACAGATGTTGTCACAACCCGGCTGCGTGCTGGTGATCCCCGGGCCGGTCCACCAGGTACTGTCGCATGCAGGGCCGTACTGCGGTGTATAGGTGATGATGTTGCTGTAAAGTGCCGGATCGAAATCAATGTTCCAATCGCAGAGGAAGCCATTGTCGAGCGCCCACATGTCGCAGATCGTGAGCGTCCACATGCCATTGAGCTGCGAACCGATGAGACCGGTGAGCGGATACAGGCTTTGGTAGGTGCCCGGTGGCAGTGTATAACCCAGTGCGCCGTTGTTCGCGTTCGCATAAGTGGCCATCGTGCCGTTCGGTGAAGCGTTCGCGAAGCAGTATTGTTCGCACGTGCCGGGCACCGGGTTCGCTTCATCATTGTCCACTGGCACACCCATGAAGGTCTCGTTGGTGATCCCTTGTTGATGAAGGATCACCGATTCTCCTGACGGGCTCGTAATGGTGATCACCAGATCGCCGAGCCAGGTATGCTCGAAGTTCATGCACAGCCCGAGCAATTGCGCGATGCTGGTGAGCGTTGCGCCCGGTGTGAACTGTGTGAGGTAGATCTGTGCTTCGAAGCAGGACCCCACGTCGTCCGGCACGAACACGCCATCCCCGAAGGTGGTCTGTGGATCATCCACGTAGGTCACCGGGTTCACCACGCCATCCAAGCAGAGCACTTCACCGGCGCAACCGGATGTGGCACCACCGGTTCCGGCGAATGTGGGCACCGTGCCCACCCACACTTGCACATCGAGCCTGTTCACACTGGAGCAACCGTTGTTGTCCGTGACGGTGAGCTGCACGGTATGCACACCCGGCACATTGAAGATGTGGGAAGTAGTGGCTATCGCCGTGGTGGCGATAGTGCCGTCATCGAAGTCCCAGGTCCAACTGGTGATATTGAAACCGGGTTGCGCGACCGAACCGCTGCCGTTGAAGTTCACGGACTCCCCGACACAGATCCGTGCAGGTGCCGCTTGGTTCATCACGGCGGCGGCCACTGGCGGCACGCACGGATGGTAGCATTGGATCGTACCGGCGAACACACCCGTGCCCGCGCCGTTGCTGTGCCAAACGAAGGTGAGGCAACCTGTAAGATTCCCGGGGGAAGCGGAGATGGTCTGGCCTTGTATGTCCGTTCCGGTATAGGATCCGATCAACGGTGCCCCTGTATTGTCCCCGTCGTAGATCGTGAGGTTGTCCACCGGCGCACCACCAGCGAGCGACAAAGTGAAGGTGACGAAGGTGACAGAGGTGAACGCGGTGGGGTCATCCGGGCACAATGTGCAGGTGTAGTCCTCATTGTTCAAATAACCTGTTGCACCCTGACCCCCGCTGTCGAGGAATGCGCCTGCACAGGTGTTCACATTCCCGCCGCTGATCAGGAAGGGTTGCGCGATGCTGCTGAAGGGAAGCAGAAGCGCGAGGCATACGAGTGACCTTATGCGGAGCAGGAAAATATGCCAACGACCACCGACCGGTCCAATGGGCAGTGCCAAGAGAAGAGAATGATCACGGCGGTGTAACGTCACGCCATTTAGAGATCCAGTGTATCGGTTCCGGTCAGCGGTTCCAAGCTACCGGCCCACACCATCCGGCCCCGATCTTTTGGACGAACCGATCAACATCGTCGACGGAACAACCGGTTGGCGGAATGCACGAAAGACACCCAGTCCGGCCTGCCGATCGGACCGTTCAGCGGAGCAGGGTCACGTGCCCCGCCAGTTCGTGTTCGGCGTTGAAATATCGTGATCGCGCACGAAGTCTCCACGCATACACACCGCTTTGCACCCGCGTACCGCCGATGGTGCCGTCCCAGCCCTGTGCGGGGTCGTTGCTCTCATGGATCTTCTCGCCCCAGCGATCGAAGATCATCAGATCGAAGTCTTTCGTGTCGATGTCGTTCCCTTCCACATAAAGCACCTCGTTCAGGCCGTCGCCGTCCGGGGTGAAGGCGTTCGGGATGAACACCAGGAAGACATCTTCCACTTCAACGAAGCGCACCACGGTATCCGTGCAGCCGAGGTAGTTGGCGACGACGAGTTGCACAGGGTACGTGTTGCCATTGTTGTTCGGAAATGCATACGACGGCGTTGGCCCGTGCGCGGTGTCCATTCCGGCGAAGTCCCAGATCCAACTTGTAGCGAAGGGTCCAGCCTGCTCATCGAAGTGGACCTCTGGTGCAAAGATGTCCGTGGGATCAAGGCTCCAAGTGAATTCGGCATTCGGCAACGCAGCCACGGTGATCATGTTCGCGATGGTGGTGTCATCATCACATCCATTGGGCCAATGCACTACGACGCTCACATCGAACTGGCCGGGATCAGTGTAGGAGTGGCCCACGATCGCGGGTGGCCCGGGATGCACGATGCCATCGCCGAAATTCCAATCCACCGTTGCAGCGTGCGTGGTGTCGATCACGCTGAAGCGAACGGTGAACGGATCGCAGCCCACCGTCGTATCCGCGGAAAGCACGAGGGGAGGAATGGGCGTGACTTCGAGCCAGAGGCAATGCGTAACGGTCGGGGTTTCGCAACCATCGCGCACGGTAAGGCATACCTGCTGCGATGTGTTCGTGTTCACGGTGTGGCCTTGGACCGGAGAAAAGCCACCACCTGCCCAATCATACTGGTACGCCGCATCGCCGCCGCTCACCGTGTCGGGTCGCAGGAGCACATCCACCTGCGGACAAGTGACCATTGTATCCGGAAGCGTGAACGACAATGGAGCGAGCACGGTGACCTGCACATCGAGCGTATCGCTCAAGCAGCCGTTCGCATCCGTGCCCCACACCGAATAGTCCGTCGCGTTCAAAGGCATTACCGAGCGCGCCCATCCGGTGATGCCATCGTTCCAATGCGCCACCAGTCCGCCGGTCCCTCCTTGTGCCGTAGCGATCAGTGTAGCCGTACCGGTCCGGCAAATAGTGGTGTCGTTGCTGAGGGTAAGCAGGTCCACAGCGGCGGGCTCATGGATGGTGGCTTGAAGCGAATCCTCGCAACCGTTGCCGTTCACGCCTTCGGAGACGTGTACCGAATACGTTCCGCCATTTCCGTGGAAGGTGTCACCCAACGCCATCAATGTGGTCTGCACAATGATGCCGTTACCATCTGTCCAGGAATAATCCCAAGGTCCTCCGTTGCCCGTGGTGATCACTTGGATGCTGCCGGTCCCATCATTGTTGCACAAGGCGTCCACCACGAGACTGTCGTTCTCCAATGTGGTGATCGGATTCACGAACACACTGTCCATGCTTCCACACAAGGGATGCCCGACAGGGAACACGTTGATGTGGTACCATGTGGCTGTGGCAGGTGATGCGGTAGGCGAGGGAATGTTCGCGTTCGAAAGTCCGGCGGATGGTGTCCATTGGTACACGAGCGCTCCATTGGGGATCGGTGGTGTGAGCACAGTGCCGAGCTGCACCGGGTTGCCGCATTGTGCCGGTAACGTGGCGGTGGCGTGTACGACCGCACCCGGCGTTACGATGAGCGTCAATGTGGTGTCGTATGTGCAACCGAAATCATCGGTCACCGTGTAGATGTAGTTGTAGTTGCCGGGTGCGCTGGGTGCGACCGTCGCTACGTCGCAGCCAACTTGGGTGGAAACGATGTCGGGTCCGCTCCAGTACGTGCTGTCGCAATCCGCGCCGTAGACCGGTGTGTAGGCGACCACGTTCGGATAGAGCGCGGGATCGATGTCGATCCACCAACTGAAGATGAAGCCGTCATCGATGAAGAGATGGTCCGTCACGGTGATCGTCCAGGTTCCGTTCAGGTCGCAGCCGATCCAATTGCTGAAGGATTGCTGCGAGGTGTAGTTGCCGGGGATCATGCTGTTGCCCGGTGGATTCCCCGCTGTCAAATAGTTCCCGTTGTTGTTCTCGTTCACCATCGTCCCGAAGGTGCCGACGTTGCTGAAGCAGTATTGGGCGCCCTGGCCGGGCACGCCGTTTCCCGTGTCGTTCGCTCCGCCTACATAAGTATTGCCCGGACTGCCGCTATTGTATCCCTCGAACAAGGTCACGGATTGGCCGTTGGGGCACGTCATCACGAACTCCAGATCACCGAAGTAGGAATGCTCCATCACAAAGCAGATGTCGATGATATCCGTGGGGCTCGTGATCACGGTTCCGGGCGGAAAGCCGGAGACTTGCACGGACGCCGTATAGGAAGAGCCTCCTCCGTCAGGCAATTGCACCAGCCCGTCCACGAAAGGCTCCGGTACGTTCGTCCATTGCGTGCCTTGCACGGCACCGTTCAATGTTGCGGTCTCCCCCGAGCAAATGCTGTTCGGTGTGATGTGCGTGCCTGACAGATCGGGGATCGTGCCCACGCGCACATTGGTGTAGGCGTAGTTCACGCTGATGCAACCTATGTCGTCCGTTACCGTGAGCGTTGCGGGATACTGGCCGGGCGCAGGGTAGTTGTTCGTCACGCTGGCTCCGCTGAACGGGTTCCCGCCCAGATCCCAAGAGTAGCTCACCAGGACATGGCCCGGTGCGGCGAAGGATCCACTGCCATCGAAGGTCACATCATCGCCTGGGCAGATCTTGTAGGGATCCTGACCAAGAGAAGTGATCACGGCGGTGGGTTCTTCACACGGTTCGTTGCAATCCACCATCGCGCTCCATCCCGCGCCTGTGCCCGCGCCATCGGAGATGAATTGGAACGTGAGGCATCCCGTGGCATTGGCGGCCACATAGGCCATGCTCTGCAGCGAGTTCAATGTTCCGGTGACGATGATGGGCGCTGCGGTGGAGTTCCCATCGTAGATGATCAGTTGATCCCCGGCCCCGAGATCGAACGTGGTGAAGAGCACTTGCATGCTCGCTCCAGCGATGCCCGGGCAGAACGTAATGGTGCTGTTCTCATTGTTGCCATGGTCACTGGTATAGCCGCTATCGAAGAAGGTGGAATTGCACAACTGCTCGGTGCCACCCGCGCTGATCAAGACCACGGGTGGTTGCGCATAGCTTGCGAGACAACCGAAAGCACAGACGAGCAGTGATCCGCGCCGCGACAGGATCGACAGGGCCGAATTCATCAGCAAACGCAGCGGATGGAACATGGACTCGATGAGGGAGCCAAGTTCAAGGTCTTACCCCGGACGATGCAGCACATCGGCACCCTGTCTTGGAAACCTCCAGACCCGCGTTGGCCGCTGCGAAGGCTCACTTCAACAACGTCACGTGCCCCATGTATTGGCGCGTTCCTTTTGTACTGATGATGCGGAATGTGATGCGATAGGCGTACACATCCGACTTGAGCACAGCCCCACTGTTCTGGAAGCCGCCCTTCCATGCCTCCAGCGGGTTCGTGGTAGCGAACACCACTTCGCCCCAGCGATCGAACACCTGTAGTTCGAACTGCTCGATGTCCGGAATGTTGCTGGTCATCATCCACGTGTCGTTCACATGGTCACCATCCGGGGTGAACGAATTTGGCGCGTAGGTGAAGAGCACATCGTCGATCACCACATCATGGCAGATGGTATCGGTGCAACCGTGCGGATCGAAGGAGGTGAGGCACACCTTGTACGTTCCTGGATATTTGTTGCTGAAGGTGAATACCGGATCGGGTTCCTGCGTGCTCATCAGCCCGGCGATGTCCCAGAGATACGTGGTGGCGTTCTGCGACTGGTTGTTGAAGAAGATCGTAGGGGCGTTCACGTTCGCGGGTATCGGTTGATAGCTGTATTCGGCTATCACCTCTGGCGGCTCCGGAACATTCACCTGTCCTGTGCCCACGCATCCTGCCGCGTTGTGGATCGTCAGGTCGTAATTCCCGGTGCACACATCCGTGCGCGTGCCGTTCAACAGGTAGGTCTGTCCGCCATCGAAACTGAAGTCGATCGCTTCCGCATCGGTGATCGTGATCGCGCCATCGCAAGCGCCGTGGCACCAGGGTTCCGCATAGGTGATGGCGTCGATCTCCAAGAGCACGGGTTCGCTTATGCTGAAGTTGACGCTTGTGCTGCAGGCGTTCGTATCCGCAACGGAAATGGAATAATCACCAGCACAAATAGCGGCCGCGTCGGGTGATGCAGCTCCAGCCAGCCCATCGCTCCAATTGTAGGTATAGCTCTGGCCGTTCCCGATGTTGCCACCGGTCACAACCGCATGCGCGGTCCCATCACAGGCTTGGAAGCAGATCGCATCCACATGGTTCATCGCTACAACGATCGGCTCGGTGAAGGTGATCGTCACGCTGTCCACCAAGTGGCAGAGCACGCCATCATCCTCGGTCCAATAGAGTTTTCGCGCTCCGCTACCGGGCGAGGTCACCGTGCTCTGAGGATCGAGCGGATCGCTGAACACGCAACCCGGAGGGCCGCTCCAAATGCCATCGCCCGCGTTGGCGATCGTTGCGTTCAATCCATAGGTCAAGGTGCAGATCAGCGAGTCGGGTCCGGCATCCACGATCCCGCAGCAGCTCGGATCGGTGAGCGGCAATAGTTGGATCGTGAGATCCGCCGTACCCACGCAGCCCAGCACTGTTGTCACGGTATAGGTGAACACGCCGGCCGCATCCGTCATCGGGTGGAACGTCGTGGTGGCGGGATTGCCGTTCGCGTCAGTCCAGACACCGCCAGCAGCGGGTGTACCGCCAAGCATGTCGATCAATTCGAAATTCGGCGCGCTCATGCAGATGACCACGAGCGTATCCAAGCCCGGATCCAACCCTGGATCGAGGGTGATCGTCACGCTATCGGTGGTCGCACAAACTGGATGTCCTGTTGGATAGGCCGTTACCGTGTACTGCGTCTGGCTCGTTACCAGGACCGTTGGATCAGGGATGGTCGGGTCGGACAGACCGGTGGTCGGTGTCCACTCCCATGTCATGTCGGGCAGGCCGCCACAATTGGCTGTACCGTTCCACACAATGCCGATGCCGGGGTTCACCCCGTCCGTGAAGACCGTATTGCCCTGATCATCGAACAAGGTGTAGCTGTTCTCATAATCATTGAAGCTGGAGCCGTAGGTCAGGCTGATCACATCTCCCGATTGAACGGCGATGGTGAAGGTGGTCTGTGCGCCGAAGTTCAAGGTGTAGGAGCTCGGTGAGCCGTTCACGTTCACTGTGATAGTTGCGCCGCCCCAGCCATCACCGAACGTGGAATTCAATTGCAGGCTCCAGTCGCAGTTCTGCTGAATGCCCGCTATCGTCGCATTGAGCTGCAACGGGTCGCTGCAGATCACCCCGTCCGGTCCGGCATCCACTTGGAGGGGTTCGTTCACCGTGAGGGTGATCGTGGTGTCGTATGGGCACTCGAAGTTGTCGATCACATTGTACTGGTACTGATAGATACCCGGCGCAGGGGCCGTGATGGAGATCGTGTCGGCATTGGCGGAAATGGTGGTGATGTTCGGGCCGGTCCAGAAAGAGGAGTCGGCATCGGGGCCGATGCTGGGGGTGAATTGCGTTACATCCGGAATGATGCTCGGATCGAAATTGATCTCCCAGCCACAGAGGAAGCCATTGTCTAGGCCCCAGAGGTCGGTGCTCTGGAAGGTCCACGTTCCGTTCAAGGGACAGCCGATCAGATTGCTGAAGGGTTGCACGCTTTCGTAGGTGCCCGGGGTCAGGCATTCCTGCTGCGGATTTCCGCCCAGGATCGTGTTGGGTGTGCCACCAAGCAGGGAATTATCCACCCAAGTGCCATTGGTGGCAGTGGGGCTGAAGCAATAGTGCCAGCATTCACCGGGTACTGGGTTCAGGTTGTCATCGGTGTCATTGGCCCCACCGATGAAGGTGTAACCACCGCCTTGCTGGTGGAAGATCGTGGTTTGTCCGTTCGGGCAGATCACTTGGAGCACAAGGTCACCCATGTAGGTGTGTTCCATATCCACGCAGATCGATTGGATATTGGTGGTGGTGGTTACGGTTTGCCCCGGATCGAACTGCTGGAAGAGCAACTCCGACGTGAAGGGCTGTCCTACGTCGTCCGGCAGATAGACCCCATCTCCATAGTTGGCGTCGGGAATACCGGTCCAGGTTATGGGATGCACCACACCGGTGAAGTTGACCGTTTCGCCGAAACAGGTAGAGGTGCTTTCCGAAGTGGTCGCGAACGATGGGGTCGTACTTACCAGCACCTGCAGGTCCACCAGGTTCAGGCTCCTGCAATCATTGTCATCCGTCAAGTACAACTGCACCATGTGCTCGCCCGCGGTAGTGAAGGTGTGGTTGACCAGTGGCCCGGATGTGCTGTCAACACTGCCGTCGTGGAAGTCCCACAAATACTGGTTGATCGTGAAGCCCGGTGCGGGGAAGGATGCCGAACCATCGAACTGCACGTTCTCGCCCTGGCATATCAGGGCGGGTACCGCTTCGCTCATAACTGCTGCTGCGGTCGGGTGTTCACAAGGGGTGGTGCATTGGAATCCGCACGAGAAGTTCCCCGTGCCTATCCCGTTGGACTGGAAGACGAGCGTGAGGCAGCCGGTGGTATTGAACACGGTTCCGCTAACGATCAGGTTCTGCAGTTGTGTCCCGGTATAACTGCCGAGCAAGGTCGCGCCGGTATTGTCACCGTCGTATATGGTGAGATTGTCGTCGTTGTTGCCTTGCGTGCTGAGGTCGAAAACGAACCACGTGAGGTAGATCACATTCCCCGGTATGTCCGGGCAGATCGTGAAGGTGATGTTCTCGTTGTCCGAATACTCCAAGCTCGGCCCGCCGGAATCTTCGATCACTCCTGAGCAGCTGGTGGCCGAACCTGAGGTAATACTGATCTGTTGGCCATGCGCCAGCTGGGCGGCCAGGCAAAGGGCGGTGAAAGCGATGATCCGGGTTGGAGCCATGGTCTTGCGGTGGATCGGGGTGCAACGGAGAAGTTCAGAATGCGGAGGCCGAGCGAAATTAGGTCAGAGTGAGAGCTGACCTCGGTTTCTTTCTTCAAGACGGATGGGGAGGGCGTGTCGTCCGCTGAGAACGGTTGGAAACATGAAACGCTGAGTGGCGCTTGCCACTCAGCGTTCACTGCTTGATCACCGAGTAGCGGTAGCGCCCCCCTCTCGTGCGCAAGACAAGCACATACAGTCCATTGGACAGCTCTGTCAATGGGATCGAACTGGACAGCGTACCGTTCGCCAGTTCTTCTGTTCTGAGCAAGCGCCCTTCCGTATCCCAGAGTTCATACCCTTGGATGGCATGGGCGCTGGAAAGGAACAACTCATCTCCGGCAGGGACAGGATAGAGGATGACTGCCGGGGTTATGGCTTCCTCTATGCCCATACCCATGCAGTTGGGATCGTTCGAAGGAAGCACGGTGATGGTGACGACCGAATCATAGGAGCATCCGAAGTTGTCCAGCACCGTGTAGGTGAAGTTGAGTTCACCGGGTGCGGTCGGAGCGATCATGATCGAATCGCAATCCTGTGAGGTCCAGGTGATGTTGCTTCCGGTCCAGAAAGAAGAGTCGCAACCCGGACCAATCGACGGGGTGAAGATCGCGCTGTCCGTACCTAACGACTGGTCGAACTCGATGGACCACCCGCAGAGGAAGCCATTGTCAGCGCCCCATAGGTCGGTGCTCTGAAAGCTCCAAATACCGTTGAGCGGACAACCGATCAAATTGCTGAAAGGCTGAAGGCTTTCATATGTGCCAGGGACCAGGCTTTGGTTCGGCGGGTTGCCGCCTAGCACCGTATTGGGTGTCCCACCAAGGAGTGAATTGTCTACCCATGTGCCGTTGCTGGCCGTCGGGCTCCAGCAGTAGTGCCAGCAATCACCCGGTTGGGGGTCAAGGTCGTTGTCCAGATCATTGGCCCCGCCAACGAAGGTGTAGCCGCCACCTTGCTGATGGAAGATCGTGGTCTGTCCGTTCGGGCATATCACCTCCAACACGAGATCGCCCATGTAGGAGTGTTCCATGTCCACACAGACCGAATGCAGATCCGTGGCACTTGTGAGCGTTGCGCCCGGCTCGAAGTAATCCAACACGATGTCGGATCGGAATGGCTGGCCTACGTCATCCGGCAGGGGGATCCCAGCGCCGTAGTCCGCACCTGATACACCGGTCCAAGGCGTGGGCACCGCTGTACCAATCATTTCAAGAGCTTGGCCAACACACATGGTCTGCTCCGCGTTTGTTAGCGAGAGGTGCGGTGCAGTGCTTGACAAAACCAATTGATCGACAGAATTGATGCTCACACAGCCGCTATCATCTATCACAACAAGTTGGATGGGATAAGCCCCGGCTTCGGGGAATACGTGGCTCGCGGTGGTGCCGCTCGTATCGTCCACTTCACCCGGTTCGAAGTGCCATGCAAAGCCCACCAGCGTCCTGCCCGGTGCGGCGAAAGATCCGGAACCATCGAAGGTCACGGCCTCGCCCGCGCAGACCCAGGCTGGAGAAGTTTCGCTCATTGTCGCATGTGCCGTTGGAGGTTCGCACGGCGAGCTGACGCACGAGAAACCGATGGCGAATACACCGGTACCGTTCCCGTTCGAGTGGAATTCGAACGTGAGGCAGCCAGTCGAATTGGAGAACGTGCTGTTCATGACCTGGTTCTGAAGTTCGGTGCCTGCGTATGTACCGAACGCGGGTGCACCGGAATTGTCTCCATCGTAGATAGTCAGGTTGTCGAACGGCTCCGGTCCGGCAACGTCCAGGTTGAACGTGGAGAAGATGAGATGGAGCCCGTTACCGGGAACATCCGGACAAAGGGTGAAGATGTAGTTCTCGTTGTTCAGGTAGCCGCTTGCTCCCTGTCCTCCAGAATCGTACAGGGCACCTTCACAACCAGAGCCACTGCCATCGGCGATGGTGAAGGTCTGGGCGCTAACGGACAGGTTGACGCAAAGGGAAGACAGGAACAGCAACAATACCGATGGTCGCATGGAAAGGCTCATTTGGCAAAAAGGTGTCCTTCGGATCTTGATAATTGCGAATATAGGCGGGAGAATCAAGGCGTGGCCGGTCAGTTCAAGATCGTTGGTCAATTCAAACGCGGTCTGAAAATGCGAAAGCCCGGTCGATCCGACCGGGCTTTCACCATCAGTTCAGTGCGTTCAGCGCACGAGTTTCACTTTGCCTGTATAGGTTTCCGCCAGATGCAGGCTCTCGCGCACGTCCACTACCCATACGTACTCGCCTGTAGGGCATGCCTCACTGCGGTTGTTCACTTTGCCTAGCCAGGGTTGGGTGGCGTCGTTGGTCTCGTACATCACCGCGCCATTGGTATCATATATCGCGAGGTGGAACTTCACTCCCAAGGTGCGCAGCGCTTCCGGAATGAAGAAGTCTTCGCGGCCATCGCCGTTCGGGGTGAAACTGGCGGGGGCGTCGAGATTGTAGTCCTTGTCGATACGCACTTCTTTCATGGTCTGGTCCACACAGCCCACGTCGTTGGTGGTCAAAAGCTCCACTTGATACACGCCTTTCTTCTTGTAGATATGATCAGGGTGCGGGATCTCGCTGGTCTCACCATCCCCGAAACTCCAATGGTAGGATTGGCCGGCCATGCTCCGGTTCTCGAAGTGTACGGACGGCAGGTGCCCGTCATACTCCTGTTTGAGCACATTGAACGCGGCCTTTGGTGCCTCGTGGATCTGGATCACATCGCTGCTCGGCTTGTTGTGGATGGTGCCGACGCCTTGTGCGCTCATGGACAGCATCACTTGGTACTTGCCCGGTATGGTGAAGGTGTGCTCCGGGTTCGGCTTGTTGCTGAAACTGCCGTCACCAAAGTTCCAGAGATAGATCCCGTCCTCCGGCATGTGCTCCACTTTGAAATCCACCGAGGTGCCGGGGCAACCTGTGCTCACGCTCGCGGAGAACGTGTTGTCACGGTTCGTGTTCGTGGCTTTCTTCAACTCCACTGGCACTTCGGGTGTCGGCGTGTTGTCCGTTTTCTTCGGATCCGAACCCGGTGCGATCACGCGATGCTTCGCTGTCGTTGTTCCTTTCGTTGCGTCTTCAGGATGAATATTGTCCGCGATCGTTGGAGCTTCCGTCTTCAGCGATATTGCGGTGCTCGACTCGGCTACCTGGTCGAGAGCACCGTCCGGGCGCGTGCCATTGATCGAGTTGGCAGACACTTGAGTTGCAGGTGTGACCGCAGCTTCCACGCGAGCGCTGTATTGGAGAACGTTCCCGCTCGATCGAGCGGTGGAATACCAGATGCCGCCGCCAACGGCCAGTGAACCAGCCAGCAGGACCGAGAGGCCCACGCCGCTCATCCACCATCCTGCGCGGCCGCCTGCCAGCGTGCGCTCCATATCGGCCCAATCGGCGCTGTTATAGGGTACCTCGAACCCTTCGAGGTTGTCCTTCAACTTCTGCTCGAATGGATCCAGGCCGTTTCTGCTCGTACTCATCTTCTCACGGGAGCATGTGCTCCTTTTTAAGCAATTTCTTCAGGTTGTGTTTCGCTTTCGCCAGGTTGCTCTTGGAGGTGCCGATGTTGATCCCCAGCATTTCGGCGATCTCCTTGTGCGTCATTTCCTCGAACACGTAGAGGTTGAACACCGTGCGGTAAGCGGGCGTCAACTTCTGCATGGCATTGATCACGTCCGCTGGTTTCAGGTCCGGCATTTCCTCCTCGCCCGAACTGTCCTCCAAGGTGTCCTCCTCGTCCTGGTCCCCGAAATCCTCGATACTCCGTTCCTCTCCAAGCAGCAGGTAGGAATTCTTCGCCCGCCGGAAGTAGTCGATGGCCGTGTTCACCATGATCCGGCGTATCCACCCCTCGAAGCTCCCAGCACGGTTGAACTTCTCCATGCTGCGGAACACTTTGATGAAGCCATCCTGCAGGATGTCCTTCGCCTGATCGTGGTTTTTCGTGTAGCGTAGACATACGGACATCATCTTCCCATAGAAGAGCTCGTATACCCGCTGCTGGCTTCGGCGCTCGCCCGCGATGCATCCATCGATGATCTTGGCGAACGCTTGTTCCACCCCCTCCATGCCCTGCCATGTAGCGCCAAGACGTAGCTGCTCTTTGAGGGTTGCCAGTTCCGCAGTGGACATGATCGACAGGTGGCCGTAAGATAGGGAAAGGGCCTTTGCCTCGATAACATCTGTTGGCAAATCATACCCGATCGTGGAAAAGCCGAAGCAGTGCGCAGCTACTTTCGCCGCCTACAAATACGGAGACATGAAGATCACTGTGGTAGGTGCCGGGAACGTGGGTGCCACTTGCGCCGATGCCTGTGCCCGTTGGGAGCTGGCCAATGAAGTGGTGCTGCTCGACATCAAGGAAGGATTCGCCGAGGGCAAGGCCCTGGACATCTGGCAGACAGCGCCCATCACCCTCTTCGATAGCCGCATCACCGGCAGCACGAACGATTACAGCAAGACCGCCAATAGCGATGTGGTCGTGATCACCAGTGGCCTGCCACGCAAACCCGGTATGAGCCGCGATGACCTGATCGCGACCAACGCGACCATCGTGAAAAGCGTGACGGAGAACGTGGCGAAGCATTCCCCGAACGCGATCATCATCGTGGTGAGCAACCCGCTGGATGTGATGAGCTATTGTGCGTTCATCAACAGCAAGTTCCCCGCGCACCGCGTGTTCGGCATGGCGGGCATCCTCGACACTGCACGCTATCGCGCCTTCCTCGCCACCGAGCTCGGCGTTTCACCGAAGGACATCCAAGCAGTGCTCATGGGGGGCCATGGCGACTCGATGGTTCCCTTGCCTCGTTACACCACTGTGGCCGGTATCCCCGTCACGGAACTCATCGCTGAAGACAAGTTGAACGCGATCGTGGAGCGCACCAAGAAGGGGGGCGGCGAGATCGTGAACCTCCTCGGCACAAGCGCGTGGTACGCGCCCGGTACGGCCGCCGCGCAAATGGTGGAGGCCATCGTTCGCGACCAGAAGCGTGTATTCCCCTGCTGCGTTTGGCTGCAAGGTGAGTACGGCTTGAAGAACATCTACATGGGCGCGCCGGTGATCCTGGGACGCAAAGGCGTGGAGCGCATCATCGAACTGAAGTTGAACCCCGACGAGCAGGCCCTCTGCGACGCGAGCGCGAAAGCGGTGAAGGAGGTGATGGATGTGCTGGACAAAATGAACAATGGCGTGACGGCTTAGCCGAATCACGCGATTTTTCAGAGTGAAGGCGTCCATGTGGACGCCTTCGCTGTATCTGCCCCAAACGGTTCTCTACTTTATGGATGTCATCTTGGACTGGACCCGTTCAAAAAGACTTCCTACTCACTCCAACATCACCTTGGTGGTGCCCACGACGTGGCCTATCGCATCTGTTGCACGAAGCAAGTAAAATCCGCTTTGCCAAGCCGTGGTTCCCAGTGCGGTTTCGGATCGAGCGCTCATCTGGGCCGCACCTGCGATCCGGCCTCGAACATCAAAAGCTTGGACCATACCATCGCATGAGCTCGTTGCGATGATCACGTCACCTTGTTGTACGATCGAGCAGCGCACATGGAGACCATCCGTGACGGATCCAACGGTTGGAACGGCGGTGATGAACGAGCAATAGTCGTGTGTGCCGATCAGCGGGACCGGAACCACAGTTATGGAACTGTCGACGATCGTCACGAGCGCGGGGGTGGCATCCAAAGGCAAGGCTTGGGCTTGCACATCGACCTGTGGAATGGGAATGCTGACCACGTCCTCGGGCGTCGTCAAGCAACCAGCGAGTTGTGAAGGAGAAAGTTTCCAGATGGAGGGCCGATACGTTTGGGTGCCGAGCATCAGGTCCGTTTCGATCAAATAGCCGCTGAACGTGAGGGCCGTGTCGTCCAGGTCCAAATCCCACCATCTCCCTTCATGGATGAATTGTGTATCGATGATCGAATCAGGACGGATACTGTTGAGAATGCTTCCATCGCTGGCAGTATGGATCACGTCTATGGCGTTGCTCCATCCTGGGTATCCGCTCGAAGCGATCAGTTCACCGTTCGGAAGGGAACCAATTCGCGTAAAACCGAACATGGTCAGAAATTCTGTTGTACCATAAGTGGTGTACCAAGCGATGCTGCCATCGAAGTTCGCCTTCATGACGAACCCCCGCTCGCCTATCACATCGGTGGACAACCCACCTCCAACTGCGGCTTGTCCGTTCACCGTCGTTAGTCCACCCATTCGTACTTCGGCGATGAAATAGTTGTACTGATAGCTTTTGAACCATGCCACTTCTCCTTCAGAGAACAAGTGCCCCATTCGGAAGGTGTTGTGGATCGGAGCCTCGTTGTAAGCGAAAAACCAACCTGAGTTGCCATCCGAAGCGAGAGCTGATACCGCAACGACAGGCATGTTAACCATGTACAAGTTCGACCATAGTACCACCCCGGAAGCGTTCAATGAAACGAACCAGAACTCGGTCGCATTCACAGCGTCGAAGGGGACGGTGATCAGAATGTTTCCATTCGCGTCACTCGCAAGGACCGTTGGGGGCAAAGGGCCTTTTGATGGGAACAAGAAATGGAGCGTCAACAGTTTGCTCCATTCCACGTCTCCGGATGTATCCGTCCGAACGATCTTGTAGTGGATAAGTGAAGTGTCGGTGTCAAACCCATGTTCGTAGGTTCCCAGTTCGCCGAATACCACACCTCCATCCGGCATGGGTGCCATGTTCTGGCCGCTCACCGAATAGCGGTTGCACCAAAGGGGTTCTCCTGTCGCATCGGCTTTCCACTGTAGCTCGTCGGAGAACGTATGGAGCAGCATGATGGAGCCACCATCCGTGGTGCTGGTAATGCCTCCCACCATGCCAATGCTGCCGCTTGTTGTGTCCAGCGCTTGCTGGAATGTTTGGCAATAAGCCGGGGCTGCCTGGATCGCGAACAGAGCAACGATGCGAATGGTCCCTGCTGTTTGACGGATCCGCGACACACGCCGAAGGTAACGCGTAGTCCCCGGCCTTCGCCTCTGGGTTAAGAGCAGTGCAGGACGAACTTATGATCGATGCTCAGAGTTTGCGCCCATGCATCACCGTGATCGCCGATCCCTCGGCCAACATCACCGAGGAGGGTTTCGTCTTCCGCAGAAAACCGAAGGCTTCACCATACACTTCCGCGAAGTCCACATCGATCGCCTGCGCGTGCATGGGATACACCTGCCAGCGCGAGTGCTTCACCTCGTATGCGCGTGTACGCTCCGCATCTATCCGCGTATAGCCCCAGAAGTGTTCGGTGATGAACTCCTCTTCCGAACCGATCGCCATGTTGCGCGGTGTGGTCCCCGTACGCACTTCGAATTTGTTCCACTTGCCAGCGAGCCGCCATGCGTAACCGGTGATGAGCTCGCGCGGTTCCGCGATCCAATTGTGGCGCATGGGCAGCGTGCGGTAGGGCTCGCCATAGAGCGTATTTGCCACGAAGGTGAGCGCGCGCTTCGGCACGATCTCCTGGATGAAGACCACACCGCGTTTCACTGTTCTGCCTTCCTGCCGCGTGACGTAGAAGCGCAGGTTCACTTCCTCGAAGGTCGCGTGCCACGGAACGCGGATGCCTTTCAACCGTGTGTCCTTGAAGAGGAAGCCGACCAGGCTCAGGTAGCAGCGGCCCTTCCAAAGGTCGAGCTGCGTGCCGTTCGGAACGTAGGGGAGGAGCAGCTGCGGATCAACGGCATAGTTGGCCAGCGCGAGCCTGCGCCATTCTGCCGTGAGGAAAGGACGTGGCATCGATCGTTCAGCGCTGTGGAAGTTCGCACGTGTCGGTGATACCGAGCTTGTGCCTGTTGCGGGCGATCAGGTCATAGCCCAGGTCACGCAATGGGCGTGGCACCGCACGCAAGGCGAACGCTGCCATGCGCCAACCCGGCAAGGCATGCAGCACCCGCCAAGCCGCTCGGCTGCGCACATACGCATGGCCATCGCCGATCAACACAATGCTGTCGATGTGGTCCGGCACTCCGTTCCTCGTTCGCAATGCCTGTCCTTCTTCGCTCTTCAGCGGAACGAAACGGAAATGCTTGCGGGCATCGCGCTTCATGATCCAGCGCACCCAGCCGTTGCAGTAGGCGCAGTCGCCATCGAAGAGGATGATCTCCTGCATTGTCATCACCAAGATGTTATCGCACCACCGACAAGCGCTGCGCCCAGCGGTTCGCGCCGTTGCTTAAGCGCACCATGTACACGCCCTGCTTCAGCGGGCGCGTATCGATGCGGAAGCATTGATCCTCCATGCGTGAGGAGAGCACGGCCCGCCCGAGTTCGTCCAGCACATCCACACGCAGGTCGCGGCTCACAGGCATGTTCAGGTCGAGGAACGTGCTCTCTTCGGAAGGGTTCGGCGACAAGGTGAACGCGGCATCGCTGGTCAATGCGCTGATGCCGTGGACAGCGGCAGCGAAATCATTTCGCCAGTAGCTGATGCCGCCCCGGTAGTTGCCGATCACGGCGTCCTTGTATCCATCGTTGTTGAAGTCATAGAGGCACAGCGCCGTGCGCTCGCCTTCGTGAAGGTCCTGCCAGGTGCTGTCCACGAGGTTCCAAGTGCCGTCGATGTTGCCGTCGATATTGTCGTACTGGTGTATCCATCCGCTTTCACTGCCCACGAGCAGTTCGTGTTGGCCGCCGTTGGTCACGTGCATGAAGGGAACGCTGTGCCCCGTCACGTTCCAATATTCGGCCACCACCACACCACCGATGGAGTCGTTCTTCAGTTCCCAGAAGGGTTCGCCGGCAGCGCCCCGGTTGTGGTAGTAGTTGATGTTGCCATTGCGCTCGCCGATGAGCAGGTCCAGCAGGCCGTCGTTGTCCATGTCGACGAGCTGCGGTGTGGCGAATTGCCCCACGTCCATGAGGATGGTGTCCGTGTCGTTCACGATGGTCGTTACGGTGGGGTCGTTCAATGTGAATTGCGCCACAAGCCCAACAGGGTTGTTCTGGAAGTAGTGCAAGCGCCCTTGCAGGTCGCCGATATAGAGGTCCATGTCCCCATCGCCGTCCATGTCGCCAAAGGCCGGGTACATGGAACTGCCCATGCCCATGGTGCTAAGGCCCATGTAGTCATCGGTGAGCAGCGTGAAGGCCGGAGCGGTCGCCGTGCCGCTGTTGCGGAAGGCGGCGATCTTTCCAGGGTATGTGCCTCCGAGCTCATAGTAGCCGTAGTTGGAAACGAGCAGGTCCATCAAGCCGTCGCCATCGATGTCGAACGTCACGGGATAAGCGCCCTCACCGAGGTCGATCATGCGGTCCTGGAAAAGGTCCTCCTGGATCTTGTGGAAGATCGGGGCCGCGTCAGTGCCATTGTTGTGGTAGTACCATACGCTTTGGAAGTTCTCGGAAAGCGAGGGGTAGTCCGGCGTTACAATGAGATCGCGTTTCGCGTCGTTGTCCACATCCTCATAGAAGGCCGCCGGGAAAATGTCCAGATGCAACGGTTGGTCGTACACGGGGAACAGACTGTCCTGTGCCACCATATAGGTGCTGTCGATGTCGCCGCCATTGGTGAGGGCGAGCAGGTTGCTGAAGAGCACGTCACCCAGGATCAGGTCCTTGTCGCCATCCCCGTCAAGGTCGAGCAGCAGGGTGGAGCTGCCGACATGTGCGCGTGCCCCTTCTTCTTCTTCTTCGCTTATGGGCAGGTGATACTGCGACCTCAACTGCGCGGTCGTTTTTTCGATCTGTACAGGGGTTTCGGGGTTCGGTATGTTGAATTGGCAGGGGTTGTTGAGCGTCACCGAGTTGTTGTTCAGGTTCTCGCTGAAGTAACCCCAGCAGCGGTTGCGCAGTTCGAACACGAGGCTGTCGCAGGTGCCGTAGATCTCCATGCTCATGTTGCGGTGGTACTCCTCGTAGTTCCCGAAAATGCTGAAGGTGACCACGTCCAGGTCCCCATCCCCGTCAACGTCCTCGATGCCCGGAATATCCACCTGCGTCACATAGAGGTTCGCGTCGGTAGGCACATAGTTCGAGCGCACAAGGGTGTCGACTTCCTCGAAGGAAAGGTTGCCGCCGGTGCTTGTGTTCTTCCACACGCCGAAGCCACCAAGCATGTAGGAAAAGATATCCTCCTTGCCGTCGCAGTTGTAGTCGCGCAAGAGCGCCCATTGTTGAAGGTCATCGAAAGGATACACATGGTCGTATGCATGCGTGAACGTGTAGCTCGCCTGGCCCGGCACGTTGTTGTTGAGCAGGGTGATCACCTTGTTGCCGGAACGGTCGAAGAGGAAAAGGTCCATATCGCCGTCACCATCCAGATCGATATCGGAGAACTGCGGGTAATTGAGGCCTCCAGCCCAGGCCATTGCCAATGGACTGCCATTGCGTATCACGGGCACGGTCGGGTCGAAGGTGAGCACAGCTTGGGCGCTCAGGAGGATGGGCAGCAGTACGGAGCAGGCGGACGTGTACACGTTCTTCATCATGGGCATTTACGACAGTGGCGGTTGAGCAACAGGCCGTGGTGGCGGCGAAGCTACAGGGCCTGAGACCCGGCGAAACACACTGGGGACGCGCGCTTTTCCACCATCCGTGGTGGCCCGTGTTCCGACCCGCGACCGCGTAGGCCATCCTTCTATATTTGCCGCCCCGTTCCCGGACCGGAACCGTTCCGGAACGCGAACCCCCTTCAAGAAACCAATCCTTCCGTCATGCAGAATCGTAGCGCGCTATGGGTGTTCACCATCCTTCTGGCGATCGCGTGTTTGTGGCAGTTGTCCTTCTCCTTCTTCACCAGCCGCTTCGAATCCAAGGCCGCCAAAGAAGCAAGTGTGCTCGCGGATTCCGTGATCGCCGTTGCCGGCAATGAGAAGCTGCCGCACGACTCGGTGATGCTCGTGTACGAGAACAAGTACCTCCGCGAGAACGCCGACGAGATCATCTATCCCGTGTTCGGCTATTCCTACAAGGAGAGCAAGGAGCGCGAGATCAACCAGGGGCTCGATCTGAAAGGCGGCATGGCCGTTACCCTTGAGGTGAGCATCCCGGAACTTGTCCAGAACCTCAGCGGCAACAGCCAGGACAGCACCTTCCGCCACGCGATGGCCAGCGCGCGTGAACGCGAGAAGAGCAGCACGTCCGATTTCATTACGCTCTTCGATGAGGAGTTCCACAAGGGTTCGGCCAATGCGAGCCTCGCGGCCATCTTCAGCACGCAGGACAATGCGGCGATGTTCCCCCGCCAGAGCACCAACGACCAGATCATCACGGCCCTGCGCGCACAAGCGCAGATCGCGCTGAACAACACGGAGAAGATCCTCCGCACGCGTATCGACAAGTTCGGCGTGGCTCAGCCCAGCATCCAGAAACAGGCTCTCAGCGGTCGCATCCAGATCGAACTGCCCGGTGTGAAGGACAAGGACCGCGTGCGCCGGGTGCTCCAAAGCACGGCGAACCTGGAGTTCTGGGAGACCTTCGATCGCAACGATGTGTTCCCCAAGCTCGGCGAGGTGAACACGAAGTTGAGCGCATTGCTCTTCCCGCAATTGGCGCATCGCGACAGCTTGCGCACGGACAGCCTGAAGACCGCAACGGCGCTCACTGACAGCTTGAAGAAGTCGATCAAGTCGGACCTTGCATTGGACAGCACGCGCCGCGCTTTCCTTCTGGATTCATTGGTGGCGGCTGATTCCACTAAGGCCGCTGATGCCGATACGGATTCCCTCGTGGCCCAGGCCGAACAGGAAAAACGTTCCCCTCTTTTCGGTGCGGGCCGACTCATCCCGAACACGCAGGAGTTCCGTGGCGTGAAGCACATGGACGTGATCGGTTATGCACGCTCTACCGATACCGCGAAGGTGGATGGCCTCCTGCGCCGTGCCGCGCTGCAAAGTCCCGATCCCAGCTACGGCATCCGGCTCGCGTGGAGCGCCAAACCGCAGCGCATGGAATTCAATGTGGCACCCGGTGACTACCTCGTTCTGCGGGCACTGAAGATCCCGCGCGACGGCAAGCCCCGGATCGATGGGCAATACATCACCGATGCGCGCCAGGACTTTGACCTCAAAGGCGACGCGGAGGTGGCCATGCAAATGAACCAGGAGGGTGCCCTCATCTGGAAACAGATGACCGGCGAGAACATCGGCAAGAACGTGGCGATCGTCCTGGATGGCTATGTCACCTCTTCCCCAACGGTCATGGGCGAGATCCCTGGTGGGCGCAGCAGCATCAGTATGGGAAGCGGTGATCGCAACAAGCAGATCGAAGAATCCACCGACCTCTCCAACATCCTGAAGGCGGGCGCACTGCCGGCTCCGGCGCGCATCATCGATGAGACCGTGGTGGGACCATCGCTCGGCGCGGACAACATCCGCCAGGGCCTTATCTCCTTCGCCGTGGCCATGATGCTCGTGATGCTGTTCATGGTCATCTACTACAATGGTTCGGGTTGGATCGCCAACGTGGCCCTGCTGGCGAACGTGTTCATCCTCATGGGCACCTTGGCCTCGCTCCAGGCCTCGCTCACCCTGCCCGGCATCGCCGGTATCGTTCTCACCGTGGGTATGGCGGTGGATGCGAACGTGCTGATCAATGAACGGATACGGGAGGAACTCCGGCATGGAAAGGCGCTGAAGACCGCGATCGATCTAGGCTACAAGCACGCCATGAGCGCGATCATCGATGCCAACGTGACGCACATCGTGGCGGCCATCATCCTGATCCTGTTCGGCACCGGCCCTATCAAGAGCTTCGGTGTAACGCTCGCCCTCGGTATCCTCACTTCGCTCTTCACGGCCATCTTCATCAGCCGCCTCATCATTACGCGCCGTCTGGAAAAAGGCAAGACGCTTACCTTCTGGCATAGTTGGAACAAGGACGTGTTCGCCAATGCGAAGTACGATTTCATGGGCAAGCGCAAGTACTTCTACTTCGTTTCGGGAGCCATCATCCTGGCCGGCTTCGTGAGCATGTTCACGCGTGGCTTCGATCAGGGAGTTGATTTCTCCGGTGGCCGCCAGTTCGTGGTGAAGTTCGATGCTCCCATGGACCAGGAGCAGGTGCGCAATTCGCTCGACGCGGTATATGTGGAGAACGGCGCGAAGAGCAGCCTCGGTGTGAAGAGCTATGGTGGCAACAGCCAGTTGATGGTGACCACCAACTATCTGGTGCTGGAGAGGGATCCACGGACCGACTCCATCGTGGAAGCGAAACTCGGCGAAGGCTTGAAGACCTTGGGCCACCCCTTCAGCATCATCGCTTCGCGGAAGGTGGACCCGACGATCAGCGATGACATCCGCTCGCATGCCGTTTGGGCCCTGGGGTTGGCACTGCTGTTCATGTTCGTCTACATCCGGATCCGCTTCCGCACATGGCAGTTCGGATTGGGCGCCCTGCTTTCGCTCGCGCATGATGCCCTCATCGTGATCGGCATTTATTCAATGCTCTGGAACATACTGCCCTTCTCCATGGAGATCGATGAGCAGTTCATCGCGGCTGTCCTGACCGTCATTGGTTACTCCATCAATGACACCGTCGTGGTGTTCGACCGGATCAGGGAGTATCTCCAGGACCATAAACGCGAACCGTGGAAGGTGGTCTTCAACAAGGCGATCAACTCCACGCTCGGCCGGACCATCAACACATCGGTAACGGTGCTGATCGTTCTGTTGGTCATCTTCCTGTTCGGTGGTGTGGCCATCAAAGGATTCGTCTTCGCCATGCTCGTGGGGATCGCCGTGGGTACCTACTCATCCATCTTCATCGCCAGCGCGGTGGTGGTGGATCTGCACAAGGACACGGTGCCGGAACCCGCCCCGCAGAAGGCCGTGGCGGCCTGATCCTTGGAGCAAAGATCCGCGGAACGGCGCTCATCGAGCGCCGTTCCTTTTTCCGGACAGCTTTGCAGCGCCTGTACATTCGCGGCCCTGGATCCCATGCTTCTCATTTTCGACGTAAGCGGCGGCGAACTGCTCGTGATCATGATCTTCGTGCTGCTGTTCTTCGGCAGCAAGGGTATTCCCGGCATTGCCCGCACCCTCGGTCGCACCATGCGCCAGATCCGCGACGCGAGCGCCGAAGTACAGCGCGAGATCGAGCGTGGCACACAAGAGGTGAAGAAGGGTTTCGACGACCAGAAGCGCGCGTTCACACTGGACCAGCCGCAACCTTCGGCTCCAACGGCCCAGGTGCCGCCCACCCCGACCGTGCCAGTGGAACCTACGGAAGTACCCCCTGTTCCTGGAGGGCCCGGCGCCTGATCGCCATCGTCTCTTTTCCGTTGCCGACCCGCGCTGGGTGATCAGTCCGCGAATTGCATCCCTATTCCGCATTGGCCCCCGTCGCTACAGCCATGTTCAAAAAGAAAACCACAACATTTTTGAACAGACCCCCCTGTTCGGGTACTTTGGTCCCCAGAAAACAACATAATTCCATGCCCACCCCCCATTTGCGCGCCAAGGCCTTGGCCGATGTCCTTGATCGCCGTCCCAAACACATCGATCCGCCGAGCCTCCGGATCAGCGAGTTCTTCGGCAGCAACGTGTTCAATGAAGAGGCCATGCGCATGTTCCTCAGCGAGGATGCCTACTACGCTGTGCGCCATGCGATCGATCAAGGTTCGCGCATCGACCGGAAACTGGCTGACCAGGTCGCCAGCGGTATGAAGGAATGGGCTGCCAGCAAAGGGGCCTCGCATTACACTCATTGGTTCCAACCGCTTACCGGGACCAGCGCCGAGAAGCACGACGCGTTCTTTGAACCCATCACCGGTGGTCGCAGCATCGAGCGCTTCGATGGCAGCATGCTCGTGCAACAGGAGCCCGATGCCAGCAGCTTTCCGAGCGGCGGTATCCGCAACACTTTCGAAGCACGCGGCTATACCGCTTGGGATCCGAGCAGCCCTGCGTTCATCTTCGGTCGCACGCTTTGCATCCCCACGATCTTCATCAGCTACACCGGCGAGGCGCTCGACTACAAGATGCCTCTGCTACGTGCCATCCACGCCTTGGACGAAGCCGCCACGGCTGTCTGCCAGTACTTCGACAAGGACGTGAACAAGGTGATCGCGACCCTCGGCTGGGAGCAGGAGTACTTCCTCATCGACGAGGCGCTCTATTATGCGAGACCGGACATCATGATGACCGGTCGCGCGCTTTTCGGCCACAGCCCGGCAAAAGGACAACAGCTCGAAGACCATTACTTCGGAAGTATTCCTGAGCGCGCGCAAGCCTTCATGCGCGACTTCGAGACCGAAGCGCTCAAACTCGGCATCCCGGTAAAGACACGCCATAACGAAGTGGCCCCGAACCAGTTCGAGTGCGCACCCGTGTTCGAGGAACTCAACCTCGCCGTTGACCACAACATGTTGCTGATGGATGTGATGGAGAAGACCGCACGGAAGCACGATTTCCGCGTCCTGCTCCACGAGAAACCCTATGCCGGCGTGAACGGCAGCGGCAAGCACAACAACTGGAGCCTCGCCACAGATACCGGCAAGAACCTGCTGCGTCCCGCGAAAACGCCCAAGGAGAACATCCAGTTCCTCGCTTTCTTCGTCAACACCATCAAGGCCATCCACACCCATGCGGATGTATTGCGCGCCAGCATAGCCAGCGCGAACAATGACCACCGTCTCGGTGCCAATGAAGCGCCTCCCGCGATCATCAGTGTGTTCATCGGTGAATACCTGACGAAGCTGCTCGATGGCTTGGAGAAGAACATCAAGGGTGCCATGAGCCCCACCAGCAAAACAGAACTGAAGCTCGACATCGGTCGCATTCCTTCGGTGATGTTGGACAACACCGACCGGAACCGCACGAGCCCCTTCGCGTTCACCGGCAACAAGTTCGAATTCCGCGCCGTGGGCAGCAGTGCCAACTGCGCCGCGTCCATGACCGTGTTGAACACCATCGTGGCCAACCAACTGCGCGAGTTCAAGAAGACCGTGGACGCATTGATCAAGAAGGGAACCAAGAAGGACGAGGCCATCCTTCGCGTGATCCGCGACCTGATCGTGGAGAGCAAGGCCATCCGCTTCGAAGGCAATGGCTATGGTGATGAGTGGAAGAAGGAGGCGGCCAAGCGCGGCCTCGGCAACATCCAGGACACGCCCCGTGCCCTTGACGTATGGAGCCGCAAGGAGACCAAGAAACTGTTCGCCGACATGGGCGTTCTCTCCGAGGTGGAACTTGACGCGCGCCATGAGGTCGAACTGCATAGCTATGTGCTGAAGCTCCAGATAGAAAGCCGCGTGTGCGGGGATCTTGCAGTGAACCACATACTTCCTGCCGCCATCAACTACCAGAACCGGTTGATCGAGAATGTCCGCGGATTGCGTGAGGTGCTCGGTGCCGAAAAAGGAAAAAAAGCGGGCGCGATACAAGTGGCGCTCATCGAGGAGATCAGTGAGCACATCAACAGGATCAAGACGCTCACGGATGCCATGATCGAAGCGCGCCGCAAGGCCAATACCATCGAGGAGCACCGCGCCAAGGCCATCGCCTATTGCGACAAGGTGAAGCCCTACCTCGAAGAGATCCGCTACCACAGCGACAAGCTGGAACTCACCATTGACGATGAGCTGTGGCCGCTGCCCAAACTGCGCGAACTCCTGTTCACGCGCTGATCCGATCGGACCCATCTTCGAGGAGGGCGGCCCAGGTGCCGCCCTCCTGCATCCTCGACCGGTCGCGGTTCCCGGATCGGTCACCTTCCCGCTGATCGCGCATCAACCATCGACCAGAACGGACCTCCGCACGAACATTGATCGCCGAAAGGGACTTTGTTTACTTTCGCCCGGCCCCACCGAACCCAGTAACAGAACCGGACCATGATGAGCATGAGGAAGACCCTGGCCTGCTTCACCTTCAGCCTTTTGTGCGCCAGCATGGCGATGGCCCAAGGGAAGCAATCAGAAGAGGCGGACGATGCGTTCAAGACCGGACTCTACTTCAACGCGATAGAGCTGTACAAGAAAGCCTACACGCTGGAGAAGAAAGCCAGCGACAAGGCCCGGCTCATCTTCAAGGTGGGCGAATGCTACCGCGCGCTCGGTGATGCCCCCAACGCCCAAGTGTGGTATGAGAAGGCGAACAAAGCGCAGTATACCGACCCCATCACCTACTACTACATCGGTGAGGCGTTGAAGGAGCAAGGCAAATACGCGGATGCCATCGCCGCCTACAACAAGTACAAGGAGAAGAACCCCGGTGATGCGCGTGCCGATGCGAGCTTGGCCTCCTGCCAGCTTGCCCAGACGTGGAAGGACACCCCTTCACGCTACACGGCCGACCCGGAAGTGCTGCTGAACACTCCCCAATACGACTTCAGCCCTGCCTTCGCCGACAAGAAGAACGACGAGCTTGTTTTCTCCAGTAGCCGCGCTGCCAGCACAGGCACCGAGTCCGATGGCATCGTGGGCGAAAGTTTCTTGGACCTCTTCACCAGCAGCCGCGACAAACTGGGCAAATGGAGCGAACCGGTAAGGCTTCCACCCACTGTCAACTCGCCCGCCCATGAGGGCAGCGCCACATTCAATGCCAAGCGCACGGTCATGTACTTCACGCGCTGCGAACACGAGAAGAAGAAGGCCTTCGGCTGCGAGATCTGGATGACCAAGAAAGTGGGCAGCAACTACAGCGAGGCGGAGATGCTCGTGCTCCACCCACCCATCGACAAGACCGATTCCAACCAAGTGAAATTGGGCCATCCCGCATTGAGCAAGGATGACGGCACGCTGTTCTTCAGCAGCAATCAGAAAGGTGGCCGTGGCGGCAAGGATCTATGGATGATCCATTTGGACAAGGACGGCAAACCCAGTGGGACCGCATCCAACCTCGGCAATGAGATCAACACACCGAAGGACGACATGTTCCCCTTCCTGCGTGCGAACGGCAACCTCTATTTCAGCAGCGATGGGCACCAGGGCATGGGTGGCATGGACATCTTTCTGGCCGAAAAGACCGGGGACAACACATGGGGACATGTGGAGAACCTGAAGAGCCCCATCAACAGCAGTGGCGATGACTTCAGCATCATCTTCGACAACGACGAGGAGAAGGGTTACTTCACCAGCAATCGCCCGGGAGGCAAAGGCCAGGACGATATCTGGCGCTTCATGATGCCGAACCTGGTCTTCGCCTTGCAGGGCACGGTGTACGACAAGCTTACGGGCCAGCCCCTGCCAGACGCGAAGGTGGAAGTGGTGGGCACCGATGGCAGCAACTTCAACGCATTGTCGGATGCTACCGGTGGTTTCAAATTCGCCGAGAACGGCAAGGACCGCTACATCAAGGAGAACACCAGCTACACCATCCGCGCGAGCAAGGAGAAGTACCTCGTGGTGAACGACCAGATCACTACGGTGGGCATCAATGAGAGCACCACCTTCGCCAAGGAATACTACCTGCAACCAGCGGCCAAGGACATCGTCATCAAGCTGCCTGAAGTGCAGTACGATCTCGGCAGCTATGCCCTCCGTCCCGAAGGCAAGGATTCGCTCGAAACCCTTTACCAGACCATGGTCGACAACCCGACCATCGTCATCGAACTGGCCGCGCATACCGATTCGCGTGACAATGACAAACGCAACATGGTGCTCTCCCAGAACCGCGCACAAAGCTGCGTGAACTATCTCGTGAGCAAAGGCATCGACCCGGTGCGCATGGTGCCCAAGGGCTATGGTGAAACCCGCCTGCGCATCACCGACGCGGAGATCAAGGCGATGAAAACGAAGGAAGAGCAGGAGGCGGCACACCAGAAGAACCGCCGCACGGAGTTCAGTGTGTTGAGCTTCGATTACGTTCCCAAGGAGAACACACCCGCTCCTCCACAGAACCAGTAGTGAAGAACCCAATGGAAAAGCATCCCGACATGTCGGGATGCTTTTTCTTTTTTCCGCCTTCGGCGGACAACGAATGAGCAATAGCGGCCGGTACGAGCAACGCGGCGCAAGCAGTGCCAAGGAAGACGTCCACAAGGCCATCGCCTCTTTGGACAAGGGCCTGTTCCCAAAGGCTTTCTGCAAAGTGGTAGCGGACACGCTGGCGGGCAGCGATGAACATTGCCTGTTGATGCATGCCGATGGCGCGGGAACGAAGAGCGCGCTGGCTTATGCCTATTGGAAAGAGACCGGTGACATCAGTGTTTGGCATGGCATCGCACAGGACGCGGTGGTGATGAATCTGGATGATCTGCTGTGCGTCGGAGCTACGGACGGTATTCTGCTCAGTAGCACCATCGGTCGCAATAAGCGGCTGATCCCTGGCGCAGTGATCAGCGCGATCATCGAGGGCACGGAGATCTTTTTGGAACGGATGCGTTCGCTCGGCATAGGCATCCGCAGCACCGGCGGCGAAACGGCCGACGTCGGGGATCTCGTGCGTACAGTGATCGTGGACAGCACCGTGATGTGCCGCATGGAGCGCAAGAACGTGATCGACAACGCGCGCATCCAAGCGGGTGATGTGATCGTGGGCCTCGCGAGCTTCGGACAGGCGAGCTACGAGAACGAATTCAACAGCGGCATCGGCAGCAACGGGCTCACCAGCGCGCGGCACGATGTGTTCAGCAAGGAAGTGGCCACTGCTTTCCCGGAGACCTTCGACCCCGGCACTCCGGAAGCCCTTGTCTATTGCGGGAAGGCGCGCTTGATCGATCCGCTGTCTGGAACGCCGCTCGACTTCGGCAAGGCGGTACTCTCACCCACGCGCACATACGCGCCTGTGATCCGCGAAGTGCTCGCGCGTATGCGAGCGGACATCCACGGCATGGTGCATTGCAGCGGCGGTGCACAGACCAAGGTGCTGCACTTCATTGAAGGTTTGCGCGTGATCAAGGACAACCTCTTCCCAACGCCACCGCTCTTTACGGCGATCCAACAAATGAGCCGTACCGATTGGAGCGAGATGTACCGTGTCTTCAACATGGGCCATCGCATGGAGCTTTACGTTCCGCACGCCCGCGCGCAAGAGATCGTCACCATCAGCCGCTCGTTCGGGATCGAAGCACAAGTGGTCGGAAGAGTTGAAGCTTCAGCGAAGAAGGAGG
>JANMKC010000499.1:0-3272 GCA_031371785.1 Flavobacteriales bacterium | reverse complement strand
GCTGGACAAGGCGGTGCGGTGGAGAACGCAATTGCTCGCGAAAGCGGGCGAGCTGATCGAAGCGCAAGGGATCCGCAACGTGATCGTTACCGGGGCGCCGTTCGGGTTGATGACGCATGCGACGGAGTTGAAGAAGCGTTTTCCGCAGGTACGCCTCGTCGCGGACTTCCGCGATCCGTGGACCTGGGGACATTACTATGGGCAGCGGTTGTTGAGCGCGAAGAAGCAGGCGCAGGAGCAGGAGCAGGAGGCACAGGTGGCGCGCGTCTTCGACAAGTTGATCTCGCCGGCACCGGCGATCATCGAGCACTTGCGGAAGGCATATAGCGGGGATCCTTCGCGCATCGTACACGTGCCGCACGCGATCGATCCGGATGAACTGAAGAACGGGTCGAACTCCCCTCTCCCCGGAAGAGGGGCTGGGGGTGAGGTGTTCCGGATGATCTATGCGGGCAGTCTTTATGGCGCGGAAGAAGCGGAAGCCTACTTCGAGCAATTGCTGAGGGCCTTCGAGAACCTGCACGCCACACGGTCCGAAGCCTTTGGCCGGTCACTGCTGGACCTGTACATCACCGGGCACGACACGAGCGCCTACCAGCAGAAAGTGGCAGCACGCGGCCTGAGCGAGCGCATCCGCTTCCATGCGCCGGTGCCCGCACGGGAGATCTTTCCGAAGATCGCGGCGGCGGACCTGGTGCTGATCTTCATCCCCAGCCCGAACAAGGATTTCCTCGGGACCAAATTCACGGAGATCTTCTACTTGCGAAAGCCTGTGCTGCACATCGGGGTGCCGGGCTTTGTGAGCGAGAGCATCGTGGGCAGAAAACTCGGTGCATCCGTAACCGTGGCCCAGCTTGCTGAAGAACTGCCCCGCATCATGAGCGGCGAGCGCGTGATCGACATCGATCCCCATGTGGATCTCAGCGAGCACCTGCTCGATGCGATCACGGAGAAGTTGATCCGTGAAGTGCTGGTGTGAAAAAAGATGAGCCGTCCCGAAAGCGCTCAGGATAAGGCATGGTGGGTGGGGCGCTGTTGGTTTTCCGGGACGGATCCTGTTGGAGATCAGCGATGGATGGAGCGGAAGAGTTCGATGAACTTCCGTGTGACGGCAGGCCAGCTGAACCGTTCCTTGACACGCTCGTAGCTGTACAGGCCCATCTTTTCGCGCACTTCGGGCGTGCGCTGTGAGAAGGCGATGACGGCGTTGTAGAGCGCGTTCGCATTGCCCGGCGGAAGCAGGTAGCCATTGTGCGGCGACACCAGTTCGGCCGTTGCGCCAACATCGCTGACGATGATCGGCTTCGCATGGGCCATGGCTTCCAACACGACAGTGGGCATGCCTTCGAAGCGCGTGGGCAGGATGAACGCGCTGCACTCCTGATAGAGCCTGGCCAGTTGTTCATCGTCCACCCGACCGAGCAACCGCACGTTCGCCGGTAGCCCGGCCCGCTGGTAGTGCGCAAGCAAGGGGCCATCGCCGGCCAGATCGAAACGCACGAGATCGCTCTTGCCATCCTTGATCAGGCGCTCGGCAACTGACATCAGCACATCGAGGCCTTTGTTGAAGGCGAAGCGGCCGACGAAGAGGAGGGTAAGGGGTGAAGGAAGTGTAGAGAGTATAGAGAGTGTAGGGAGTGAAAGGGGGACATCCACGGCGTTGGGCAATACGACGACCTCGCACGTCGATCCGCGCACTTGATCGCGCAGGATGTCCGTCAGTTTGCCACCCAGCGAAATGCAAGCGCGGCTGCGACGAAGGATGTATCGGAGCGACGCGCGGAAGGGCCAACCGAGCAGGCGCTCCTTCGGTGTGAGCATCTGGAACATTTCCAATCCATGCGGATGCACGATGAGGCGATCACTGAAGCGATCGATGCCTTTCCAGACGCAGAAGCCTTGGGAGAGGATCACATCGGGCTTCAGTTCCACGAGCTTCTCTCCCACCCGACCACTGTAACGCCAAAGCTCGCGCAGGTAGAATTTGTTCCGGTCGATGTCGGCGATGCGCACTTCGGTGATGCCGAGCGCCGGGTCGAAGACCTGTTCCGCATGCGGATGGATGACGGTGAGTTCGACCTCTCCGCTGCGTGCCAGGTGTTCGGCCAACAATCGCGAATGCCGCTGCATGCCGCCCATGGCCTGCGGGTAGATGCCGTCCGTGCAGAGAGCTACGCGCATGGCGTGAATTCAGTGAAAGAGGGAAAGGGTGAGAGAGTGAAAGGGCGAAAGGGGAGGACGCATTTCTTGCACTCTCTCACACTTTTACCTTCTCAAGCAGCAATGTGGCTACTCCTTCATCGATGCCCCATTTTGGCTCCCAGCCCGTGGCGGACTTCAGCTTGCGCACATCCGCGAGCAGGTGCATGCGCTCCACTTTGCGCATGCGTGCCGGGTCCACTTCGATGGTGAGGGTTTCGCCGAGCTGGCGCTCGAAAGCTTCGACCACTTGGCGCACACTGTATTCGATACCGCGCCCGATGTTGAAGGTATCGTAACCCTTGATGCCCTTCATGAGCAGGGCGCTCATCGCGCGGCTCATGTCTTCCGTGTGGATGTAATCGCGCTTGGGATCGAGGTTGCCGAGCCGGAGCGTGCGTGCGCCACCGAGCACCTGTCGCTGGATCTCGGGGAAGAGATGCGGGTTCGTTTCGTTCGGCCCGAAGGCATTGAAGAAGCGGCCCACGATCACCGGCATTTTCGTACGCAGATGGAATTCGCTGGCGATCTTTTCCGTGGCGAGTTTCGTGGTGCCGTAGATGTCCATCGGCCCGAGCGCGTGCTCCTCGTCCATGGCCCCGTCGGCGATGGGATACACCGCGGCCGTGCTGGCCACGAAGACCTGCTCCACGCTGCCCTTCATGCCAGCGGACTCCAGCACGTTGATGGTGCCATTGATGTTGATGTCAGCCGCCTCGGCCGGATGCGCGTTGCAATACGGGATGAAATGGATGGCCGCGAGGTGAAGGACGATGTTGGGGCGTGTCTCATCGAGCACACGTTGCGTGGCAGCGCGGTCGCGGATATCGGCGTGGAAGAAGCGCGCGTCGGGAACACCCGCAAGTTCGCGGCGGCCGAAGCTGAGGTTGTCGAGCACGAAGACCTCGTGGCCTTCCTCCTGCAAGTGCTTACTGAGCGCGGAACCGATGAAACCCGCGCCACCGGTGATGAGGACTTTTTTGGACATGGGAGCGCGAAAGTAGGCCCTTGTGTTCAGGCGGAAACAGCGGTGAGAAGCGCCCGGTACTGCGGTTCAAAGCGCTGCTTCGTGA
>JANMKC010000494.1:0-6785 GCA_031371785.1 Flavobacteriales bacterium | reverse complement strand
CAGCCCAAATGGCATGATTGAGCCCCGAAGCATCTTCACTTTCTTGAGCGGCCCCAATGATGGCAAGATCACCGCTGATCGCAATACTATAACCGAAATAGTCTTCGATCGCACGGTCGCTGGACACGATCTTTTGTTGTTGAGTCCAAGTACTGCCGTTGCGACTGAAGATGTACGCGGAACCTGCGGCGCTGACGGTATTTGCCCCCGAAGCATCTTCATCTTCACCGTACGCACCCACGATTGCATATTCGCCGCTGATAGCCACACTCCAGCCAAATTGGTCGCCAGCAGCGCGGTCGCTGGCCACGATATTCTGCTGTTGCGTCCAAGTGCCGCCGCTGCGACTGAAGATGTACGCGGCACCTGCGGCACTAGCGGTATTGGCCCCCGAGGCATCTTCATCTTCATAGAAGGCCCCCACGATGGCATAGTTTCCATCGATCGCTACACTGTAGCCGAATTCGTCCCCAATGGCGCGGTCGCTTGCGACCGATTTGATGATCTGGTTCCAGGTCTGGCCGATGAGCGGTTTGGGCATGATGGCGAGCAGCACAGCCACAAAGACTGGTGCGCTTCGACGAAACAGTTCCCGAGTCTGGATGTGATCCAACAGGTTCAGGATCGCTTGGAAAGATCGAGTGCGCACCGCAAGGGTATGAGTATTCGCCAAGGTAGACGGATCAGTGCCCAAAGAGTGGCTTTGGCGCGAACATCCGGATCGACAGAACCGTGCATGGGAAACCCACTCGGACGGATCTTGTCTACTTCTTCCCGATCTCCAACACGATCGCCAACGCGGTCTTCGTTGCGGGAGAGTTCGCGCCGAAGGTTTCGCCCTCGCTGTACGTCGCATCGTTCGCGCCGATCAGTTCATCGCCGAGCACCGCAGCGAGTTTCGCATCTAGACCTTGAGCATTATTGCTCCTCATCGCTTCGTTGATCTTCGGATAGTCGATCGGCTGGTTCGCCACGAGGATCGCCATCACGTCGAGGTCGCCGATCTCGTCCGCCGTAAGACTTTGATCATGTGGGAAGACGCGCGTGCCGGTGATGCCGCAATAGGGTGAATGCTTCAGTGTGTAGGGGAAGAGCACGTAGGAACTTCCGTCGGTCTCCTGCCCGAAGACGTAGGTGTAGCACTCCGTATTGTTGGTCACTTCCACCTTGAAGCGCGTGCCTTTCGCGATGGGCTTGGTCGTGCGGAACACACGACCGTTCGTGTGTTGCAGCGCGATGTGTTCACCGCTTGCTTTTCCTTTCTTGTCCACGGTGATCAACCCGAAGCGGATGTCGTAGTTGCTCGGCTTCACGCCAACGCCTTCGTTCTGCGGATACACTGCGTAGCACTCTTTCACGAAATACTCGAAGTCGCTGTAGCGCACCCATGCGAGTCCGTTGTTGCCCCACTTCGGGGTCCAACTGTTCATCAGTTGGAAGCCGCCTTCCTTGCCGAACTTGTAATCGTCGTAGCCGATCACGCACATCGCGTGGCCGCCAAAGCCGCTCATCTGGAAATCGTCCTCCGTGGGGATCCACTTGTCCTGCCCTTCCATTTCCTGCATGAACGAACCGCCGACCATCATGCCGATCACGCAGGGCGAACCTTGTGCGAGGTGTTGCTTCATCGCCAGCAGATCCACCGCGTCCTTCTCGTCATCGCCTTTCGTCAAACGCTGGAAACCTTTGATGCGATAGGGGAGCGCTTGTTTTCGCTCTTCGCTGTTGGGCGTTTTCGCGCAGCTCTCATCCGTATAGGCGAACTTGCTCCACGGTAACACGCCACCGTTCTGCATGGTCTGCATCGCGCGCTCGATGTAGCTGCCTTGGCAATCATCGCCGAGTTTGATCTGGTTGTACAGAAAGCTCGGACTGAAGCGCACGCTGTTCGGATCCTGCTTCGTGGCTTCCGCCTGCACGATGCTGCGCGCGCCATACGCGCTGGCCCACGCGACGCATGAGCCTTGCTGTCCTTGATCGCCGCGCGTGGGCGCGAATTGTTCCAGCGAGAATTTTTCCGGAAGCGGGT
This sequence comes from Flavobacteriales bacterium, assembly GCA_031371785.1. GTDB lineage: Bacteria > Bacteroidota > Bacteroidia > Flavobacteriales_F > PHOS-HE28 > PHOS-HE28. The sequence continues at coordinate 4,756 of JANMKC010000494.1, read as the reverse complement.
TCTTCGTGTTGTCGGCGAGCGGTTCAAAAACCTCAACGCTGTCGTACTTGGCGGGATCCATGTTCGCGCCGGTGACCATGTGCATCAGCCCGCTGACGGCGTTCGTTGTGGCACCACCGCCGGTGCAGCCGCGACCGAAGAACCAATAAAGGCCGAAGAGCAGTGCCGCCACGATCAGCAGTTTGGGGCGGCGCATGAGCAGGCCGATGAGCATCGGGGCCAGGCTGCCGATCGATCCACCGCCACTGCCCATTCCGCCGCCACCTCCGCCGGGTCGCGGTCCTCGTGGGGTGTCGTCTTGCTGGCCCTCGTCGGGCGTCATTCGGATGGGCATGGTAGAGCGTGTTGGTGTGCTATGCGAGGAAGAGGTAACGAACGCGTCGCGGCAGGGGAGAGGACCCGCCCGAACGACGTGCGAAATGTATCACTGCTTCACCAGCCGTAGCAGCGATGAGCCACGCTCGGAAACCAAGCGCACGAGGTAGACGCCATCGGGTTCTGTTGAAAGATCCAAAAGATTGCGCGCGTGGTCGTACAGTTCAATGCCTTGCGTCCGCACCAGTCGCCCCGTGAGGTCCAGCACATCGATGCGCGCTGAACCCTGCACACCATCGGTGATCAAGGTGAACGCACCGGTGCTTGGGTTCGGCTGTACACGGAAGTCCACACCGGCTGGCTGTTCCGCGATGCTCTCGATGGTGCCGATGCCGAACGAGAATTTCAGGCTGTGGCCGAATTCCGCCGGAAAATTCTTCAACGTCAAATTGGTCAACGAGCGGAAACGGAAGAAGCCCGTGCCTTGGGGATCGGGGGTATCCTGATCGGACCAGTAGAAGTACAGCCCATCGTTGGCGCTGTCGGTGAATTCCATGGTGTAGCAGCCGGGTTCAAGGTGCAACGTGTCCCGGTATGTGGTCGCCGGAGTGAACGTTGTGCGACTGAAGACCACGTTGCCGTGGACATCGCGCACATACAGTTCATTGTCCTGCGGGTGGTTGTTCGTCTTGTAGTACAGCACGAAATTGTCCGGGTAAACGACGGGCAGGTTGAAGTGCGTGGTATAGTTGTCGTTCGCGTGGTAGAAGTCGCTTCCGCCGCCGTTCACGTCGATGATCTCCACAGTGAAGAGGTGCTGATCGTCGCCGTTCCACAAAGCATCCGAAGAAACCGGTAGTTGGACGTCGATCGCCTGCATGTGGTGGAGAACACCGGTCCATGTGGAATATGCGCCGACTCCGCCGCTCACGTGATAGTAGAAGTTCACGCTCGTGAGGTCCTGTGTTCCATCGTTGCGCAGGGTTAGCAACGGATCGTAGCAGATGGGGTTGTCGCGTGAGTACAGCCCTGCGTCACTGGGTCGCTTCACATTGTAGATCTCCGCGTCGAGATCGTGCGTGGCATGGTCGTATTCGAAGAGGTCCATGTTCACCACGTAGTTGCCGCCCGCCATGCCCGGATTGTCCTGCGGAACTGGTGTGATGCCGTAATCCAGTGTCAGTGAGTCATTGTTCACATAAGGTGTGAGCTCGGTGGCATGGTCCTTCACCGCATCGCCGGGGCACCAGCCTTCGCGCGCATAGACCCAGGATCCGCCTTGTGGGTAAACGGGATTCGATGCGCAATCATCCGTTCGCCAGACGTGCCATTGATCCACTTGCTGGCCGTTGGCATAGAGGTAATGCGTGTTGTCCTTGAATTCGCAGCAGCCCTGTACGCCAGTGAAACTTGTCGCGTCACCATGCCCGGTGAAGCGGCTCAAGAGCATCCATTCGTGTGCCTGTGGCGAAAGTGGGACGGTGACCGCGCTCAATTGGCTGTCGTCGCTGAGGCCGCCATAACCGTAGCTCCGTTGTGGCCCCCACGGGTTCTTCATGTCGATCACCTCGCGCGGCGGGGTGCCTTCGATCATCGCGAAACTCAGGTCTATCAATTCCTGCGTATTGCCCGCGCTCAGGTCCACACTGTCGTGCAACAACCATTGGTAGTCGGTCACATCGTAGGTCCAGCGGAAGCCGCTCGTGCCAAGGCTCAGGCCGATACCGTATGGCGTGATGTAGCGGCCGATCTCACGGTCGTATACCACCTCATAAGGCACGCCGAAATAGTGCAGCGTGTCGTTGATGTACAGGGTACCGTCGGCGAACGCAGAGTCGATCACGTTGCCGTCGGGGCCATAGATGAAGCTCCAGCCCGTGTTGTATTCGAATACGGTATCCACCGGGACCACTGAATTGCCCTGCACTGCGAAATACTCGCGCGCCAACTGTGGCAGGAAATCCGTGTAGGGAGCGGAGGTGAGCAGGCTATCGATCGTGATGGCATAGTCGCCTTGCCCGAAGGTGATCACGGGCCGGGTACCGGGATCGGAAGGGTTGCGGAAAAGCGCGGTGGCCGGGCGTTCTTCACGCTTCACGCTACCCATGAGCCAAGCCTGATCATCGGTGTTCACCGCGTTTGCGCAGAACGGAAGACCGGGGAAGACGCCCTCGTCCATTTCAATGGAATAGAGGAGTGAGCCGAAGTCCGGGTGCGCCGACGTGGTCTTACGATCATACCAGGCAGCGATGGTGGCCGCGCTCACTTCGGTGCTGAAGATGTTCAGCCCATCGATCATGCCGGGGTAGGGATTGCCTCCGTTCGCATCGCTACCAACACGCATGCGGATGATCCCGCCGAGCGGTTTGGTCTTGCCCGTTCCGCTGAACCAGAGCGCGCCGTTCTTGTAGATCTTCATGCTGCCCGTTGCGGCGTTCTTCACGAAAGCCCAGTCCGTCCAGCCGCCTTCGAACTCCGCCTCGTTGGCCTGTTTGTCGATGCGGTCGTACGCGCTTCCATCACTCCCGGCATCCCAGTAGATGCGCCCGTTGCTCCACGGCAAGTGGATGTTCAGGATACGCTGACCGTTCGCGCCCACGGCTTCCAGGAGCGAGGTGTTCATCGGAAGTTCCGGAGCGCCGAACGTCCGGAAGGTGATGGTGACGGCATCGCTCAACCCTGCAAGTGGAGCGGGGTCGATGCCGATGAAGTCGTTGTCGGTCCTTACGGCATTGTCAGCGCCGATCTCACGCAGTGCCGTCCCCGGCTGCGCAAGGGAGGCTTCGATGGATACATCCATCCACACGTCCCAACCCTCGTTGGCGATGTCGACCAGGATATTGCTCACGCCGTCCCAGATGAACGGCGTGAAAAGTGCGAGGGCCAGCGTGTCGTAGGTCAGGTGCTGATCGAACACGGTGATCAGGCTCAGGTCATCGAACCGGCTGAGGGCCGTGTCCGAGGTGTTCTTCATGCGCACGATGCAGCGATCGATCAACGCCGCGCCCGGAGCGAGGGCATGGAAGCGCAGTTCATGCACCGGTCCGGCGACAAGTCCCGCTGCGGCGAGTTCTTCAGCGGTATAGAGGTACTGGCTCCTGCGTTTGAAGGTGATGAAGCTCTCGGCGTCCGTGGTATCGGGCATTCCCACCGTACTCAGCACGTTGTTCGCCACGCTGTCCACCACGGCCATCCGCTGCCAACGCTGGTGCTCGTTGAACGCCTGCGGCACAATGGAGCGCACGCTGTCGAGTGTTGCGGTGCCCACAAGAAAATGCGGATGCGTGAGCGCCGTACTGTCGTTCACGCCCATGTGTTCATGCACGAAATGGTACGTGAGATAGTCCCACTCGCCGCAGTTGTACTGGTCCCAGGTGGTGAGCGGGCTGCATTTGAGCGTATGGTGCATGAGCACTTTGCGGAAGTGGTGCGACGTATCGGGGAACTGGAACCAACCGCGCCGCGTGGTGATGCTGTCGAAGGTGAGCGTGTGAACCATGATGGTATCCTGCGCCAGCAGCGAAGAAGCGAGGAGAGCGAGGCAGAGTGAAAGGATGGTCCGCATGCGGTGAAAGTAGGGGAGTGGCGGCAGCGCCCATCTACCTTCGCGGGCTTCACTTCGGATCCTGATCGGTACTTGACCGACACATGACGCGCCACCCTGTTCCATACCGCGCCACTGGCCGTTTCGCGCCGATCGTGACCGACTACGTGGAGGGTGCACCCGCCTTGCGCGAGTTCTTCATTCATCCTCCGGACATGGAAGGTTTGCATGCCGCGATGGCCGCCCGCTCCTTCGATCCAACGATGCGCGCCGTGCTTGGCCAAGTACTGGAAGACCAATATGCCGGTGTGGATGTGCCGATCGCTGTTCGCACGAACCTCGACGCGCTCACGCGCGAGGGTACCCTCACCGTTACAACGGGCCATCAGCTCTGCCTCTTCACCGGGCCGCTCTATGTGCCGTTCAAGATCCTCAATGTGATCCGTCTCGCACGGGAGATCAGTACCGCCGTTCGTGCTGTTGTACCGGTGTTCTGGATGGCGACAGAGGATCATGATCGCGAGGAGATCCGTTTCGTGTGGATCAACGGAAAGAAGGTGATCTGGTCGGGTGATGGCGGTGGCCCGGCAGGACGCGCGCCATTGACCGGGATCGATGAGGTCGTGCGCGAGGCGGAAGCCCTCCTCGGTGCCGGACCGAACGCGGATGAACTGCGCGACCTGCTGCGGGCATGCTATCGCGAGGAGCACACCCTTGCGCAGGCTACGCGATTGTTCATCAATGCGCTTTTCGGCCGCTATGGCATCGTGGTCATCGATGGTGATGACGCCCGGCTCAAGCGCGCCTTCGCACCGATCATCCAGGAGGAATTGCTCAACGAAGTGACTTCACGTACCGTGCAGTACGCGAACGAGAAGCTCGAAGGGCACTATGCGC
>JANMKC010000491.1:0-1796 GCA_031371785.1 Flavobacteriales bacterium | reverse complement strand
TTTGCGACTTCCACGGGGTCCCCTCGACTCCACGTCGTGCCACCGCCTTTCCACCAGGGCGCTTCGCTCGGGATGACGGCGCGTTTTACGGGACCTCCACCGGCGGCTACAGCGCGACCTTCGGCTGCTGCTGCGTGAGGCAGTGGAATGCGCCGAGGCCCCAGATGAGTTCGCGGCAGTCGATCGGCACGACCGCGCGATCCGGGAACGCTTTTTCGAGCACGGCGACGGCCCACTTGTCGTGCGGGTCGGCGAAAACCGGCAGGAGCACGACGCGGTTCGCGATGTAAAAATTCGCGTAGCTCGCGGGCAGGCGCTGGCCCTCGCGCACGAGCTTGCGCGGCATCGGCAACGGCAGCACTTCGAGCGTCGTGCCGTCGGCGATGCTCATCGTTTGCAACAGTTCGAAGTTTTCGCGCAGCGGTTTGAAATTCGCGTCGTTTTCATCGTCCTCGACCACGGTCACGACCGCGGCGGTGTCGATGAAACGCGTGAGGTCGTCGATGTGCCCGTCGGTGTCGTCGCCCTCGATGCCGTCGCCGAGCCAGAGGATTTTTTCCACGCCGAGAAAATCGCGCAACCGCTGCTCGATCTGCGTCTGCGAGAGCGCGGGATTGCGATTCGGATTGAGCAGGCAGGACTTCGTGGTGAGCAGCGTGCCCGCGCCGTTCACCTCGATGGAACCGCCTTCGAGCACCATGCCGGGCCGATGCACGGGCAGGCCGAATTTTTCCGCGATCCGCGTCGGCACCGCGTCGTCGTCGTCGAACGGCGGATACTTCCAGCCCCACGCGTTGTAGTCCCAATCGACGACCGCGAGCCGCGGTTCCTTCGCACGCATGAGAAAGGTCGGGCCGTGATCGCGGCACCACGGTTCATTGATCGGGATGCGGTGAAAAACGACGTGCTCCTGCCGCGCGTGCGCCGCGGTGAGGTGCTGGCGCACGACCGCTTCGTGCTTGGCGTCGCAGACGTTGATGTTCACGCGCTCGGAATCCGCGAGCGCATCGACCATCTTCGCGAGCGTCGGCATCACGCGCTCGTAGCTGTCTGGAAAACTGATGCCCTCGGGCCGCGGCCACGAGAGCCAGGTCGCGTCGTGCGGCTCCCATTCGGCAGGCATGTGGTAGCCGAGTTTGGCGGGCGAATCGGTGGTCTTCATGCGTCAGTCGATCAAACGCCGCGTCACGTCCGCATAGGCGTCGATGCGCCGGTCGCGAAAAAACGGCCAGTGCGTGCGCTGCGTTTCGAGCGCCGCGAGATCGACCTCGACGACGAGCACTTCCTCATCCGTCGCCGACGCCTTCGCGACAATCTGCCCGCTCGGATCGGCGACAAAACTCTGCCCCCAAAATTCGATCCCCGCGCCGCCGTCCGGCGCTTCGTGCCCGACACGATTCGGCACCGCGACATAGCAGCCATTCGCAATCGCGTGGCTGCGCTGGATCGTCTCCCACGAATCGTGCTGCCGAGCGCCAAACTCCGCCTTTTCCCCCGGATGCCAGCCGATGGCCGTCGGGTAAAAAAGAATCTCCGCACCGCGCAGCGCCGTGAGCCGCGCGGCCTCGGGATACCATTGATCCCAACAAATGCAGACGCCGATTTTCGCGTAGCGCGTCTGCCACGCCTGGAAGCCGAGATCGCCCGGCGTGAAGTAAAACTTTTCGAGGAAAAGCGGATCGTCCGGGATGTGCATCTTGCGATACTTTCCGAGATATTTTCCGTCGGCGTCGATAATGGCGGCGGTGTTGTGATAAAGGCCGGCGCTGCGCTTCTCGAAAAGTGACGCGATGATG
>JANMKC010000469.1:0-19819 GCA_031371785.1 Flavobacteriales bacterium | reverse complement strand
GGCATGCTTGGGTACTGTTGAAGGCACCGGGCAATGCGCGCAGCACCACACCCGGCTGGAAGATGATGGTGCGATCGGTGAGGTCCGCGAACGAGCTCGGCCCCACGTTCCAATCGGCGGCTTGCAGATCGATGATGATGGTGTCGTTGGCCGAGTTCACCGCGTTCTGGAACGCAACGGTGGCATCGGTGGTGGTGTAGCCGAAGGTGCTGGCGAGGATGGTGGAGGCGTTGGCGGAGACCGTGAGACCGCAGAGAACAACGAGGGGAATGATGCGCATGGCGGAAATGTTCATGTGCAAATATCCCATTGCCAGCGTTCGATGCAAAGACCTGTGTTCAGCCGGAGGTGGCGCCCACAACGATCGCAGGAATGAAGTCCGCCGTCGCTTTCAGCTATGGCGGACGAAATGCATCTCCAGTTCCCCCCTGCCTTCGCCTGCACCCCGGCTCGGGGGCCGGGGCAGGCCAAGCCGCGCGGAGTGAAGTCGAACAGGCGCCCCGCCTGTTCGCGAACCAGCGCCTACGTCGCCTCGCTGATGTTCCCTTCTCCCACTTCACCGGATGATTCCATACGGCTGGCGATGTTCACCATATCGCCCCAGATGTCGTACTGGAATTTCTTCACCCCCACGATGCCGACCACCACGGGACCGGTGTGGATGCCGATGGATCCCGAAGGAGCGCGCAACCGTCTGGATCTTCCGTATCCGTACCTCTGTGTGCTTCGTCCATTAAACCAAGTCAGGATCCCGGTGTCCGACGCCACCTCACCTCTCCACCCACCATGCAGCACATCACGTCGACGCCGATCGGACGAATTCTCCTCATTGCATCGTGTATGCTCTGTACGCTCCTGGCCCCGCAGGTTGTGCAAGGTCATTCGAGCAAAGAACATCGCACCGGTAGCACGCGGCATTGGTCGGTGGTTGGCGAGAACAGGACAGTTGATGCCAGCTTCCTGTTCTACAAGAACGGGGTGGTCGCACTGGAAACCGATGATCACGCCATCCTGAAGTATCCGCTGGATGCCTTGTCCAAACCCGATCAAGCATTCGTCCTGGACCGGTTCGCTAGGATCCAAGCGTTGAACCGAGAACCGCAAGCCATTCCGCAGCGGCAGCTTTCGGAGCATTCGACCTCTTCTCCATGGCTGGGATTGTTCATTGGAGCCATAGCCCTGATGCTGGCAATAGGAGTTCTGTTCCACTACACTTGGGCGAGAGGTCGCAAAGCGGTCTTTGTTGGTGCGGGGGCACTGTTGGCCGTTGCGCTGGTGGCTTTCAAGGAGCCCTTGGGCCATTTGAAATCCTTGACCGATCCGTACTTCTTGGACGCTGCGTTCGACCCCTTCAAGCCGAAGGTGGCCACCTCCTGGGATAACGATTACTTCTATGTGGAGTCGCTGGGCATTCCTGAACATGAGATGATGACGGGTATCACGAACTGGCAACGGCAGGTGCCCATACCACAGTGCTATGTTGGGAGCAACGCATGGCCCATTCCATTGAACCCGGTGATCGCGGCCACGCCGGTGCCGGTGAGCGCTGATCATTTCGTGCGGGGCGCGATCGCACTGGCAGTGAACGGTGTTCCCATATTCAATCCATTTACGAACACCGGAGTGGATGCCTTCCTCGATGGTCAACTGGACAATTACGGCGGTCACTGCGGTCGCGCCGATGACTACCACTACCACACCGCACCCCTCAGCCTGTATGGTCAAACGACGGACACCTTACCCATCGCGTTCGCCCTGGATGGCTTCGCCGTGTACGGAAGCCAGGAACCCGAAGGTGTTCCCATGACGCCGCTGGATGCGAACCATGGCCACTACGGAGTGAACGGTGTGTACCACTATCACGGTACGGCCAATGCACCGTACATGATCGGCAACATGGTGGGCCAGGTGACCGAGGATGTCACGTTGCAGATCGTTCCGCAGGCGCATGCCAACCCGGTAAGGCCTGCACAGAACCCCTTGCCCGGCGCCGCGATCACCGGCTGCGTGCCGAACGGTACCAATGATGGCTACACGGTGACATACACCTTGAACGGACAAACGGACTCGATCGTGTACAGCTGGACATCGGGCGGTGTATACTCCTTCAGCACGTACACACAAGGGGTCGGTACGCCCAACACCTACAACGGCTTCACGCCATGCACGATCACGACATCCGTCGATGAAGCAACGCGAACAGAAAACGACCTGCTGATCTATCCGGTCCCGACCACGAGCGGCTTCTCCTTGCAGTTGGGCAATGGCATACAGGAGCAGGACATTACGGAGATCGCGATCTACAACATGAGCGGGTCCGTGGTCTACAAGACCGATCGTTACCAGTCGCACATCGATACGCCAGGCCTTCAGCAAGGCACCTATCTGGTGAAGATCCAGCTACGGGGATATCAGGTCATCAAGAAACTCGTGGTTCGCTGACCCATGCGCCATCTGCACATCACCCGAACACGGTCGCTGGATGCCGCTGTCCTCCTGCTTGTGACGGTGTTCCCGGTTTGCGCGCAAGCCCAATACACCGGCACCGGCTCAGTGACGCAGGGACTGGCTACGACCACTACCGCGAACATCTATTCGTGCCCCCTCGGACGTGTGCCGGGAGTTGGCACCATCACCGCTTCGGATGCCACCACCTGGACCGTGCCTGCGGTGGTACACTTCACGGATGCCGCCTTCCCGTTCGCCTCGGTATTGCATAACGCGTGTACTGGGGCCACCTACGCAACATCCGCTATTGCGCTTGCTGCGCTGGATGGTTCGGATATCGTGATCATCGATCCCGCTGGGGAAGTGATCACCGCGTATGTCTTCGCGGACAACTATTTCGAGATGTACATCAATGGCATCGCCGTGGGCAAGGATGATGTCCCTTACACGCAGTTCAACTCGAACATCGTTCGCTTCAAGGTACACAGGCCTTTTACTGTTGCCATGCTGTTGGTCGATTGGGAGGAGAGCTTGGGTCTTGGAACGGAGAACAGCAACGGCTTTCTTCACCACGCTGGTGATGGCGGCATGGTGGCGGTGTTCACCGATGCAGCGAACGCCATTATCGCAACCACTGGAAGCGACTGGAAGGCGCAGACGTTTTACACGGCGCCCATCATGGATCTTGCCTGTCCAACGGAAAGCGGCACGCAGCGTCTTTCGAACGCGTGCAGCACGCAGGACTCGAACGACGGCAGCAGCTACCATGGCCTGCATTGGGATCGACCGGTGGATTGGATGGAAGCCTCATTCGATGATGCCTCCTGGCCTTTGGCATCAACCTTCACGAACGCTACGGTAGGGGTGAACAACAAACCGGCGTACACCAACTTCACCAACATCTTCGACGATCCAGTTGACGATGCGGAGTTCATCTGGAGCACCAACCTGATCCTGGACAACGAAGTGGTCGTTCGCCATACCGTTGCACTCACAACCTCGATCCCGGACAGCCGATCAACGGGGAGTTCCATCCGGCTCTTTCCGAACCCGGCACAGAACGAATTCCAATTCGATCAGGGCAGTGGGATCACGGCAACGGATATCAAGGACATCAACATCCACGACGCATTCGGGCGAAAGGTCTACGGTGCAAGCATCTGTTCGGGCAAGGTGTTGCTGACCGATATCCCCAGCGGTGTCTACTCGGTGACCTTCTCCTTCCAAGGCGGTCACGTGAGCCGGACACTGGTGATCCAATAGACCTCTTTCATAATTCAGCCATGCCTGTTCCCCTCACCCTGTCATCCCTCTCCCAAGGAGAGGGGCGGATGAATTATGAAAGAGGTCCAATGAGGTGGGCCACGCTCGTTGCCGGTGTTTGTCTCGCATCCTTGATCGCTTCCGCGCAAGGCGTTACCAGGACCATGCTTCGTCTTCCCGACACGGGTGAGACCAACAGCTACACCACCACCTACGGAGAGGATGCCGACTACACGATCAACGCGCCGTACTTCCTGCTCGATGGCGATGGCACGGTAACAGACACCATCACCAGCCTGATGTGGCAACAGACCGATGGTGGCGAGATGACCATCGAGGACGCGATCGTGTATTGCGACACGTCCACCTTGGGTGGCCACTTGGATTGGCGGCTGCCCACCGCGCATGAAGCGTTCAGCATACTGGACCACCAGCACAGCAACCCGGCATTGGATCCCACGGTGTTCACCACCACGGCTGCGGAGTACTGGTGGACCAGCACGCGACAAGCGAACGACAACACGCGCGTTTGGGTGACCAATGCGGGCGGCGGTATCGGGAACCATCCGCAGTCGGAGACCATCAGTGCAGGAGGGATCAAGCGATTCCATGTGCGTGCGGTGCGCGATGTGGAAGTACCGCTCAACTTCCCTTCACAGTTCACCGACAACGGCAACGGCACTGCGACCGATGCGCTCACCGGGCTGATGTGGCAGCGGTCCTCGTTCGCCGATACGCTCACCTGGGAGGAGGCGCTCGTGCATTCCGAAACACTGACTTTCGCAGGTGCTGATGATTGGCGCCTGCCGAACATCAAGGAGCTGCGATCGATCAACGACGAAACTGTCATCGGCCCATCATTGGATGCCGTTACGTTCAGCGATGGTGGTGCCCGGAACTATTGGTCCAGCACCACCTTGCCCAACCAGACCGCGAAGGCGTGGTACATGAACACCGCGTTCGGCATCACCACTTACGCCACCAAGACCTTCCGGCATTACGTGCTTTGCGTTCGCGGTGGACAGGACCCATCCACCGGGATGCAAGCGATACCACCGGCCGAAGAGCATGCGACCGCCTACCCGGTGCCGTTCCAGGACCGGGTCACCATCGCGTTCGATGCGGGACAGGGTGGCTCCGGCGTGTTCGCCGTCCATGGCCCGCGCGGCGAACGCGTTGCGGAACAGCGGTTCAGCGATCTGCCACCGGGCATGCAACGGATCCTCTGGGATGCGCCGGAGCTAATGGACGGGATCTACTTCTACCGGATCACGCTGCTGGATGGTGGGCGCACTGCGGCATTCAGTGGCCCGATCGTGCTGCAACGCTGAGCATGATCGATGAACGATCGAGAGGTTCGCTTCGATCATGCTCCCACCCACGCTGCAAGCAACCGAGGTACTAGTGGATGACGAAGGCTTCAATGCGATTAGGTGTTGTGGGGCGATTGAACAGCTCGACGGCAAGTTGAAAATCATGCGCCGCCGCCTCCAGCAGTAGTTCGACTTCCGTCTTGGGCTTGTCCGGCTTTACCTCCACAGCGGCGCGACGGTACTTGGAACTGGTCCGCCGGGCGAACTCGTCGATGGATAAGTCAAGTGTTCCCTTTGCGTAGTAGTGGTCCTCACCCACATAGTCCAGGAACTCGTGCCACACACGTCGGCTGAGCAAGGCGAGCACCGATGCTCGCAACGGATAGCCCGTCGCCTTGGAAATGTCGATCGGTCGAAAGACCTGGTGCGCCCGCTCCTTCTCTTGAAAGAATGCCAGCAGTGCCGTCTGTTGTTTGGTGATCCTGGGGCGCAGCTGAAGCCTGGTCATCGCGTGCGCGTTGGGGGTGAATGCTTGCTCCAAGCTGTTCAATACCGTGCCGAGCGCTTTTCGTCCTTAAGCAACTGATCAACTATTGTCAGTAGAGGCGCTCTACTGACAATAGTTGATCACATCCCCTGATCGAGCAAATGTGCCTGGTGCCAGAAGAAGAACGCCTCCGGGCTGGTGTTGCGCAACACTTGGAGCTTGCTCCACCGCCCTTCGATGCGCATGTTGCGAAGCACTTCAACCGAGGGAAGCTCGCGCACGATGTCCATCCGATCGGCTTTGATGGCTACGGCCAATAGCGCCGCGCGTGCTGCGGAGACCTTCGCATGCTGCAGCGTGTAGCGCTCTCCGATCAAGTGGGTGTTGATCGCGTTGTGCCCGTTGCGGAAGAAGGTGGTCTTGTCGTTCTCCTCACGCGGTTTGAAGTCGATCTGGCTGAGCCAGAAGGCCGCATCGATGCTGTCATCCAACGCCTGCTCCAGCGTGAAGCCGCCGCCGCGATAGCTGTTCTGCTGTGCGAAGTGCGTGCGGTATGTATCGGCTACCGCGTTCATGTCCGTGGCATGGACGAAGAGTTCGCCCACATCGAACAACTGCTTCATCACCCGGATCGGCTTCGGTTCGGTGGGGTCGCCCGTAACGCGGGATACCGGTTGGTACAGGATGCCGATGGTGCTCGGCGCGAACGCCGCCAACTTATCCCCGAGCAAACCCTCGATGGTCGGCACGGGAGCGGTCATCGGTGTAACCACTTCGAGGAAGCTGGTACGCACAGGCTTCTCCAACACCTGGGCATAGCCGTTGGCGATCTCCAGTACATCCAGTTGCACCGAGCTCTCGGTACCATCCAAGGCCGATGCGTAGAACAGATGGAAGTACTTCGTGGGCGGGTTCTCCGCGTTACGCCAGTCCTGATGAGACCACCGTTTGAAGTGCGCACCATCGCAGACCAGGTCCATAACCTGCTGCACCTTCTCCAAGGACTCCAAACTGGCGATGTCCACATCGATGCTGAGCCTGCGGATCGGCTCCAAGTGGAGCATCAAGCTGGTGCCCCCTTTGAACACGAAGTCGAGTCCGGCCGCTCGCAGCTTACCCACCAAGAGCAAGGCATGGATGCACTTCTCCAGCACCACGGCTTGGGTGCCCTGCCGTCGTGCTTCCTGCACGATCCACTCCCTAGCGAAGCACTGGTCGGCGAACATGACGATGCTATGTGTCTGATATACAACGGATAACAACCTGTCGTTTTATATGTGCAACAGATCAACTATGGCCACCTTTTTAGAAATGGTGGTTGGAGTTGATCACTTGCTTTTCAAACAGGTCCTGCCAATCCTGTTTGCGGCGGCTGGCGTACTTCATCAGGTCCGGCAGCACGATGCGATTGGTCCGGACCAGTTCCGTCGCCATACCCCGGAACTCATGCGGGTCCATCAGTTTCAAACGCTCCAGTTCCATGAACAGATCCACGAGGACAGCTTCCGGGGCAGGAGTATGGCCCGTGGCTGGCGCCCGGCTCACCGCAGGGCGCAACACCACCGTGTTCTCATCCACCCCGAAACGTCGTTTGTCCTTGCCGGTAGGATGTACCCATACATCGTAACCCTTGTCCTTCAACAGATCACCCACAGCCTCCAAGGCATCAGTCGGCATGTGTACAAAGGCCACGGGCTTCGCGATCAAGTGGTGCATCCACGGGTTCAGTTGCGCCGTGCTCCATACGGTGAAGTCCAACAGCGGGAATGCCTTTTCGATGGCCTTGATCAGTGGACGCAGCGGCCTGCTGTCCAACGAAACGGGTTCACTCAGGCGGCTGTACCATCCTCTCCCGGCATCATGGATGATCTTCTGATCCACCGCCTTGGTGAGGTAGCTCTTCAGCGAAGAATCCTTCAGATCCAGTTCCGCTTCCTTCACCGCCGCCTTGATCGCCGCATACGAGAAGTACGCCGAGCGCTTGCCCAACGCCAGGAGCAGATCAGTGAGTTGTGACTTGGCGGACATCGCGGCTCCAAGGTAGAAGTGTGCGGGAAGAACGCCATGCACTCCCGCCTCTTGCCCTCCGAAGACCAGATGGCGCATCCTCTCCGGCAGGTGGCACCACCAGTTCATTAATCCTCTCGACGTATCCCATCTTGACGTTCTTCTTGGCGATCGCTCGGAGACAAAGTAAGGCGACAGGGTGACTACCGCGAAGCGAGCGAGTTCCGGTGTGGGGAGAGAAGGTGCGAGGGTTGGACCCTCGCGCCAGACACGAGTGGCTCCGGCGTGTTCGCGGTCCATGGCCCGCGCGGCGATCGCGTGGCGGAACAGCGGTTCAGCGATCTGCCACCAGGCATGCAACGGATCGTCTGGGATGCGCCGGAGCTACCGGACGGGATCTACTTCTACCGGATCACGCCGGTGGATGGTGGGCGCACTGCGGCATTCAGTGGCCCGATCGTGCTGCAACGCTGAGCATGATCGATGAACGATCGAGAGGTTCGCTTCGAGATCGTCTACCGAAGGGCTGCGTGCCGCCAACGACCAGGATCTTCACCTGGTGTGATGGCCATCGTGAACGTCCAACGCAGGGACCTGAACTGTGGACCGCTTCGATGAGGAAGAGCCAATTGTTCTTGGCATCGTACGCGACAACGTCGGGCAATTCGTCGTGCGAGAGTTCGAAGAACTTCAGTGGCGTTCTTCTCGTAGCCGATGGTCTTGTAGCCAGCGATTGCGAAGCCCATTGAGTGTGTTTGGGCGTGCCCCTTGCTCAAATGCAGCAAGGGTCCGGCTCGGAGTTTAGCCCGGTCTTGAACCGGGCCTGCAACTCCGCGCCCGTTGCTTCGTCGTTCCTCCTCGCAATGCCGGGCTTGCGGGGTTTCCGCTACGATCCGTCACGCGCTGACGCACAACCGATGAGCCCGCTCAAGTGAATGATTTCTACTTCGCAACAAACCGTGCGCTCAAGAACTCCGTGGACTCATTCACGACACGATGTCGCGAATGATGTTGTGAATGGTCACCCTCCAAGTCCCTTCCGCATCTTCTCCATCTCGTCTTTCGGCAACCACTTGTTGATGCCTTCCAAAGCATCGAGCAAGGCCAAGCATTGCTCCGCATCGTAATGCCCGTTCCGATGAAGTTCGGCAATGCACCACAGGATGCCGTGGCACTCCAACTTCATTTCACCGCACTCCTTGCGCATGTCGCTATCACCGCTCACCACCATACCCTTCAACTCCAAGGCGTGGAATAGCACACTCCGATCCGCTGGACGAAGACCCTTCCGACGACCAGTCGTTTCCACGGTCTTCATTTCCTCCACTGTGAACGACCGAACGCGTAGCTGGCCTGAACCAATGAATGATTGAAGCAGTTCTAGATCCACTGGGTCGCACTCGAACATCACCAGCTCAGTGGTATGCACCTCATGATCCAGTTGGAAGAAAAGCCCAAGCGCCCCGATGCCGATCAGGTCGAAGAAGATGTTGGCATCAGTGACGACGATCCTCATCGCTGTTGCTCGGACTCCAGGATGTAGCGGCGGAACAAGCCCATCTTCATGTTCATGAGGCTGGCCGCCTGACCAAGCGAGAGCGCTTCCTGGGCCAATGCATGCAAGAGCAACTGCTTGAAGCGGGCCGTGCGCTCCTTGTACACGAACTCACCCGGCTCCTTCTCGCGCATGTGCTGTCGGCTGTATTGGATGCATAGCCACTTGTACAAGCTGGGCGTGATCACATCCAGATCCAGCGCGCGCCTCATCAGCGCCGCGAGCGAGATGCCCCAATACTCCTTCAGGATCACCAATTCCTCAAGCCAGAGCTTCTTGCGCTTCTCGCCGATCTCGCGCGTGAACTCATCCGCCGGGATCAACAGCGCAGCGGCGAACCGGTGGCAGAGAATTTCCTGATCCTTCTCCGGCATATCGGCGGGCGGGCGGAGAAGGGCATGACCCAACTCGTGCGCAGCCGTGAAACGCCTCATCACGTTGTTGTGGATGCTGTTCACCACAACCACCACATGACCGTCCACCTTGGCGTGCAGGCCGAAGAACTTCTCCGGCCCCTCCCATTCGATCACCTTGATCCCGTGCTCCTCCATCAGTTCGTAAACGCTGATGATCGGTTGACGGCCCAGACCCCAGGTTTCGCGCACATGCGCGGCGAGCTTCTCAGCATCCTCGCCGGACTTGCATGAACGGCCGGCCAACTGATCCGTGAAACGCTGCTCATCGTTCATGAGCTTCTCCAACTCGATGTAGCGGCCCAAGCGGTCGCGCACCGTGCTCTTGATGGCCATCTCGTGCGTAGCCGTCAGTGCCTTGCGTTTTCGGAAGTCGACCTTGTCGATCTGCACAGCCTCTTCGCGGTAGAAGAAGTCCACCGTCACGTTCAGGGCGTTTGCGAAGGCCACCAGCTTCTCGCTGTCGGGGTGCATGGTGCCTTGCTCGTACTTGTGCAACGCCTGTTTGGTCACGAGGCCTTGCAGCTTGTCGGCCAGACCTTGGTATGAAAGCCCAGCCATCTTGCGCGCCAGTTGAAGGCGCTCGCCGAAGGTGCTTGGTGCGGGCATGAAGGGGGTTTTGAGGGTTTGGAGCTTGGTTGACAAAACTACATACATTTGTCATGTTCGTCAACCTCATCGATCGATCGCCGGAGATCGTCGATCAACGCTTCCGAAGTGACGATCAGTCTGAGATCCGCGTCCAGAGCGAGATAGGTTTGCGAGCAGAACACCAACAACAATACGAACGAAGATGACCAACTCCTACGCATGGGCCAACCGCCTCGGCCTTCAACAAGGCGATCGTCTGCTGACCCCGAAGAGCAACCTTCAGGTTGTGCGGCATCACTCGCTGTATGTCGGCGTCGACGCAGTGGGAGAAGCTTGGGTTATCGAGAACGTGGTTAACCAAGGTGTGAAGTGGACGCGCCTCGACCACCTGATCCAACGTGCGGGATATCAGCCGGAGGCGGAACGCTTCCGTGGCACATACGCTCAGCGCACACTTGTTGTAAACCGAGCACTAGATAGGCTGGGGCTTCCCTACAACGTCCTCAGCTACAACTGTGAGCACTTCGTGAACGAGGTGCAACATGGCAGGCGGCATAGCTCGCAGGTCGACTCGGCGATGAAGGTGTTGGGCGGGGCGTTGACGTTGATGCTTCTCGTAGCCGTTGTTCGCAACCTGTGATGACCCTATACAACGCTGCCAACTTGACCTGGACCAGACACTGGCATCATGATCGACGGCGAGAGATTGCATGAAAAGACTAATACACGAGTAAGATGACCGATCAAGAATACCTAGAACGCGTTCTGGAGGACCAGACGCTTGCGGACGATAGCCAAGAGGTCAAGGACCTCCACACCCAGCGTGATAAAGTGAAGAAGTTGCTGAGCGCGAAGTTCGGCACCGCCCCAGTCCTCAGAGAGGGAGGTTCTAAGGCGAAAGGCACCATGATCAGGGAGAGCTACGACCTCGATTTGCCCTACTACTTCCCACGAGACGACAATAGTGCTGGAAACACGCTTAAAGAGATCTATGAAAGTGTGGAAAAGGAGCTGTCAACGGAGTACTCCGTGGTTCGCAAGGGTGTAGCTGTCCGATTGCAGGACCTGAAGAAGACCCTGGACTTTCATATCGACGTTGTGCCTGGCCGGTTCGTTGATGGAGATGATGGCGATGCATTCCTGTATCCTGCAACAACGGACAAGGAGAGGCTCCAAACCAATTTGGAGAAGCACGTAAAGCATGTGCAGGTTTCTGGTGTGGTGGACGCGATTCGCCTGATGAAGTTGTGGCGAACAAGAAGGGGCATCCTCTTAAAGACCTTTGCGCTCGAATTGCTCGTCGTGGACATCCTCAAGGGAAAGGGCCGTGGCCTGCCTTCGCAGCTTGAACGGGTGTTGATCGAGTTCCGCGATAAGTCAGACAACCTGGCTGTTACTGACCCCGCTAATCAGAGCAACGACATTTCAGGCATGCTCTCCTCCGAAGTACGGAGCAAGCTCAAGAACGAGGCGAAGAGCACGTTGGACACAGTAGGAAGCGATGGATGGGAAGGGGTGTTCGGCGAGCTTTCAGATGATGCATCCAATGAAGACTTTAAGAGTATAGTCATAGGAACACCGGCCTCTAAACCTTGGTGCGAGAATGGCTGAGCCGTGGTACCATTCGCAGCCACGTCTATTGGAGGAGATACAACAAGAAGTAGCCGCTGTGCAGCCGCAACTGCAGTGGATCTTCGCGGAAGAGGACCTGCGCGTTGTGGGAACATACTGCGTCAATAAGGATGGGCAGATTCTCGAGCGCTTCGCAATCCGGTATTCAGTAAACAAGAGCAATCCCTGTGGTCTACCCATTGTCTGGGAAACAGCTGGGCGTATCCCGAGAGTTACTGACCCGCATCATGTAAACGCCCATGATGGATCGCTCTGTGTGATCCTTCCTGAGGCCTACTGGTATCACTATCCACGTGGGCTTTCCGTTGCTGATTTCATGGAAAGCCCACTAAGAGCACATTTGAGCGGCCAAGTGCTTGTGCTTCGGGGCAAGCAATGGCCTGCTGGTGAATGGGGACATGGTCCAAATGGCCCTTTCCAATTCTATGCGGGGTTGCTTGGAACCGGAGATCCGAGGGCCGTACTGGAACTCGTGAAGATGCTCGCGGGTCCTGTTGTCAAGGGACATTGGAGCTGTCCTTGTGGAAGCCAGTTGATCATTCGCCACTGCCATCGTGAGCTTATCTGGGACCTGAGGGCGAAGATCCCAACGGAGGTCGCCGAACGGGGTTATGCGCTGCTGACGAATGCTATTCGAAAACAATGAAACAGGACAAATTGCTCATTATCCGCCACCAGTCGCAGATGCGGCAAGTAGCGCAGAACGAACCCTTGTCCGTCCTCTCCGACGAAGAGAGTAAGCTATATCGAGAGGAGAAGGAGGTCGACATGCGCCAATTCGATGAGGACATTGAAGGCGGTCAGTGGAGTACCTCCGACGCGTTCATACGCGACCATGCCAGGAGCATTCGTGAGTTCGCGGACGGGAACAACATCGCGAGACTACTCCACTTTGGAATCGTTGAAGTTCCACATCTTATCGCTTTGGGCGCCTATCTCGAAGACGCTCGACCTGTGGAAGTATTCGACTTCGATCGGGTGCGAAATAGTTGGGCATGGCCCACAGTGGAAGGAACCCTTTTGATGACATCAGAAGGCAAGCCAAGTGAAATGATGTCCGCCGCTGGTGAAGCAGTCCTCCGTGTTGAGGTCACATATCCTATTGCCGATGCCGATGTTAAGGCCTTGGTGGGAAGCGATCCTCTATGCGACGTTCGCGTTCGTCCGCTTGAAGGAATTGTCCTAAGACCAGGTCTGGTTCAGTCGAAGCGAGATGTTGAAACTGTTCGCATTGCTGTTCGAGAAGCGTTGGGCGCGATAGCCGAATTCCGCCCTGGGACCAGGAAAGTTCACCTGTTCGTTTCGGCGCCAGTCTCAGTTTGTGTTGCTGTGGGACAAGAGCTTCGGTTGCGAAACACTGTTGCATTCCAGACTTACCGTTTCAGGCGCAGTGAAGGGGGCTTCCCATACAAGCCAGCGATACTTCTTTCACACAGCATCGTTCGCGCCGCAGCACTACCACTAACTTCGGAACAAGTGGCCCAAGCCGCCGAATTGCGAAAGACTATTGAGCTTGGCTTGGAGGACGTGAAGTCCTATGCCGAGAGCAAACGTTCGCAGGCACAATCGGGGAAGCAGTGGTATGCACATCTCCTACCCGGCAGTGCTCTGGAACAGATAGGGCCGTTCCCAGGATTGAGTCCGATATGGAAGCACGTTCAATCAAACCATGCGCTTTCCGCAGAACCCAGAAGGGAGGAGTACGAGTTCTCCAAGGAAAACTCGGCGTGGAAGATGAGCGACCATCTGGTGCTCTCCTTATTCAAGGCCGCGGATAGCAACGTCGTTCAGCTCCGATCACTCTCAAGACTCTTCTTCTTTCACGAGTATCTCCACGATTGGCAACACCTGACCAAATACCAAGCTACAGATGTCGGCAGCTTCTTCAACTGCTTGGAAAGGGTTGATTACATGGCGGACGTTTACGCTTTGATACACCAGTTGGATTTGGAGATTTCAATGCATCCCGACAAATACACCGATGACCGAGAGAAACGGGACTTTCTCCGAGGGCAGATCGGCTTGATGCTCTCTTCCTTTTGGGCGTTCGAACCTCCCCCACCAGAGTTTGAATGGCAAGAGCGCCGTATCCGGCGCTACCTCAACTGGTACTTGCGCCGGGTTCAGATGAGAGAAGTTCAGAACCTATCAGGCGCACTTCACCTCTTGAGTCGTGAACCCAAAATTGAGGTGGTTGGATACGAGAGAAGACTTGAACGCGCCAGGGTCAATGTGGTACTCAATAAGCCCAGAGTCAATGACGTGGTCGAAGTGGGCGTTGTGTTGGAAGATGGTCGCTTCTATCGCTCCGGCTCCAACACGGTTCTTAGCATCGAGCAACTCATGCTGGCTTTCGCTAATCACGACACGTCAGCGATTGATGCGTTCTTCAATAGTTTGTTTGAAGCGCTCAATTCAACAGGCGGTGCATTGCCGCATTGAACGTAGACGTGCATTTCGCGTGAGCGATTGAAGCGGAAAGCCGCAAGCCCTGTAATCAGGGCGCGGACTTGCAGTGGATAGCCCGACCCCTGCCGCTCCCGAGCGTAGCTCTGCGGAGCGAAGGGATGGGCAGGGGGCACGCCCAACATCCCCTCATCGGCCACGCCTTCAGCGCTGCCTACCATGAGCCATCGCTCCGCTTACCATAATGCATGATCAACAACCTCATCACCTGGTCCCTCCGCAACCGCATCATCGTGCTGCTGTTCGCGGGCGCGGTGGCGGTGTATGGCATCTACGCGGTGAAGAACACTCCACTTTAACGCAAGCGTCCACCCTCGTGTATTCGCGCGCGCTGTTCGCACGTGATCATGAACACGAACGTGGACGCTCGCGTTGGACAAGGCGCAGGTTGATCCGCAGTGCGAGCGTATCGGGTTCCGTAGCGGAGGTGATGGCCATCGGGGCAAAAGCCGGTCAGCATCCCGGTTTCATTTCCGATAGAAGATCCGGCAACCAAAAGACGTGGTGACAGGAGTTCGGACCCGGCCGTTCAACAGCAGTCCATCAACTGCATTCGCCACGAAAGGCGTGGCCTTGTCCGGTTCCTGTCCGTTGTCATCGATGGCTCCGCTGTAGCGGATCACCCATACGCCGCGTTCCTTCCAGATCACGAACGCATGCGGCGTGTGCTCGGCCCCGAAGGCTTTGCCCGCACGTTGAAGGTCATCATAGAGGTACGGAAAGGTGAAGCCTTCGTTCTTCGCGCGTTCTTGCATCAGGGCGAAGCTCTCCTCGCTGTAGACCAGCGTATCCATGGAGTTGATCGCGAGCAGCGGAACACCTTGGTGCGAATACCGCGCTTGAAGATCATTCAAGCGATCGGAGTACAGCTTCGCGAAGGGACAATGGTTGCAGGTGAACACCACGATGAACCCCTTGGCTTCCGGAAAGCCCGCGAACGAGAGCGTGCGCCCGTCCACATTCCGCAACCGTATATCGGGAACAACGCGGCCGATGGACGTGCTGTCCTGCGCATGCGTGTTGAAGCCCGCGATTCCGAGCAGCGGAAGGAGCAGCGCCTTCATGGATCGGATCACTGCTTCACGAACGTGCGCGTGGTGACCTGCTTGGTGCGCTTGTCCATCAGTTGGATGAGGTAAGAGCCAGCCGAGAGGTTCGAAATGTCGATCCCGTTCCGCCATTGTGGTTGCGGCAACATCAACACCCTGTGGCCCTGGAGCGTAGTGATGGTGATGTAGTAGACCTCGGTGCTGGCATCCGAGAGCTGGATGTTCAGCCGGTTGGTCGCCGGGTTCGGATACACGGTGAAGCCCGCGGCATCAGCACTGTTGGAAGCAATACCCGAACTGGGATCGATCACCACGAAGCTGCCCATCATACCCTCATCTTCATGCGTCAAGGCATGGCAGTGGTACATATAGGGCCATGTGGGATCCGCAAAGTCATCGAACTTGGCGATAAAGGTCACCGAGCCACCGATAGGTATCCATGCCACGTCTTTCCAGCCTTGCTCATAGGGACGCAGCGTGGTACCCATATTTCCGCCACTTCGGGAAATGATGTGGAAGGGTACGTCATGCAGGTGGAAGGCATGCCCGAAGATGTTGTTGTTGACGATCGTCCATTGATCCACAGCGTCGAGGTCCACGGTTGCGTTGATCGTTGCCAAGCTGAAAAAGGCATTGTTGAGCGAGAAGGGCGTACCTCCCTGCCCGCCGGTGACATTGATGGTGCGGGAATGAGTGACGTCACTGGCGGTCCAATACACATTGTTGAGCAGCGTACCGGGGATGCTGGTGATGGGGTTGCTGGTGGTGGCGCTCACGTTGATGCGCAACACGTTGAAGTTGGTGTTGTTGAGCAAGCCACCATTGATCGGGCCATTGTTGCCGTTCGGCACGGTCGGGTTGCCTTCATTGCCAGGCCAGCCAAAAACACTTTGGCCCGGTGTGAGCGCCTGCAGCTCTGTGGCGGAATTGTAGGCTTTCAGGTCGAGCGTGCTCCCCACGACATCGTTGCTCAGATCCACCAGGATCTCATAGCGCTCGCCCGTTTGGATCGCCATTCGCGTCACTGCCACGGGTACGTTCAATAGCCCAAGGTCGTTGCCGATCACATAAAATGTGCGATTGTCGCTAAAGCCAAGGTTATAGCCGCGCTGGATCTCGGCATTGAGAATGCGCAGGCGCACGACCTGCTTGGGCAAGCTCACTGCGGGATCCAATGTGCCATTGACCATGGCGTAGTCGCCATAGTTGTCGATAATGCTGAAAGCCATTTGATTGGTAGAGAGGAACCTGCGGCTGGTGAGTGCGAGCGGCAGGTCATCGACGCCATAGGTGCGCGGCAAGGCGAGAGCGCTCTCTTGCGCGTCGCGGATGATGATGAATCCGCCCAAGCCCTTGGTCACATGCGCCTGGGTCATCATATGCAAGTGCGGGTGGTACCAAAGTGTCGCGGCTTGGTTCTTCACTTTCCAATAGGGTTGCCAAACGGTACCGGGCGGAATGATCTGGTGCGGCCCGCCGTCCATCACCGCTGGCAGATGCATGCCGTGCCAGTGGATCGTGGTGCTATCGTTCAAATGATTGGCAACGTTCATGTGTACCGTGTCCCCTTGGTTGAAGATCAATGTCGGACCCCAGAACTTGCTAAAGTTCACTGCGGCCGTGATCGTCTGGTTGCCCGGTCTCATTTGCGCGAACGTGTCCACGAGCGCCAGGTTGAAGGTGGTGCCTGAAAGGGTGTCCGGTATCCACAATTGGTTGTACTGGGCATTGGTGATCGCTGGCATCAACGCCAGGCCCAGCAGCAGGCCCATGGAACGGAACCGTCGGTACATCATCATGTTATCGGAGAGAGTTATGTGGTCATGCTTTGTTGATCGTGCAGGCTCGACAGTTCTTGCTTTTGACGACGAAGTACGCCACCACCTCCGATGGATCATTTCACAGGAGTCCGGCGCGGTGATCAGCGCACAAGGACCACCCGGCCCACGGAGCGTTGTTCCGCATTCTGCGCGCGAAGTGTATAGATGCCCGCAGGGATCGCCGAGAGATCGAGATCGACCTCGTTGCGCTCCACCAGCCATGACTTGACATTCGCGCCACGCGGATCCAACAGATCGATCGTGCAGGGTGCGGCCAGATCGCTCACGTGTATACGATCGCTGGTTGGAACGGGAGAGATCATGATCGTTCGCGCGGCCCCGAACAGTTCACCCACCGATTGCGTGGCGCATGCGTTGGCGATCGGCTGCAGCTCGATAGGAGCGCCGGGGGTCAGGTCATGTCCGGCAAGCCCGGGAGCGTCGGGTGCGATCCACGTGCATCTGAACACGGTGTTGGCCATGGGCGGGGCTCCTTGGGTCATCGGGCCGTACGTGTTCACCGGACACACATACCGCCAAACCTCCGCTCCGCTTCCGTCCAGTTCGAAGAATGTTCCGGTTGCACCGTTGCACACCATGAAGCCACTATCAGGCAGCATTTGCGCACCGGAGATGTAGGACCCATAGAAGTCAGTGGGCGTAGGTGCGGTCCACGTATAGTCCAATGTTGAAGGCCCATAGGGCAGCACCACATCGATCGAATATTGGCCTGTGTTGTCCGCTGGTGGCGTGAAAATGCCCAGTTCGGAGTAATGTGGACCAGGACGCCCCAGCCCGTTGTTGAAGACGAGGACCTTGCCCGCGTCCGGCAAGCCGGCACCGATCCATTGCGGGTTGTGCTGCCCGAAGAAGACCTGATCGGCAGGACCACCGCGACCATAGGTCTGGGGGTTTCCATAGCGATAGAGCAGGTCTCCACCGTGCCCTTGTGTTCCGCCAACGTGCGCAGCGGCTTCAGCCGTGGTGGTGCTGTGATCGATGATCCACATCTCGCTCAAACTGTGCGAACCCAGGATGATCTGGTCCAACGCCACGTTGTAGTCGATCGCGTTCAGGTGGATCCAATCGGCCTGTGAAGTGAAGGTCGTTGTGTCGACATAGTTGAAGTCCACAAGTTCCGGATGCTCGGATGGAACCCCGTAGTTGAACCTGGTGTTGTCATACTGCTGCACAAGGTGGTCCCACCCGTGCCACTCCCAAACGATGTTCGCCTGGTTGGTGCCCACGGGCTCCAGTTCCATCACCTTCTCGCCCCACAGCACCGTGCCAACAAGAGCGGGATCCCGTCCTTCGGCGATCGCTTCGGCGGCAGTGTGGATCTCCCAGGCGATCACCAGGACATGGCCGTTGGGCATGGGATGGATATCGTGGTGGCTGCACTGGGTGGCGTTGTTGATCTGGTAACTCCACAGGATCGAACCATCCCATGCGATGCGTTCGATGATGCCGCCCCGCCCACCAGCGCCGAAGGTCATGTTCCCCATGGTGCCTGTGCGCAGCAGGGATCCGTCATCCAGCATATACACGGCCAAGCCAGGCCGGTACGTGCTGTTCCATGTATGCACACTTCGTCCGCATTTGTCGATCAGGTACGTGGTGGTGTACGAGGTAGGGGCGAAGAGCACATATCCGTTCAGGTTGCCGGGGAGGTGTGCGGTGAGTCCGATGGTCTGGGCTTGTGAAGCGGTGGTGATCAGGATACCAAGAAGGAGTGTATGCCGCATTATGTTCGGTTGGGTGAGGCTCGTTAGGGGAGCCTCTGACCGTGATGGACCACCAAGGTTTGATCGCTTCCGGAAATGATCGGGTCTGCCGAAGAAGCACTGCGACTGGTTGGACCTCGGCGGTGCTCTTCCCCTTCGCCTGCACCCCGGCTCGGGGGCCGGGGCAGGCCAAGCCGCGCGAAGTGAATGTGAGGTCTTGTTCATCCTTCACCAACGCGTACGTGCTCTCGCTGATGTTCACGCGGTCCATCTCGCCGGGAGGATTTCATGCGGCTCGCGATGTTCACCGTATCGCCCCAGATGTCGTAGGCGAATTTCTTCACGCCCACGATGCCAGCGACCACCAGCCCGTACGGTATCCACCCTAACGGAATCCGGGTTCGACCGTAATCCGCCGATCCGGCCCCGATCTATTTTCGCAGCGGACAAAACACCAACGCCTACGCCGGGCTACGGCGTGCAGAACATGAGAACAACAACACTCTTCATTCTTTCGATCACCTGCTGCGTGAACACAACGATGAACGCACAGTGGGTCGCTGTCGGCAGCGGCACGGACAACTACGTGAACGGCTCGGCCGTGTACAACGATGAGCTTTATGCGAGTGGCAACTTCGAGCATGCCGATGGCATCGAATGCTTGGGTATCGCGCGCTGGAACGGAAGCGCATGGTCGCCAGTGGGCGGTGGCTTCCAGCACAATGCGTTCACCAATGTGGTGTATGCGCTCACCGTGTTCAACAATGAACTGATCGCCGGCGGCTATGTGGATTCGGTAGCGGGTATGCCCATCCAGAAAGTGGCGCGCTGGAACGGGACTTCATGGAGCGCGATGGGAAATGATTGTTCCATCAATACAATACGTTGCTTCTGCATTCATAACGGTGAACTGTATGCCGGTGGACAAGCCAGCGGAGCGCTGAACAACCGTTGCGTGGAGAAATGGAACGGGACGAATTGGGTTCCCATCGAGAACAGCGGAAGCGGCCACGAGGTCTGGTCGCTCGCCTCATACAATGGCGAATTGTAC
>JANMKC010000462.1:0-2425 GCA_031371785.1 Flavobacteriales bacterium | reverse complement strand
GGTTTCAAGCGTCCGTCCTTCTCCGCGTCCTCGATCATCTTGATCGCCATGCGGTCCTTGATGGAGTTGCCGGGGTTGAAGGTCTCCACCTTGGCGAGTACGGTGGCAGCGACGTCCTTGGTGATGCGGTTGAGCTTCACCAGTGGCGTGTTGCCGATGGTGGAGAGGATGTTCTCGTGGATCTTCATGCGTTCGCGAAGGTAGCGGCGAGGTGTGTTGTTGTTGGTTGATGGTTGTTGGATGTTCGGCGGGATGGCCGATGAGTCCCGTGATCGTGTACTGTCGACCAGCAACCAGCAACGAACAACCATCAACCATTTTCAATCGAACCTGATCGCCTTTGCCGGTGCGATGCGCGACACCATCATGCTTGGCACCACCAGCGCGATCACACACACGAGCAAGGTGCCGATGTTGAGCGCGATGATCGGCCACGGATCGAGGGCGATCGGCACCTGGTCCACATAGTAGCTCTCGATCGGGAGCCGCACGAGGCCGAAATGCTTCTGCACCAAAGCGAGCCCGATGCCCAGCGCATCACCGAGCACGATGCCGCAACCGAGGATGTAGGCCGCGTCGATCAGAAAGATGCGGCGGATGGTGCCATTGCTGCTGCCCAGCGCTTTCAGCACGCCGATCATGTTGGTGCGCTCCAGGATGATGATGAGAAGCGCACTGGTCATGTTGATGATGGCAACGATGATCATCAGCATGATCACCACCACCACGTTGGTGTCAAGCAGTTCGAGCCAGGCGAAGATCTCCGGGCATTTCTCCTGCGCGGTGACCGTGCGAAGTCCTTCGCTGAGATAGTCGCTGTAGATGCGATCGTCCATCGCCAGCAGGTCGCGGTAGTCGGTGAGCGCCACTTCGAAACCGCCGCAGTAATCCTTGCTGCTTCCTCCGCTGGTGCGTCGGCTGATCCGCAAGAGTTGTCGGGGTTGACACAGCTGGTCCGCGAGACCTTCACCGTGCAGATGGATCCATGCCGTGTCCGGGAGGGTACCGTTCGCATCATGTACCACAAGCATCAGTGTCGTATCGCGACGAACGCAGATCGCATGTGGCCCCTTGCCTTTCAAGGCGGTGCCCGGCCAGGTATAGGTGAACGCATGGTCGCCCCCGAAGGCCGCACCTTCGATCATGACCCCATCGACGCTTTCCGAGTCCAGCACGTTGATCTCCGCTTCCACACCCCATTGTGCGAAACGCTGCACCTGTGCGATGTCCACGAAGACCAACTGGTGGTCGATCTTCTCCAGGCCCGTTTCATAAATGCCTTTCACCCTGAACTTCCGTGGCCGGCTGTCCTCATGCCCCGTCACGAGGTAGATCGTCACCGTGTCTCCGAGGCCGAGCCGCAATCGTTTCGCCAGCCAATTGCTCAGCAACGTTTCGGGAAAGACACTGTCCACCGCGGCGAGCACTTCACCGGACAACAGGTGAGCGCGCATGAACGTCCAGTCATGGTCATGCCCGACACCTTTCACCACTACGCCTTGTATCTCATCGGCTGTTTCCACGATGCCGGGCTTCACGGCGAAGACCTGGATGTGTGCGATACCGGGCACAGAGTCGAGCCATGGATAGAACGACTGTGCGATGGGCACGCGCGGTGAGTCCTTCGCATCGCTCTGCGCGAGTGGCACGATCTCGATGTGCGAGCCAGCGCCTGTTACTTTGGCCCGGACTTCGCGCTGGAACCCGGTGCTGATGCCTACCGTGAGGATCATCACCGCCATACCGATCACAATGCCGAGTACCGCGATGAACACGATGGGCCGCGAAAGCCGGTCCTGCCGGTCCTTGTCGCTCAGGATGCGGCGCGCGATGAAATGCGGAAAGCCCATGGCGGTCTGGGCGAAGGTAGCCGCGCTCTCCGCGTTGCTCGGATGCCAAGGAACACTGCCCGCACAAACATCGCCGGTCACGGCGAACGAGTTCAGCAATACGACGATCGTCATCGGAGCGGAGCGCCTTTCCAGCTACCTCCCCAAGCTCCAAGGCAAGCGCGTCGCGGTGATCACCAACCAGACCGGCACCATCGGGCGCGCGCATCTGGTGGATTCATTGCTCGCGCTGAAGGTGCGGGTGGTGAAGGTCTTCGCACCGGAGCATGGCTTCCGCGGTGAAGCGGATGCGGGTGAACATGTGGCGGATGAATGGGACAAGCGCACCGGACTGTCGGTGATATCCCTTTATGGAAAGAACAAGAAACCATCCGCCCAACAGCTGAAGGATGTGGATGTGCTGCTCTTCGATATCCAGGACGTAGGCGTGCGCTTCTATACTTACGTCAGCACGTTGCACTACGTGATGGAAGCCGCCGCCGAACAGCACATCCCGATCGTCGTGCTCGATCGCCCGGACCCGAACGGCTTCTATGTGGATGGACCCGTGCTCGATACCGCGCATGCTTCGTATG
>JANMKC010000396.1:0-17164 GCA_031371785.1 Flavobacteriales bacterium | reverse complement strand
GCACCGATTGAAGCCATGCTTTTTGCAAAAGTGGAGAAGTAAAGATCAATACCATCCTGGCAACCTTGCTCCTCTCCTGCTCCTGCACCGGTTGTACCGAGCGTACCAAAACCATGCGCATCATCTACCAGTAAACGGAATTCATATTTGCTTTTAAGTGCACAGATATCTTTCAATTTCCCCTGGTCGCCGGCCATGCCGAAGACGCCCTCGGTCATCACCATGATGCCGCCGCCGGTCTCCTTGGTCAGCTTGGCCGCGTTCTCCAATTGCTTGTCGAAGCTGGCCATGTCGTTGTGCTGGAAGACGAAGCGCTTGCCCATGTGCAGGCGGGCGCCATCGATCATGCACGCATGGCACTCGCTGTCGTACACGAGCACATCGTGGCGGGAGAGGAGCGCTTCGATCGCGCTCATGCAGCCCTGGTAGCCGAAGTTCAACAAAAAGGTGTCCTCCTTCTGCATGAAGTCGCTCAACTCATTTTCGAGCTGCTCGTGGTATTTCGTCTGTCCGCTCATCATGCGGGCACCCATCGGGTAGGCCATGCCCCATTGGGCGGCAGCTTCGGCATCCACCTTGCGCACGTCCGGATGGTTCGCCAGGCCGAGGTAATTGTTCAGGCTCCATACCAGGACTTCCTTTCCCCGGAAGGTCATGTGGGCACCCAGTTCACCCTCCAGTTTAGGGAAGCTGAAATAGCCGTGTGCCTGTTTGGCGTGGCGGCCAATGGGGCCGGCGTCCTTGCGGATCTTGTCGAAGATGTCGTTCATGTTTCTGCGCCGTAGCCTCGGCGAAGGCATACAGTGATGTTGTGTTCCGGCGGCGAAAATAACCGGCGGACGATGGGCGGAACGAGGTCGGAAGAAAATCGATCGAACGGTTAAAGACGCATAACACACTTGCGCTCGCTGCGCATCGTTCTTCGCTGCGGCTACATTTGCCGCCTTTGTACGCCGAAGTCTTGAAACGACCCCTCTTCCTCCTGGCCGCAGCCGCCCTCTTGCTGGCCTCGTGCAGCGACTTCAGCAGGGCGGTGAAGAGCAAGGATGTGGGCGTGAAGATGGCCGTGGCGGAGAAGTACTTCGCGATCGGGGAACAGGGCAACGCGCCGGACGCCACGCGGAAGCAGCGCCGCAAAGCGGCATCCGCTTATGAGCGCACCCTGCCGCTGCTGGAGGAACTCACCTCCTTGACGCGCGGGGACACCACCTTCGAGCGAGTGAGCTACATGTACGCGAAGAGCTACTACGGCATAAAGGACTACATCCTGGGCGGATACTACTTGGAGAACTTCGCCAAGACCTTTCCTGTCAGCCACTACGCCGAGGAGTGCACCTTCCTGGCGGCGATGTGCCAATACAGGGAATCACCCGAATTCGAACTGGACCAAGAGGCTACCAAGAACGCCATCGACCAGATGCAGCTCTTCCTTGTGCGTTATCCGGAAACGACCCTTACGGACAGCTGCAACGCCATCGTGGACCGGTTGCGGAAGAAATTGGAGAAGAAGGAGCATGAGAACGCGATGCTCTACGTGAAGACGCGCGACTACGAGGCGGCTGGCCTGGCCCTTCGCGATTTCCTGAAGCACTGGCCCAATTCGCCCTATCGGGAGGAGGTTTTCTACAACATCCTGCTCAGCGACCACGACCTGGCGATGAACAGCATCGAGAACAAGAAGCGCCAGCGGGTGGAGGAGGGTATCCGTAGCTTCGATACCTTCGCGGACGCTTTTCCGCAAAGCGAGCGCTCCAAGGACGCCCAACGCCTCCGGAAAGACCTCATCGACCTGCAGGAAAGACTGAAACGTATCCCGACCCCATGAACCTGAAATTCGCCGCCGCCGCCAAGACCACCGTTACCCGCAACGTGAACGAGTTGGATGTTGATACCGGCAATATCTACGAGAGCGTGTCCATGCTCGGCAAGCGCGCCAACCAGATCGCCGTGGAGATCAAGGAGGAACTGAGCGCCAAGCTCGAGGAGTTCGCCATCAGCGGCGAGAACCTCGAAGAGGTATATGAGAACCGCGAGCAGATCGAAGTGAGCAAGCACTACGAGCGTATGCCCAAGCCCAGCGCCATCGCCGTGATGGAAATGCTCGAAGGCCGCGTGGTGATCCGCCGCGCCGGTGAGGACGAGCCTATCAAGAAGTAAGATCGGCCCAACGATCCAGACCGGGCCGCGCGCAAGCATGGACCGCGTGTTCCCCCGCAAAGTGCTGCTCGGTGTCACCGGTGGCATCGCCGCCTACAAGACCCCGTTGCTGGTGCGTGCCTTGGTGAAGGCCGGTGCGGACGTGCAAGTAGTGATGACACCGGCCGCGCACGAGTTCGTAACGCCACTTTCGCTCGGCACGGTGAGCAAGCATCCCGTCCTCACGGAAATGACCGGTGCCGATGGAACGTGGAACGACCATGTTCATCTGGCGCGTTGGGCCGATGTGATGCTGATCGCTCCAGCCAGTGCGAACACCATCGGGAAGATGGCGCACGGCCTCTGCGACAACCTGTTGCTCGCATGCTACCTCAGCGCCGAGTGCCCCGTCTTCATCGCCCCGGCCATGGATCTGGAGATGTACCGCGATGCCAGCACTCAAGCGAACTTGGAACTGTTGCGCGCGCGCCGTGTCCGAACGATCGGTCCGGAGAGCGGTGAACTCGCCAGCGGCCTCAGCGGAGAAGGGCGAATGACCGAGCCCGAGGCCATCGTGGATGCGCTGATCTCCGCATTGTTGGGTGGATCGAAGCTGGCAGGCAAGCACGTGCTGATCACCGCCGGGCCTACGCAGGAAGCCATTGATCCGGTGCGCTACATCGGCAACCGCAGCACTGGAAAAATGGGATTCGCCCTCGCCGAGGAAGCCGCGCTGCGCGGTGCGCATGTGGAACTCATCGCCGGGCCTGTTGAACTGGACACTACGCGACCGGGCATCACGCGCACCGATGTGGTGAGCGCGCGCGAAATGGCCGATGCGTGCAAAACGCGTTTCGCCGCATGCGATGTTGCCATTCTTAGCGCCGCCGTCGCGGATCAACGGCCAGCGGTGGTCGCCGTGGAGAAGCTCAAGAAAGGAGCCGCCACACTGCCGCTTACCTTGGAGCCCACGGAGGATATCCTCGCATGGATGGGCGCGAACAAACGCAACGGGCAGACCTTGGTGGGCTTCGCGCTGGAGACCACCGACGAACGCCGTCATGCGGAGGAGAAACTCACACGGAAGAACCTCGACCTCATCGTGCTCAACTCCCTCAACGACGCTGGTGCGGGCTTCGGCCACGACACCAACGAGGTGACCTTGATCGGGCGTGACAAGAACGCGACCGAACTGGCGTTGAAGAGCAAGACCGATGTCGCCCGTGACATACTTGACCGCATAGAAACACTACTGCCCGATGCGTAAGATGAACCTGTTGCTGGCTCCTTTCCTGCTCGCCACTTCCCTGCAAGCCCAAGAGTTCAACTGCAAGGTGAGCGTGATCGCCCCGCAGGTGGCCACCACGGATCCGCGTGTGTTCAAAAGCCTGGAGACGGCGCTTACCCAATTGATGAACACGCGGCGCTGGACCAACTACAACTACACTGCGGCCGAACGCATCGATTGCAATTTCCTCATCACCGTGAGCGAGCAATCCAGCGTGGACCAGTTCAAGGGCACCATGCAGATCGTTTTCTCGCGGCCCATTTATGGAACCGATTACCTGAGCCCGGTGATGGAGATCCTGGACAACAACGTCACCTTCCAGTTCCTGGAGAACACGCAGATCGATTTCGCCCCGGAACGCTACACGAGCAACCTCGCCTCGCTGATGGGCTTCTACGCCTACTTCATTCTGGGGGCCGATGCCGATACGTTCCGCAGCATGGGCGGCAACGAGTTCTACGAGCAAGCGCAGCAGGTGGTGAGCAATGCGCAGAACTCGAACGATGCAGGGTGGAAGGCCTTCGAGGACCAGAAGAACCGGTATTGGTTGGTGGATAACCAACAGCAGGCGGTCTTCCGTCCGTTACGCGAATTCCTGTACAACTACCACCGCCAAGGCTTCGATCAAATGTCCACCGATGCGTCTAAGGCGCGAACGGCCATGGTTTCCGCTATCGAG
The DNA here is from genome assembly GCA_031371785.1 of Flavobacteriales bacterium. Taxonomy (GTDB): domain Bacteria; phylum Bacteroidota; class Bacteroidia; order Flavobacteriales_F; family PHOS-HE28; genus PHOS-HE28. The sequence goes on along the minus strand of JANMKC010000396.1, from coordinate 13,061 downwards.
AAACTGAAGAGCGTACACCAAGTGAAACCCAGCAGCATCAACCTGCAAGTGCTCTTCAATGCCAAGTACAACGAGCTGGTGAACGTATTCAAGCCTGCCGATCCGCAGGAGAAGACCAAGGTGCTGAACACCTTGCAGATCATCGATCCGGGGCATATCCAGCAGTACCAGAAGATGGTTTCGGGAAGCTAGGATCAGCAATTAGGGATCAGAAATGCCCGCACATTCCTGATTCATGATTCCTGATCGCTGATCGCTGATTGCTGATCCGCAAATTTGGGCCGAATGCTACGCCGCATCTCCATCCAGAACTTTCTGCTCATCGATGAGCTTGAACTGGATCTCAGCAAAGGCTTCACGACGATCACTGGCGAGACCGGAAGCGGCAAGAGCATCCTGATCGGTGCGCTGGGACTGGCCATCGGTGAGCGTGCTGATGGAGCGGTCGCCCGCGATGCGAGCAAACGCTGTGTCATCGAGATCGAAGTGGAGGTGAAGAAGCTCGCGCTCGACGCGTGGTGCGATGAGAACCACATTCCGTGCGAGTCGCCGATGATCCTGCGGCGGCAATTGGATCCCGGCGGAAGAAGCCGCGCCTTCGTGAACGACACGCCCATTCGCCTGGAACAGCTCCGGGAACTCGGTGAACGCCTGGTGCATGTGCACAGCCAACACCAGACGCTGCTGCTGAACGATCCCGGATTCCAATTGGGACTCATCGATCACTTCGCCGAACAGACCGCGCAGGTGCGTTCGTATGCCGAGCAGTTCCACTCCTGGAAGAGGAAGCGTGCGGAACTGGACGCGCTGCGCGAGGAGGAGGCGAAAGCCCAAAGCGAATTGGACTACCTGCGCTTCCAGTTGGACGAGTTGGAAGCCACGCGGCTTGTGCCCGATGAACAGCCCGCCTTGGAACAGTCGCTCGCTCGCGCTGATCACGCCGAAGAACTTGCAGGTGCATTGCAAACACTGGAGCAGGGCATCAACGGCGACGATGGACTGCTGACGCTGCTGGCCGCGATGCGGCAGCACCTTGCCAAGAGTTCGCGGCTCGATGTGGGCGTGCTTGGCTTGCACGATCGCTTGAGCAGCGTAGCCATTGAATTCAAGGACATCGCGAACGAGGCGGAACGTCTTGCTGCTCATGTGAGCATCGACCCAAAAGAAGCCGAACGACTGCGGGAACGGCTCGACACGCTGATCCGGCTTCAACTGAAACACCGCGTGCGCGACGTGGAAAGCTTGATCGCCTTGCGCGAAGATCTTCGCGAACGCACCCAACGCATTGGCTCGCTCGGCGATCGCATCAACACGCTGGAAGGGGAGGAGCACGCCATGTTCGCTGATGTGGACAAGCAGGCACGTTCGATCAGCGGGAAGCGTGTGAAGGCGATCGATCCATTGGCCCAACAGGTCACGGAACTATTGAAGGACCTAGGCATGCCGCACGCGGTGTTCGCTTTCGATCACGGAAATATCGCACACACTTCCACGGGCATCGATCACGTGGGTGCCCGCTTCAGCGCGAACAAGGACCGCGCGCCCGCACCGCTTGATAAAGTGGCCAGCGGCGGTGAACTCAGCCGCGTGATGCTCGCGCTGATCAGCCTCGCCGCAGAGAGCAAGGCGCTGCCCACGGTGATCTTCGATGAGATCGATACCGGCGTGAGCGGTGAGACCGCCCACCGCGTAGGATCGCTCATGGCGCGCATGGCGAAGGACCGCCAAGTGATCGCCATCACCCACCTGCCGCAGATCGCCAGCAAGGCCGATACGCACTTGCTCGTTTCGAAGGATCACGAGGCGGAGCATGTCACCACCCATATTCGCCCGCTCGATGCGGAGCAACGCGTGCATGTGCTCGCGGGCATGCTCAGCGGGAAGAAGACCAGCAAGGCTGCGGTGGAGAACGCGCGGGAGTTGTTGAAGGGAAAGTAGCGCAGGCATCTTGCCTGTGCAGACCACATCTTCATCGCAACACGGGAGCCCCTGCGATGGGTTCGGGCATGATCGCGGAAGCTCCCTCCAGACGCGGAGATTCGCGTGCGCGATCGCAGTGGCACCGCGTAGGCCGTTGATCCGGAAGAGCAGAACAGAGAGCGCTATCCGATCCTTTTGCGAGGGGCACGCCAAACCATCCTCAATATTTCCGAAGAGCGCAGCCGTGCGCGTTCAATAGAGCCGCTCGCAAGCGCCGGTCAGTACTTCACGAGGTGCGAATGGATCAAGCGGCCATCGCGGGTAACCACGCGGAGCGCATACGCGCCTATGGGTAGCGCGCTGATGTCGATGAACGCTTGCCCGTTGATCGCCGACCGCACCACGGCGATCCTGCCCGCGAGATCCGTCATCGTCAGGTCGAAGATGTTGCCGGGCAGCGTGATGGTACACGCGTCTTGCGCGGGATCCGGGAAGACGGACAAGGAGGGAAGCGTAGCTGTTTCCGCAATGGAACTGGTACCCGCACAGAGGTCGATCACTGGCACGGGAATGTTGCGGTCCTGGTTCGTGCCATCGCCGATCTGGCCAAAGGAACTGGAACCCCAGTCCCACACGGTGCCATCACCGCGCAGCGCCATGCAATACTCGTGGCCACCGGAGATCGCTACGATTCCCGTGGGCACGAGCGCTTCCACCGGCACATTGCTGTCGGTATTGTTGCCGTTGCCGAGCACTCCGGTGAAGTTGCGGCCCCAGGTCCATACGGTGCCATCGCTCAACAGCGCGGCGGAATACACATGACCACCTGTGATGGCCACGGCCTGCGTGAGCGCGGATACCAGCACCGGCACGTTGCTATCGGCGTTGCCCCCATTACCCAATTGGCCGTATCCGCCAAAGCCCCAGGTCCACACGGTACTGTCACTTGCGAGTGCGATGGAATGACCACGCGTGGCGGCGATAGCAGTGATGCCTGAAAGCCCGGAGACCTGCACAGGCACGTTGCTATCGGCGTTGCCTCCGTTGCCAAGTGCGCCTTCGATACCGGAACCCCACGCCCACACCGTGCTGTCCGCGAGCAAAGCAAGGGAATGGCCCCAGCCCGCCGCAATGGCCGTAACGCCAGTGAGGCCCATGACCTGCACGGGCAAAGAGTTGTCCACGTTGGTAGCATCACCGAGCTGGCCGTACATGTTGTAGCCCCAAGCCCACACCGTGCTATCGTCCATCAAGGCCAAGGAGTGGAAGCCACCGGCGGAAACAGCGACCGCATTACCCGTGGTGCTCGCCTGTATCGGCACCGGACTGTCCGTCGTGCTGCCATCGCCCAATTCTCCGAAGTCATTCGTGCCCCATGACCATACGCTGCCATCGCTCTTGACGGCGAGCACGTGACTTTCCTTGCCGTTCGAGATGGCTACCACGCTGGTCAAACCCACGGCCTGCACCGGCACCCAACTGTCCAGCGCAGCATTGTTGCCCAAGACTCCGTTGGTGTTCGCTCCCCAGCAGTTCACTGTGCTATCACCGCAGAGGAAACAAGAGGTGTATTGGCCACCGGCGATCTGCTGCGCACGTGCGGCATCACCGGAAAGAACAACAACGAAGAGGATGAGTAGCGTAGCGCGTGCGCCCATGGCGGTTGGTTTTGTGGCGGTGGGGTACGCCTTGCCGTACTGCAGACTTCCAACCGTCGCGACCAATGTAGGGGAAGGGAGCGTGCCCATGGGAATATCGCGCACCGAACACGCAAGGCGGAACGGGGAGGATCCAACACATCCGTTCTTCCCGACCACTTTGGAACTCGCGGTTGAACGATATTCGCTTCAAAGCGGAACGTCTGTGTCCCTCGCCCTCCAGAAAAAGCTGCGCATCACCGAAGGCACTTCCGTGATCGCGCTGAACGCTCCGAGCGATTATGCGAAGACGCTCGGCAAGCTGCCCAAAGGCGCGACCATCGCGAACAAGCTCGGCAAGTCGCATGGCTTCATCCATCTCTTTGTGAACAACAAGGCCGAGCTCGAACGCGAAGTGTTCAAGTGCGCGAAGGAATTGGCTCCCGAAGGTCTTTTGTGGATCAGCTATCCCAAAGGAGCGAAGACCGACCTCACCCGCGACAAGGGCTGGGAGTGTTTGGAGCAGTTCAACATGCAATGGCTCTCGCTGATCTCCTTCGACGACAACTGGAGCGCCTTCCTGATGAAGAACGCGCCGCCCAAAGCACCGAGCAAAGCCAGCACCGACTATCACGCGAGCCAGGCCGAGTGGGCGGACGCCACCACGAAGACCGTCCGCGTTCCGGAGGATCTCGCTGCCGCCTTCAAGAAGAACAACGAAGCCCGTAGGCTCTATGAAGCATTGAGCTTCACGAACCGCAAGGAGTATGTGCTGTGGATCGTGGGTGCGAAGAGGGAGGAGACGCGTGCGGCGCGGGTGAAGGCAATGATCGGGAAGTTGCTGGAAGGTCGGAAGAACCCGGGAGAGCGCTGATCTATCGATCCTCTTGCGCCGTTGCTGGAAGCGGTATCGCGTGGCTGAGCACCAACTCGCGGAAGCGATCGGTTATGTCGTTCAGGTCGATCACGTCCACCTTGATCGGCAGATCGCTTTCGGAGAACGCCTCCTTCAGGTCGCCGATGCGCGACCAACCGATCGGCGAACCCGCGTCAAGCGCAAGGTCCAAGTCGCTGAACTTGCGCGCCCGGCCCTTCACACGCGAGCCGAAAGCGAGCACCTTCACACCGGGCATCTGTTCGGTGAGGATCGTGTTCAGGATCCCGAGATCCTCGGACGACAGATCAAGCATGGCGGTCGAGCAGTTCGTTCAACAGGAGCCTTGCATCGCCCACGAACTCCGCGCCTTGCAGATAGACCTTCTCGGCTTTGCTCTCATCATACACATGGCTCGTGATGTTCCGCGCTTCCTGATAACGGAACCAGCGCTTCGAGTCCTTGATCAACCCTGCGTCGGCGGCTTCGTGGTAGAGGTCCTTGATCGTCATCCGGGCGGCATCCTCCATGCCCATCAGTTCAAGTTGGCGGCGCAGCATCTTGCGGCAAAGCTCGAAAGTGTACTCGAACCGTTGGATGCATCCGTCCCGCGCGAGATCGTCCGCAGGCGCGCTGGCGTAGGCCCGTTCCAATTGGCTCACGGCGCTGAACAGAGACCTGAGATCCAAATGATCGTTTTCCATGGCGGGCGTGAAAATAGAACGAGAGACCGCACCGCTTCTATCTTCGGCCACCATCACTGACAACATGGCTTACGGACTATTGAAAGGAAAACGCGGCATCATCAGCGGTGCGCTGAACGAGCAGAGCATCGCGTGGAAAGTCGCCGAACTGGCGCACGCGGAGGGAGCGAGCATCGTGCTCACCAACGCGCCCGTCGCCATGCGCATGGGCGAGATCAACAAGCTGGCGGAAGCGATCAAAGCACCGATCGTGGGTGCCGACGCGACGAAGGACGAGGACCTCGAAAAGCTCTTCACGGAAAGCCAACAGCACTTGGGGGGCAAGATGGACTTCGTGCTGCACTCCATCGGTATGAGCCCCAACGTGCGGAAGGGCAGATCCTACGACGACCTCAACTATGAGTGGTACAAGCAAACGCTCGACATCAGCGCGATGAGCCTGCACCGCATGTTGCAAGCGGCGCACAAGACGGATGCGCTCGCGGAGTGGAGCAGTGTGGTCGCGCTCAGCTACATAGCGGCGCAACGCGTGTTCCCCGGCTACGGCGACATGGCCGATGCGAAGGCGCTGCTCGAAAGCATCGCGCGTTCGTGGGGCTACCACCTCGGCGAGAAGAAGAAAGTGCGTGTGAATACCGTGAGCCAATCGCCCACGATGACCACTGCTGGCAGCGGCATCAAGGGCTTCGGTGGTTTCTATGGATTCGCACAGGAGATGAGCCCATTGGGGAACGCACCCGCCGAGGCCTGCGCCAACTACTGCATCACGCTCTTCAGCGACCTCAGCCGGTACGTCACCATGCAGAACCTCTTCCATGATGGTGGTTTCAGTAGCAGTGGCGTCACCCAACAGGTGATGGACAAATTCACCCAGGAGTAGCAGGAGCCACGTGCAGGACGGGGCCGTGCGGCCGTGCATCGAACGATGGCCCTATTTTCGCGCCACCACGGCACATGAGCGCAACGCGAACTGTTTCCACCCTTCTCACCTTCATTACGCTTCTGTCTGTTTCAACAGCGCAGAACGGCAAGGCTTTTTTCAAGGAAGGCGAGAAGCTCCGCGAGCAGAACCAACTGGACCAGGCCGTGGAGAAGTACACGCTAGCGGTGCAGGTGGACCCGAAGTTCCTGAAGGCGTTCCAAGCACGGGCCGATGTGTACGAACTGCTCGGAAAAAAACTGGAATGCGCCACGGATCGCAAGAAAGTCGCTGAACTGGACGCTTCCGAACCGCTGTATGCGGCGGCGGCGGCCAAGGCTTTTCTTGATCTTGGCGATGCGGCCCAAGCCTATGCGCTTTGTGACCAAGCGCTCGCGTTGGACCGCAAGTGCATGGAAGCACTGCAGACCAAGGTGCGCGCCTGCCTGGCGACGAACGACCTGGATGGCGCCACGGCGACCGCTGATGCGGCCTTGTCCTTGAAGGCTACCACGGACACCTACTATCTGCATGGTTTGGCCCGCATGGCTACGCGTGACTACAAGACCGCCGAGTTCGACTTCGACAAGGTGATCGAATGGAACTACCTCTATGAAGCCGCCTACGTGGCACAGGCTGAAACGCAGCTCAAGCTCTATGAGCAGTACAGTGGCCAGACCATGCAGATGCGTACTCTGGAGAAGGCCATCGAGAAGTGTACACGTGCATTGGACCTGAACACGATGAGCGCCGATGCGCTCTTCACGCGGAGCAAGGCGTACGGACTGCAGAAGGAGTTCGCCAAGGCGATCGATGACGTGAGCCACGTGATCTCGCTCGGCCGCGAGGATGACGCGGTGTACTACCAGCGCGCGATCTACTATCACGGCTTTGGCCAGTACCAGAACGCCGTGAACGACCTGAACAAGGTGGTCCTGAAGAACGCGAAGGATGTGCGCGCGCTGCTCTTGCGCGCAGAGTGCAAGGAAGCCAACGTGGATCTTGACGGTGCGAAAAAAGACCTGGTCCTGGCGCAGAAAGCGATGGAGGGCGATGCGGCTTTCACCGCGGACGACCGCAAGAAACTCGCTGATCATAGATCGGCGATCGATCAGCAGATCTTTGAACTGAACCGCGAAAGCGATCCACCGGTGATCACGATCGTAGAGCCGTACCGCAAAGGCGACGTAGTGCAGGTGAGCAGCGCATTGGCACAAGTGAAAGTGACCGGACACGTGCGCGACAAGAACCTGCTGAAGAGCGTGCGCGTCAACGGTGTCGATGCGGATTACGCGAAGGATGAGAAGGACCCCGAGTTCTTCATCAGCGTGCCCTTCGGCCCTGCCGCGAAGACGATCGACGTGGAAGCCACCGACCTTTATGACAATGTCGCCAACGTGACCTTGAACGTGGAGCGTTCCGAAAGCACATCGCCGCTGCTCGCCGTTACGTCGCCCAAACCGAGCGACGAGCATGTGATCACGATCGAGGCGGACAAGGATGAGATCTTCATAGAAGGCACGGCCAGCGATGCGAGCGGTGTACGGTCCATCACCGTGGATGGTGTATTCGCCAGTTTCGTTCCGGACACCACGGCCACCGACTTCAGCATCAAGCTGCCGGTGAAGGACAAGGACCACATCAACGTGCGCGTGGAGGACCAGTTCGGCAATTCCACCGAAGCGCTCTACCCGTTGAAACGCAAAGCCGCAGCTATTGCCGTAGTCACCGAAAAGCCGACGGCGGAGAAGCCAGCGGTGGAAAAAACTGCGGTCGAAAAACCTGTATCCAGCGCCACAGGCAATACATGGGTGATCCTCATCGAGAACACGGATTACAAGAGCTTTCCAACGCCACAGGGGCAAGCGAACGACCTGGCCGACATCCAGCGCTCGTTCGGCAAGTACAATGCGCAGCGCACCATTACCAAGAAGAACATGTCCAAGGGCCAGATCGAGCGCTTCTTCAACATCGAGTTGCGCGATCTGGTGCGCACGAACAAGGTGAACACCCTCCTCGTCGGCTACGTGGGGCATGGGCGCAGCGCCGCCGGAAGGACCTACTGGGTTCCCGTTGATGGGAAGAAGGACGACATCTACAGCTGTTACAACTACGGTTCGCTCAAGAGCCTGCTGGAGAACTACAGCGAGAGCGTGACCAATACGCTCGTGGTGAGCAAGGCAGCTGGCACGGATCCCAGCTTCTACGAACTCACGCGGTAGCGTTCCGTCGTTCGGCGCCGTCGCATACCTTGGGCGCACCCTTCACATGCGCGCGCGAGCCTCGTTGCTTCTTTGTCTGTTGTCGCTCTGCGCTTCAGGGCAGCGCTACTACTTCGAGAACGTTTCGATCGCGAACGGCCTGCCCGCATCGAAAGTGTATGCCGTGCTGCAGGACAGCACCGGGCTGGTGTGGCTCGGCACCGAATCAGGGTTGGCGAGCTATGATGGGGTCAGCGTGGTTGCTCCGGGACAGAATGCAGGCATGGCCTCGGGTGGCGTGCGCAGTTTGTTCATGGATGATCGGAAGCGGCTCTGGTGCGGTCACCTCGGTGGAGGGATCAGCGTGAGCGAGGGCCGTCGTTTCCGCGCGATCACCCTGGCCGACAAGCCGCTCACCGTGGATGTGACCGCCATCGCGCAGGACGCCAGTGGTGCGATATGGATCGGCACCTTCGGCATGGGCGCGTTGCGGTTGAAGGACCTGCCAGAGAGCGGGCCTGTGCAAGTGGAACGCTTTGTTGAAGGCAATGGGCCGGGTGAACGCATCACCAGTATTGTCCGCCGGAAGAACGGTGATCTTGTTTTCCTCGAAGCGGGTTCCGGCCTGCATGTCTGGAGCGTGTCGAAGTCACGTTTCGAGAACTATCCGGTGGATGTGCTTGCCGATCAGCAGCGCATCACCTGCTACCACGAGGATGCGGCAGGCGGACTGTGGGTGGGCACGCAGGACCACGGGGCGATCCGCTTCGACCCCGCCGAGAGAAGCAGCATGAGCTACGATCTGCCCACGGGCATGCCGAGCAGTTTCGTGTACGCTTTCAGCGAGGACGAACTCGGCCGTGTGTGGATCGGCACTTGGGACGCCGGCCTCGTGCGGGTGGAGAAGGACGGGCTGAAACTCCTGAACCGGTCCAATGGATTGCACAGCCAGACCATCCGCGCGCTTGCCCGCGATCGCGAGGGCAACCTGCTCATCGCCACGAACGATGAAGGTCTCGACATCTTCAAGGGTGATCGCTTCCGGACGTTCACCGATGAGGACGGCCTTGTGGAACGCCATGTGTGGGCCGTTGCCCAGGCGGCCGATGGCCGGATATGGTGTGGCACGAACGGCGGCATCACGATCCTCGACCCCTCGGGCAGCGGCCCGATGAGCGTGCAGAAACTCACCGTCCAGAACGGCGACCTGAACAACAACAGTGTCCGGTGCATATTGCCGGACGCGAGCGGTCGCGTGTGGATCGGTACGGATGGTGGCCTGCTCGAAGGGTCGGCGACAGGAGGCAAGCCCCGTTCATATTTCGATGACTTCGTCGCGATCCTCGCGGACAACAAAGTGACCGCATTGGCCCACGCCGGGGGTGGCGCGGTCCTGATCGGTTCCATCAACGGGTTGATCCGCTGGACGCCGGGCGGCGTTCCGCAAGTTCTTCGTACGGGTGAGGGGCTCGCAGGCAACAGCGTTACGGCGCTCTTCAACGATGCGAAAGGCAATACATGGGTGGGCACGGCCAGCAGTGGTGTAAGCCTCATCACTGCCGGAACCACCGACAAGGCCGCGCGCATCGATGTCGGGCAAGTGGTGACGCCAACTTGTTTCACGCAGGATACTGACGGCCGCATCTGGGTCGGCACGCAGAGCCAAGGAGTCCTGATCATCCAGAACGGCAAGGTGGCCGCTACGTACGATGTCAGCAACGGCCTGCTATCGAACAACGTGCGCTCGCTGGTTACGGATGCCAACGGGCATGTTTGGATCGGCACCAACCTCGGCTTGAACGAACGCAAGAAGGACGGCAACACCTTCCTCGCCTTCACCGGGCGAAGCGGCTTCACCGGCATAGAAGCCAACCCCGGCGCAGTGTGCCGCACGCGGACCGGTGACCTTTGGTTCGGAACGGCCAACGGCGCCGACCATGTCGTGATCGATCATGGCGATGAGCGCGCGGAGGTTCCACTGATCGCGGTGCGCGTGCTGAAGGTGAATCTCGAAGAACGCGACGCGATCGACGGTGTGGACCTTTCGCACACTGAGCGCGACGTGCGTATTGAATACGGTTGCGTAAGCCTGAGCGATCAAGGCGCCGTGCGATACCAGTACATCCTCGAAGGCCTCGAAAAGGATTGGCAGCCGGTGACCGCTGAAACGGACGCGCACTATCCCGGCCTGGCCCCGGGGCACTACGTGTTCAAGGTGAAGGCCCGCAACCGTTCAGGTCTTTGGAGCGAACCGGTGCTATATCACTTCACCGTACTGCCGCCGTGGTACAAGACCTGGTGGTTCTACACGGCCATGACGTTGCTGATCGGTGGAAGCGCGTGGTCCTGGATCAAGTTCCGCGAGCGGCAACTACGCCTGCGCAACGTGGTGCTCGAGCACAAAGTGAAGGAGCGCACCGCCGAAGTGGTGAAGCAGAGCGAAGAGATCGCAGGGCAGAAAGTGGAGATCGAGGAACTGTTGTTGAACATCCTGCCGAAGGAGATCAGCGATGAATTGAAGGAGAAGGGCAAGGCCACAGCCCGGCATCACGACGAGGTCACCGTGATGTTCACCGATATGAAGGGCTTCACCAAAGTGGCGGAGAAGATGACCCCGCAGGAACTGGTGGGCGAATTGGATGAGTGTTTCATCCGCTTCGATGCGATCATCGGACACTACGGCATCGAAAAGATCAAGACCATCGGGGACAGTTACATGAGCGCCTGCGGCGTGCCCACCAGCGACACCAATCACGCGGTGAAAGCGGTGATGGCGGCGCTTGACGTGCGCGAGGACATGCGCCGGATGCAAGAGGAGCGTAAGGCGCGCGGTATGGAACCGTGGGTGCTGCGTATCGGTCTGCATACCGGCGCGGTGGTGGCGGGCGTTGTGGGCAAACGCAAGTTCGCCTACGACATCTGGGGCGATGCGGTGAACACGGCAAGCCGCATGGAGAGCAGTGGCGAACCCGGCGAGGTGAACGTGAGCGGAGCCACCTATGAGCTGATCAAGAGCCGCTTCGTATGCGAGCATCGCGGCCAGGTGGAGGCGAAGAACAAGGGCCGCATCGATATGTACTTCGTGAAGCGCATCAAGCCGGAGTTCAGCGCGGACAAGGACGGTGTGGTGCCGAACGACCGCTTCCGCAAGGAAGCCGGATTACCGCAGCCCTTGCAGGAGTTCGCGTAGTTCCGCGATCATCAGTGCGGTAGCTCCCCACACCGCATGGCCGGCGACATCCCAATACGGCACTTCCACTTCGCGCCCCAGCATGGCGATGTACTGCATGCGATGCTTGAGGATGTCGTGACGCATCAAGTGCTGCACGCTTACCGGGATCAGCGCAGCAACTTCATGTGGATCGGGTGAGGTAGGGCCGAGCGCCCCGGCATACGCGAGCACAGGTGTCACAAGCGTCCGGCTCGGAGGAATGTACACGCGGGTCATTTCGCCAAGCACCTCGAAACCGGCATGCGACGCGCCCGTCTCTTCCGTGAATTCGCGCAGTGCGGTATGGCGCAGGTCCACGTCATGCGGCTCGCGGTGTCCTCCGGGGAAGGCGACCTGTCCACTATGCACACCATCGTAGTCCGGTCGCAACATCAGCAGTGTGCGCAGTTCACTTTCGTGCGGATAAAGCAGCACCAGCACGGCGCTTTCCTTCGGCGGCGGTTGCTGGCGGATCACATCCGCGATATCCGGACGTTGGTAGCCGCTCAGTTCCATGAAGCGATCATGGCCCGGCGGTCCCTCGCGCAGGCGGTGGCGCAGGTGGTCGATGAGTTCGGATGGATCCGGGTTCAATGGTCGCTGAGCGTGAGCGCCAACGCATGTGCTTCCGCCTTGTAGGTGTGCGCAGGCTGCTCAGCGATCCACATGCTCTGCTGCAATGAGCGCGCATATTGTCCGCTGCACAACCAGCAGAGCGCGTTGTACCATTCCACCTGGTCCTTGAAGCCGGAACTGGGCGCTTTCTCCAAAAAATCCAGGTGCATTTCCGCTTTGTACGGATCGCCCGCACCGATCAATGCACTGGCGAGGTACATCCGCGCGGTGTAATCGCGATCGTTCTTGTCCACTTCGCGATGGAGGCCAATGGCGGCCTTTGTGAAGTCGCCTTTGGAATAGGCGGCCATGGCATCGAGCAACGCGGCGTTCGCGGCTGTGCGTTGCCGCTGGCTGATGAAATCCGGATAGGGTGCGTAGAAACGGTCGCATAGCGTATTGTCCTTCGAGCCGCAAGCGACAATGAAAAAGACAAGCAAAGGCCAAAATCGCATACGGCGAAAGTAGCCATGCTGCGGTCGGTTGAAAACCGGTGGACGCAAGGTGCACGACGAAAGGCCCGAAAACTGCGATCGATATCATCCCGGAACATGCACCGGCATCGATGTGATGGCCTGAACGGATCGCTGTGAACAAGATGGCGGCGTGACATCAACGGAAGGAACGCATGCACGAACCGGCCCATCAGTCCACCTCCAAGAAGATCAGCCCACGTAGCGGACCGAAGCTCTTCCAACAGCCCTGTGCGCGTAGTGGCGCGCGCGGATCTGATGGAAGCACAACTGCCCGTGGGCGGCTCCAACAGCGCCATGTCCGGCACGCCTTCCTATAGCGGGATGAACTGATCCGCGTTCTGCGCGAGCCCGGCTTCGAGCATCTGCGCACGAAGCCCACCGCGGATCTTACCTCTTGCGCCGATACTGGATCTTCCACTGCGATGCCCAGGTCTTCCCATCATCGGTGGTCTGCTGCCAATCCCAATCGAACGAACCCTTCCGGATGTTCGAGAAGACCATGCG
>JANMKC010000394.1:0-5891 GCA_031371785.1 Flavobacteriales bacterium | reverse complement strand
CTGATGAAATTGAGCACGCCCTTGATCTCCAAAAAGACGAACAGGCCCCAGCCGATCCACTTGAAGAGCGCGGCGAGGAAGGGTGGTGGCGGTTCGTGAGCGTTGGCCAAGAGCCATTCGCTGCTGAAGAAATGCCCGAGCGCTACGAAGAGCAGCATGAACAGGCCAAGAAAGCACAATAGCCCGCCATACACGTAGTGCAGAATGGTGAGGGTGGACAGGTTCTTTTCCATGGCAACGAAGGTGAGCGACCATTCGGTCGGCTTGTGACTTCTTTGAGGAACGGCAGCCGCGTATGGGGGATGGTGCGCTGAGCCTTGACAAGGATTGCTCTTCGCTCGTTCGGTTGCTTGTCGACGTGCGCGCTGGGCTCGTCGAATAAAGCGAACATCCCGCGCCATCCGAGTGTTTCACCGCGTGCAAACCTCCTTCCGTGGGGCGAGCCACGAGGCCGATGACGCGAAAACTCTACACCAGCATCCTGCTCTTCGCGCTTACCAGCATCACCGCCCGGGCCACGCACATGAGCGGCGGCGAGATCTACTGGGACTGCCTCGGGAACAACCAGTACCGGATCACCCTCGTGGTGTACCGCGATTGCGCGGGCATCAACGTTGATCCCAGCTATGATCTGGACATCACCAGCCCCTGCGCCAACCACACATTGAACGTGAGCACACCGGGTGGCACCGAACTCTCGCAGCTCTGCGATCTGGAGCTGCCCAACAGCACCTGCAACGGAGGCAGCCTGCCCGGCATTCAGCAATACATCTATACCGGTGTCATCACACTTCCGCCGTGCGACTTCTGGACGATCAGCTGGACGAACATCTGGCGCAACAACGCCATTGTGAACCTGCAGAACCCGGGCTCGCAGCCCATGTACATCGAGGCCACATTGAACAACACCATCAATGCCTGTGACGATTCGCCGACGTTCACCAATCTCGCCATTCCTTACGTGTGCCTAGGTTATCCGATAACCTACAGCTACGGCACGGTGGATCCCGAAGGCGATTCGCTCAGCTACTCGCTGATCACCGCGCGCACCGCTGGCAACGCCCCGATCCCCTACGTGGCGCCGTTCTCGCCCGGGCAGCCCATTACAGGTCTAACCCTCGATCCGGTAACGGGCCAATTGAATTTCACATGCAGCCTTTCGGGGAATTGGGTCGTGGTGGTGCAGGTGAGTGAGTGGGATGCGAACGGCAACCTCATCGGCACGATCATGCGCGACATGCAGTTCGTGGTGTACCCATGCAGCAATGTCCCGCCGGATCCCACCACAGGCACGGTGACCAACTTGAGCGGCAATGCCGTTCAGACCGCACCCTACGCCGTGCAAGTCTGCGAAAGCGGCAACTTCTGTTTCGATATGGTGATCAGCGATCCCAATGCGAACAACGTATTGGAGGCCACCAGCAATGTAGCGGCCAGCCTGCAAGGTGCCACCTTCAGTTATTCCGGCACCAACCCGATCACCTGCCATGTATGCTGGACCGCCAGTGCGGGAAGCGCAGGCTTCTATCCTTTCATCGTGAACGTGAGCGATGGCGCTTGTCCGATCGTCGCGTTCCAGACCTATGTGTATTCGATCCATGTCATCCCCGGGCTGATGGTCGCGCTCACGAGCACCGACGAAAGCTGCGCGGGCAACGGTGACGGAACAGCAGGGGTGAGCATCGTGACAGGTACAGGACCCTATCAATACACATGGGGTACCATCGGTGCGACCTCGTCTTCGATCACGGCGGGCGCGGGCATCTATCCTGTTTCCGTAACGGATGCGAACGGGTGTGTTTCCGCGCCCACTGCGGCGGTGATCAATACCTCGCAACCGCCAACCGCGAACGCCGGCCCGGATCTCGTGGCTTGCTTCGGAGCGTGGCCCATCGCTTTGCAAGGAACTTCGGCCAATGCGACCTCGTCTGCTTGGTCCGGTGGAAGCGGCACGTACGGCGGCTCGTTCCCCAATTCGATCTATACACCGTCCGCGAGCGAGATCGCCGCAGGTGCCGCTGATCTGATCCTCACGGCTACCAATGCGAGCGCCTGTCCTCCGGCGGTGGACGCGGTGTATATTTCGATCTCCAACGGTTTCGTCAACGCGTCGATCAGCAGCACCAACGCATCATGCAATGGTGGAACGGATGGCAGCGCTTCGTTTCTGCCGAGTTCACCATCGTTCTCGTACTTGTGGACCCCGACAGGGCAAACAACCGCAACGGCTACAGGTCTTGGTGCTGGTGGTTACAGTGTGCAGGTCACCGATCAACTCAATTGCACCACGAACTTGAACACCACCGTGGGAGCACCCACAGCGATCACCATCAGCAACATCCAGGCGACGAGCGAAACATGCGCTGGCCAGGGCAACGGAAGCGTGAGCGTGACCGCGAGCGGTGGAACGCCACCTTACCTCTATAGCTGGAACAACGGGGCGACCACACCGACCATCACCGTTGGCGCGGGTACTTACACCGTTCAGGTAACCGATGCGAACGGTTGCACGCCAGCGACGGCCAGTGCCACGGTGAGCGCTGCCGCGCAACCCAATGTCGCGCAAGCCGGACCTGACGTTATCGGATGCATGAATTCCTTGCCGGTGCAATTGCAGGGATCGGTGATCAATGCCTCCAGCGGCACCTGGTCCGGTGGTGCGGGCAGCTTCACGGGTTTCGGGCTGGGTGTACACTACAACCCAACGAACGCGGAGATCGCCAATGGTGGCGTGGACCTGCAATTGACCACCACCGGCAACAATGGGTGCCCTGCGGATGTCGACTCCGTGCATGTCACGCTCTCGAACAGCTTCCTCAATGCGGGCATCAGCGCGACAACAGTGGCGTGTGCTGGCGGCTCGACCGGGTCGGCCTCCTTCGTTCCGAACAGTGCAACGCTCACCTATCTGTGGAGCGATCCCGCGCACCAGAACACAGCTACCGCAACGGGTCTGGCGGGCGGCAACTACACCGTCGTAGTTACCGACCAGTTGGGTTGCGACACGACAATGTCCGTGTCCGTTCCAGAACCTTCACCGCTCGCGGTGACGAACGTTACAGCGGTGGATCCCACCTGTGCCAGTAACAGCAATGGTATCGCGACCGCATCGGTAAGCGGCGGCACACCGGGGTACTCCTACCTCTGGAGCGCGAACACCGGTGGCCAGACTACCTCCGTGGCGAACAACCTCGGCTCGGGGACCTACATCGTAGTGGTCACCGATGCGAACGGTTGCACCGCACAGGGCAACGCGACCATCACCGCGCCCCAGCCCATCACCCTCACTGCACAAGTACCCGACACCGTGTGCGTGAACGCGCCCGTGCAACTGAACGCGCAAGCCAGCGGTGGCACTGGCAACCTCACTATCAACTGGGTCGGCATCGGTTCGGGAAGTCCGCTCACGTACTCGTTCCCCGCTTCGCAATTGGTGACCGTGAGTGTGAGCGATGCGGCTGGATGCAATGGCCCTACGCTCACTTTCCCTGTCATCGTGCTCGACATGTCCAACGCGGCGCTGAGCACTTGGGGAGATACCACCACCTGCCTTGGAGCAGTCGCCTCGGTGGGCGCGCAAGTGATCGGCTATTCCGGCAGCGTCACCTATACCTGGCCAGAACTCTCCACCACCGGCGCAGGTCCGCACATGGTTCCGGTGAGCAGCACCCAAACGTTGCATGTCGTCGCCACCAATATCTGCGGGCAAACGCTGAACGGCACGGTCCAGTTGGTGCTCGAAGTACCGCCCTTCATCACCCTTCCACCGATCATCGGCCAAGGTTGTGCTCCGCTCACCGTCGAATTCCCTGACAGCCTCACCGCACAGAACGTCACCTGGCTTTGGAACCTCGGCGATGGAACTACATCCACCGCGCCTGCTCCTGTGCATACGTATGGCGCTGGCAACTACACCGTATCGCTCACGGTGACAACCCCCGCAGGTTGCAGTGCAGCAGCATTGAACACGGGCAGTGTGATCGTGCATCCTTCGCCTACGGCGGCGTTCACGGCGAGCACATACAGCACGGACATGGCCGCACCCACCGTGGAATTCACCAACAACAGCACTGGCAGCATCAACAATTATGCGTGGACGTTCGGCGATGGTGCGACCAGTGCGAACGACAGTCCCTCGCACACATACGGGGACATCGGCCAGTTCGATGTGCAGCTCACCGTAACGGATGTGAACGGTTGCACTGGATCGGCCACGAGTATTATCGAGATCCTGCCCATCTATGACGTCGTGATCCCGAACGCGTTCACCCCTGACCCCAATGGTGGTGGGGGTGGAGCGTACGACCCTACGGATCTCAGCAATAACGTGTTCTATCCCTTCGTGCGCTTCGTGAAAGAGTTCAAGATGCGCATCTGGAACCGATGGGGCGAGCTCGTCTTCGAGACCGAGGATGTGAAGCAGGGCTGGGACGGCCACTACCGCGGCCAGTTGAGCCCGCAGGATGTTTATGTCTACCGCTGCTGGATCCGCTTCGTGGATGATCGCGAAGCCGACCGTACCGGAGATCTCACCTTGTTCCGCTGAGGCATGATGCAGATCTACCCATCACACATTGCCCCGCGCTCACTTGGCCAGTTGGCAGTTGGCAGTTGCAGTCGGCAGTTGCAGTTGGCAGTTGCCAGTTGCAGTCGGCAGTTGCAGTCGGCAGTCGGCGACCAGGTCGTGCTGCCTACTGCCACTGCCCACTGCCGACTCTTCCTTCTGCTACTCCTGCTCTTGCCCCTGTTCGCGAAAGCCCAAGACCCCCAGTTCAGCCAGTTCTATGCGGCTCCACTCTATCTGAATCCCGCACTCACCGGCAACACCTACCAGGACCGTATCATCCTCAACTACCGGAAACAGTGGTTGGGCATCGCCCCCGGTTATGAGACCTTCTGTGCTGGTTACGATCACAATGAGCCCAAGCTGCATAGCGGCTTCGGTGGCATGGTGCTGCGCGACAAGGCGGGTACCAATGGCCTCGCATTCACGCACGCCGCTTTCAGCTACAGTTACGAAGCGCGCATCGACCATAAGCGCGCGATACGTTTCGGTACGAGGCTCGGATATACGATCCGTGATTTCGACCGTGGGGCTTACGTCTTCGCCGATCAGGTGATCCGGGAGAACGATCCCACGAGCATCGAGACCGGATTGCGCGATCGCAATGCCTACTTCGATGCTTCGACCGGTGCGCTGTACTTCAGCGAACAGTTCTGGTTCGGCGTATCGATGAACCACCTGAACCGGCCGCAGCAAACGCTGATGCTCAATGGTGACGCCCAACTGCCCGTGCGGTACAGTTTCCATACCGGCTACCGCTTCTCCACCGATGGCCAGAAGCTGATGCGCAGCCACACCACCATGACGATCGCCGCGCACTACAAGGCCCAAGACAAGTGGGACCAGCTGGACCTTGGCGCGTACGTGGACCACGAGCGCTTCAACCTCGGCCTGTGGTACCGCGGTCTCCCAGGCCTCAAGAGCTACAAGCCCGGCTACCCCAACGATGAATCCATCATCGCCATGGTGGGCTTCACCACGGAGCAGCAGCTCAAGATCGTCTACAGCTATGATGTCACCATCAGCATGCTAAGCATGCGCAGCGGTGGCGCGCACGAGATCAGCTTGATCTATGAATGGCCCAAGCGCTCACGGAACCGCAAGTACCACATGGTGCCTTGCCCGAAGTTCTAGGATCGGAACGCAGGGTTCGAGGCGAGAACCGGTGGGAGTTGAGTTCAGAATTTCATGGTTCCTCTTCAGGAACGATAGGCATATACGGCTTACCTGAGTGCACAGGGCAACATGCGCCGCAGTCTAACCTCGAACAGCTGTTGTTTCGACCAGCGCCGCCCGCAGTCCCAGTCCCTGATGGCGCAGCTCCAGG
>JANMKC010000209.1:0-2851 GCA_031371785.1 Flavobacteriales bacterium | reverse complement strand
CATGCGGCGCTGCGCGATCAAGCGGTACACGCGTTCACGCTTCGCGCGATCAGGTTCCTCCAGCAGCGCGGCGGCGGCGGGCAATGTGAGCTCCTGCCCGTCCCACGTAACCGTCATCGCACCGATGATGGAGCCATAGTCTTGCGCCATGCTGCGCAACTCGGCATGCAAGGGCACGTTCGCTTCGCGGAAAATGCGCAGCTGTTCGCGAATGCCGCGCAAGTAGACGGGAAATCCTTCACCAGTGAGTTCCTCCGTGAACGGCGAAGCCATCAATTTGCGCTGCAGCTTGTCCGTCCATTGTTCCACATGGGGCAATACATCGGCGACAAAGGCCTGGTATCGCTGGCCCGCTGGGGCATCGCGCGTGTCCAACGTCATGCGGATGTATCTCCAGCCACCTTCCTCGCCGAGCCAGGCTTCCAGTTCGCTGAGGTCCCGTAACCACTGCTCAAGATCCGCGCGCGAGGCGATCGATCTCTCTTCCAGTTTTGTGAAGAACCCTTCGACGGACGACCACGTGTCAATGACCAGATCGCGAGGCAGGTAGTTCCGCTCGGTCTTCGTGATCGCCTCCATCCGTGGAACGTTCAGCTACCGCGCTGTCCGCCACGTCGCAACGTGGAGGCTTTGGACTGGCCACCTCCGGACTTGGTGCTGCTCTTCTTCGCGGCAACATCGGCCTTGGCTTTCACGCCCTTCCCTGCCGGCTTCTTCGCCTTGCCCTCCTCCTTCGCCTTGTCACCATCCTCCACCTTCTTCTCTTCTTCTTTTGCGGTGAACACGCCAGCCTTCAATAATTGCGCGTACCAGAGGAAGAGCTTGCGTACATCGTTGGGGTAGATGCGCTCGTGATCGGCATTGGGCAGCACCTCCACGAGGCTTTTCCACAGCGTCGCATCATCGCCTTTGGGATCGGCGGCCGCGCCACCCGCTGTTTTTTCGAAGAGCTTCGCCAGGATGTCCTTCAACGGTACGTCATCACCCGTGGTGAACATACTGATCTCATCAAGCGTGCTCACACGCACGCTGGAATGCACCGGCGACCGCTTGCCGTCCTCCAATGATTCGGCGATGATGGCCTGGTGGCCTTTTGCGACAACGCGGAAGAGGCCGCTTCTGCCGGTAACCGAAATGATCTTCGAAAGGTCCATGCTGTTCTGTTGCACGGCAAACATAACCACGTCCGTGCCAAGCGGGCCGTCCCGATATATTTGACCGCCCCACCCCGACGATCGGTCCTGCGGGCAGCACATGTCCGCAACCAACGCCCGCCGCTCCTATCTCATCACCGGTGGCGCGGGTTTCGTGGGCAGCAGTATCGCGCTGCGACTGAAGAGGGAGGAACCCGATGCGCTGGTACTGTCCTTGGACAACCTGAAGCGGCGCGGAAGTGAACTGAACCTGCCCCGATTGCGCGAAGCCGGTGTGGATTTCATCCACGGCGACGTGCGGGAGGTGAGCGACCTGCGCGGATTGCCGCGTATGGACGCGGTGATCGAGTGCAGCGCGGAACCCTCCGTGGTGGCCGGTTTTCAAGGGGGTGCGCAGTACGTGCAGGACACCAACCTCGTGGGCACGCTGAACTGCCTTGATCTCGTGGCGCGCGATAAGGCCGACCTGATCTTCTTGAGCACCAGCCGCGTGTACCCTATCGGAGCGATCAACGCGATGTGCGTTGATCGCGATGGCCGTTTCGTGATCGATCCCGCGCTGGCACCAAATGGCGCGAGCGAAGAAGGTGTCGCTGAGGAATTTCCGCTTACCGGTCCGCGGACGCTTTACGGCGCCACCAAGCTCGCGAGCGAACTGATGATCGAGGAGTACGCGCACATGCACGGCTTCCGCTACGCGGTGAACCGTTGCGGGGTGATCGC
Organism: Flavobacteriales bacterium; assembly: GCA_031371785.1. Taxonomy (GTDB): domain Bacteria; phylum Bacteroidota; class Bacteroidia; order Flavobacteriales_F; family PHOS-HE28; genus PHOS-HE28. The sequence continues at coordinate 974 of JANMKC010000209.1, read as the reverse complement.
CGGGCCGTGGCAAATGGGCAAGACCGATCAGGGCTTCATCCTGCTGTGGCTCGCACGCCATCACTGGCGCTTGCCGCTCGCGTACATCGGCTTCGGTGGCGAAGGCAAACAAGTGCGCGATGTGCTGCACGTGGATGATCTGTGCGATCTGGTACTGCTCCAGCTGCGCGACATGGACCGCGTGAGCGGGCAGGTGTTGAACGCGGGTGGTGGTGCGGCCAACAGCGATTCATTGAAGGGCTTTACGGAACGATGCGCCGCGATCACCGGACAGCACTTGGAGGTCGGCAGGAACACCACAGACCGGCCCGGAGACATCAAATTGTACATAACGGACAACGCGCGGATCACGGCGCGCACAGGTTGGTCGCCCAAGCGGGGCATCGACACGGTGCTGGAGGATTCATATCGCTGGTTGAAGCAACACGAGGACGCATTGCGCGTCATCCTCGCGTGAAATAGAAGGAGAAGCACAAAGGCATGAGCATCGTCATCATTACTGGAAGCGGCGGCCTGATCGGCAGCGCATCGGTGGAACATTTCGCCCCGTTGTTCGATCGGGCGATCGGCATCGACAACGACATGCGGGCCACCTTCTTCGGCCCGGAGGCCAGCACCCGCTGGAACGTGGAGGACCTCAAAGGGCACATCCCGAACTACGTGCATCACGACGTGGATATCCGCGATCTCGCCGCGATGAAGCGGGTCTTCCTGGAATACGGCAATGCCATCACACTTGTGGTGCATACCGCGGCGCAACCCAGCCACGACAAGGCGGCGCAGATCCCCTTCCTCGATTTCGAGGTGAACGCGAACGGGACCTTGAACCTCTTGGAACTGACGCGCCAGCACTGTCCGAAGGCGACGTTCATTTTCACGAGCACCAACAAGGTGTACGGCGACAATCCGAACTTCCTTCCGTTGATCGAACTGGAGACCCGATGGGAGGTGGATCCTTCGCACGCGTACGCGGC
>JANMKC010000329.1:0-5612 GCA_031371785.1 Flavobacteriales bacterium | reverse complement strand
CATGGCGAATTCACCTACACATGATGCTCCGCATTCATCTGCGTCCATCTGCGTTCATCAGCGGATAAGAGCATGAGCGACCTCCTTCAAAAACTGAGCGCCATCCACGAGCGGCGCGCGGAGGTGAGCAAGAGCCTCGCGGATCCGAGCGTGATCGCGGACCAGAAGCGCTTCGTGCAGCTCAACCGCGAATACCGGGATCTCCAACCGATCGACGAGGCCTACTTGCGCTACAAGAACACCTTCGAGCAATTGGAAGGCGCGAAGGAGATGCTACGCACGGAGAAGGATCCAGGGATGATCGACATGGCCCGCGTCGAGCAACAGGAATTGCAGGCATCGCTGGATGCGATGGACGAGGAGATCCGCATAATGCTCGTTCCAAAGGATCCGAACGACGCACGAAATTGCACCATGGAGATCCGCGCGGGCACAGGCGGCGATGAGGCCAGCATTTTCGCGGGCGATCTCTACCGCATGTATACGCGCTATTGCGAAGGGCGCGGCTGGAAGGTGGAGGTGGCCGATACCAGCGAAGGCACTGCTGGCGGTTTCAAGGAAGTGGTCATCAACGTGACGGGCGAAGGCGTTTATGGCGTGTTGAAGTATGAGGCGGGCGTGCATCGCGTGCAGCGCGTGCCGCAGACCGAAGCGCAAGGGCGCATACATACGAGCGCGGCCACAGTGACCGTGCTTCCGGAAGCGGAAGAGTTCGATGTGGAAGTGAAGGAGAGCGATGTGAAGATGGAAACCTCGCGCAGTGGCGGTGCAGGTGGCCAGAACGTGAACAAGGTGGAAACGAAAGTGCGTCTCACACACATCCCCACGGGCGTCGTGGTGATGTGCCAGACCGATCGCAGCCAGCTCGGCAACCGCGTGAAGGCGATGCAGATGTTGCGCACCAAGCTCTATGACGAAGGCCTGCGCAAGGTGCAGGAGGCGGAATCGGTCCACCGCAAGAGCCAGGTGAGCAGTGGTGACCGCAGTGCCAAGATCCGCACCTACAACTACCCGCAGAGCCGCGTGACGGACCATCGCATCGAGTACACCGCGCACAACCTGCCCGCCATCATGAACGGCGACCTGCAGGACATCATCGATGCGCTACAACTCGCGGATCGTACAGAGAAATTGAAAGAAGGTTCCACTGTATGACGCGCACCGAACTCGTTGCGGTGATCAAAAGCAAACGAAGCCTGCTCTGCGTCGGGTTGGATACGGAGTCGCATCTGGTGCCTGATCAGTTCTGCTCGGAAGCCGATCCGGTCCATGCGTTCAACAAGGCCATCATCGAGGCCACGCATGATCTCACCATAGCCTACAAACTGAACCTCGCTTTCTATGAGGCGCTCGGTGCCGATGGTTGGCGCAGCATGGAGCGCACGGTGGCCGACATCCGTGCAAAGGGGAACTGCTTCATAATCGCCGATGCCAAGCGTGGTGATATCGGCAATACAGCGCGCAAGTATGCTGAGGCGTTCTTCGATACCCTCGGCTTCGACGCGATCACGCTTTCGCCTTACATGGGCCGCGACAGTGTGCAACCTTTCCTAAGTCGTTCCGGCAAGTGGGCGATCGTGCTCGGCGTTACCAGCAACGAAGGCGCGATGGATTTCCAGTTCCTGCCGATCGATGAGGATCAGCACCGCCTCTTCGAGAAGGTAATGTTGAAAGTGGGGGAGTGGGGCTCGGTGGAAGACACCATGTTCGTTGTGGGCGCCACACGCACGGAGGTGCTTGCTCAAGCGCGGGCAGTTGCGCCCGATCACTTCTTTCTTGTGCCTGGCGTGGGCGCCCAAGGCGGCGATCTCAATGCGGTCCTGGATCAGGCCATGAACAAGGACGGAGGCTTGCTGATCAATAGTTCACGTGGGATCATCTATGCTGGCAAAGGCGGCGCGGCGATCCCCAAAGCCAGACAAGCCGCGCAAGAACTTCAACAGGTGATGGAGACCGCGCTTCGGTCACACGGCGTCATTGGCTGATCGGCAAAATGGCTGATCTTCGGATCATGTCGGCCTTCCCTTTCAACGAGGACCTGTTGCAGTTCATCTGGGAGTCGCAGCTCTTCGATCATCGCTCCCTGGCCACAATGGACGGCCTGCCCATCGAAGTGATCAAGTCCGGCCGCCTTCACGGCAACAGTGGCCCCGACCTGATCGACGCCCGTGTGCGCATCGATGGCCAGCTCTGGGCGGGCAATATTGAAGTACACATCAAAAGCAGCGAATGGTACGCGCATGGGCATGAGGCCGACGGAGCTTATGACAACGTTGTGCTGCACGTCGTTCATGAGCACGATATGGACATCCGCACCAAGAGCGGTGCGCGCGTGCCGACCGTTGAACTGAAGGACCGCATCCGCCCGGAAAGCGTCGAAGCCTATCAGCAGTTGATGCACGCAAAGGCATGGATCCCGTGCGCGTCGCAATTCGCGCAGGCTGACAAGAGCCGCTTGCCGATGTGGTTGGAGCGTGTGCTCATCGAGCGATTGGAACGCAAGTGCGCGGAAGTGGAAGCGCTTTACAAGCAGCTTGGCAACGATGCGCTGGAAACTTTTTGGCACGCGCTCGCTCGCGGCTTCGGCTTCAAGACGAACGCGGAACCTTTCGGTATGCTGGCCCATTCGTTACCGCTGAAAACCTTGCTCAAGTACCGCGATGATCCCTTCCGCATCGAAGCTTTGCTCTTCGGTCAAGCAGGTCTCTTGCAAGTGGACTTCCTGGATGAATACCCACGCGAACTGCAACGCGAGCATGCCTTGCTCGCCCAATTGCACGGCCTGAAACCCGCTCCTGTGGCAGCCTGGAAATTCGGCCGCCTGCGCCCGCCCAACTTCCCGACGATCCGCTTGGCGCAACTCGCGCAACTCATCACCAAGAGCGATGGTGCCTTCAGCCAATTGCTCGAACACGATGATCCCGCGCCGATCCATGCGCAGTTGGAAGTGGAAGCGACAGGCTACTGGACCGATCACCATCGCTTCGATCAAGCCTCCAAACCTGGCCCCAAACATTTCGGAAGAGGCGCCGCCGATCTGCTCATCATCAATACGCTCGTGCCTTACCTCTTCGCTATAGGGAAGGTGCGGGGGGTCGAAGCATATACCGAGCGCGCCTTGAAGTTGTTGGAGCATTTGCCCGCCGAGAACAATGCGATCATCGAAGGCTGGGTGAAGTTGGGTTTGAAGGCCGACACCGCCGCGCGAAGCCAGGCGTTAATAGAACTCAAGAACCTTTACTGTGGGCAACGCCGTTGTCTACATTGCGTCATCGGAGCGGACCTGCTCAAGCGCCCCACCAGATGATCGATCGCATCAAGACCTTCTTCGAACGCCAGGCCTTCGGCGTTTGTGAGTGGTGGGCCCAAAAACTCAACATCAAGACCGAGCAGGTGCGTCTCAGCTTCATCTATCTGGGTTGCATCACAGCGGGCCTTCCTCTCGTGGCCTATCTCGTCATGGCCTTCGTGCTCCAGCACAAGGAGCGCATCAAGCGACCTTTCGCGAAGCGGAGCACGGTGTGGGAGTTGTGAAAGTCGGATCGATCGGTAATCGCATGAGGAACCTCGTTCGTTCACTCGTATTGCTCTCGGCAGGATCCTTCTGCAATGCAACATTTGGACAGGTCGCTGTTTTCGGACGTCCAGGCCAAACTGAGCCCCCGCGTGGTGATTCAATCTGCCTGTACAACAAGTCATTCGTAAGACCAGCTTGTCCGATCTGTCACCGGAGGGATAGGGTCCGGCGGTTTGTTTACGGTTATCCTCGGGAGAGGACTTTCAAAAGGGCTGAAGCAGGGAAGATTGTACTTGGTGGCTGTATGATACGACCCTGCCGTCCGAGATGGTATTGCAACCGCGATGAAGCCGAAGTGTTGAAGAAGAGCAAGAAGACCCGTTAAGAAAAAGCCTTGATCATGGATTTCTTTCAACTGTCGATCAATCTCATGACTCACGATCCATGACAAACAACGACATTTTCAAGAAGCTGCGTGTGGCCCTCAAGCTTCGCGACACCGACATCGTGAAGATCCTCGCGCTGGTCGATTTCAAGATGACCGAGACCGAGCTGAGCGCCTTGTTCCGCAACGAGGACCACCCCAACTACAAACCGGCCGGTGACCAGATCCTCCGGAATTTCTTGAATGGCCTGATCATCCACCTGCGTGGGCCGATGGAGAAGCGTATGCCGCCACCGAGTACTTCCGCAAAGCCTGCTTCCCGCGCCGACGCCTTTCCGCAGGGACGCTCCAAGCGGTAGTTCTTTCCCCATCTTCGCCACACGTCGCTGGAGGCTTGCGTGGCATGAGGATCCTGATCACCGGTTCGAACGGCCTGCTTGGGCAGAAGCTTGTTTCCGCTCTGCGGAATGATGCCAGCGTGAAGCTCATCGCCACCTCGCGAGGTGAGGACAGGACACCGGATCCCGGCGACTATCTCTACCTGCCCCTCGATTGCACCGACCAGACCGCTGTCCATCGCGCTTTCGATGAAGCGCATCCTGATGTGGTGATCCACACCGCCGCGATGACCAACGTGGATGCCTGCGAACTGGATCCGGTGAACTGCCGCTTGCAGAACGTGACCGCTGTCGAACATCTGGTCGCGGCCGCGAAGAATATCGAGGCGCACTTCATTTACCTCAGCACCGATTTCATCTTCGATGGGAAGAGCGGGCCGTATCGCGAAGAGGATGCACCGCACCCGTTGAGCATCTACGGGCAGAGCAAGTTGGACGCGGAACGGATCGTGATCGCCAGCGGGTTGTCGAAGTGGGCCATCGCGCGCACGATCATCGTCTATGGCGTAGCGAAAGGCCTGAGCCGGAGCAACGTGGTGCTTTGGGCGAAGACCGCGTTGGAGAAAGGTCAACCGATAAACGTGGTCAACGATCAATGGCGCATGCCCACGCTGGCCGAGGATCTCGCCGACGGGTGCATCCGCATCGCGAAGCAGGGCGCTGTCGGCATCTTCAATGTGAGCGGCCCGGACATGATGAGCATCCTTGAACTGGTGCAGCGTGTCGGCACCTTCTTCGATCTGGATCCCAGTGTGATCACGCAGGTGACTTCCGAAAGTCTTTCACAACCCGCCAAGCGTCCTTCGCGCACGGGTTTCATATTGGACAAGGCTCGCCGAGAGTTGGGTTATTCGCCTCGCGGTTTCGAGGAAGGTCTCGCCGTGCTGCGTGAACAACTCCAACAACTCGCATAACGATGGCGAAGAAGCGCTACCGCCGTCCGTGGAAGGAGGATCTGAAGGATATCCTCTCCGTTCATTCGGGCGAACGTCGTGGCATCACCATTCTCTTGTCGCTCTGTTTCGCCGCTTCGGTCTGGGTGATCTATGCGCAATGGATCGCGCCGAAGCCGATCGAGGATCTCGCGAAAGTGGAAGTGGCCTGGGCGCAGTTGAAGGCATCGGCCGGATCTTCGATCGCAACGGATCAACGATCGGATCGCCATGCGGTTGTGGACAGCATCGTGCCCTTCACCTTCGATCCCAATCAACTTCCCACCGAACAGTGGGTCGCGCTCGGATTGAGCGAGCGCCAAGCCGAGTCGATCCACCATTACGAATCGAAGGGCGGCCGTTTCCGCACCAAGCATGAC
>JANMKC010000294.1:0-3924 GCA_031371785.1 Flavobacteriales bacterium | reverse complement strand
ATGGGCTCGATCAGGCCGAGCTTGTCAAAGGAAGGTTGATGCATGATGATGCTTCAGATGCGGGTCCAGATCATTGGGCCTGAACACGCGAAGGGTGTTTCGGTAAAGCCCCGCGATCGGTCCGGCGCACAATGATCCGCTGGAGATGGCGCCTGGACAGTTGCTGAACCGCTCGGAAGCGGGGAGGGCGAAAGCTGGGCGCTTGGGGCGCGGCGAAAGTAGGCGCTTGCGACCGAGACTCAGTAAACCCTTGACGGTAGCGGGTTGTAGGAGGATAGGAAGAGTAGAGTATGAATTAACATAATATAAATTATGCGCCGAATGGGGTAAACGCCAAGTCAGCTATCAGGGTGGTTCCAAGTCCGGGTCCTTCGGGAACGACCAATCGCCCCTCCTGCATGGAGATCCCGGCGAACGGATCGTTCTTGATCAGCCACGGCCCATCGAGATCCACCAGATCCGCTTCCCCGGCGAGCTGCGACATGGCGGTGCATCCGAGGGAACTCTCGCTCATGCTGCCGAGCATCACTTTCAATCCAAGCACGCGAGCGCGGTCCATCATGGCCTTTGCGCGGTCAAGTCCGCCACACTTCATCAACTTCAGGTTCACACCACCGTAGCTCGCGTATTTGGCCCTCAGATCGTCCATGTTCTGGATCGACTCATCAGCGAACACGGTCACTCCGGTCAGCTGACCGAGTTCCCGACTGAGGTTGTCACCCACGGCGTCGAACGGTTGCTCGATACCAAGCGATCGCTCGATCCCGACCGCGCTGATCATCGCCGTGGCTTCCTCGATGCTTCGCATACCTTGATTACCGTCGAGGAACAACTGCCTGTTGTCCAATGCTCTTATCGCATTGATCCTTGAAGCCGCTTCAGTGTCCCCGACCTTCACTTTCAGCGCGTCGCTCTGGGGCAATTCGCGCAACTTGGAAGGGATCTCTTCCAGCGCTGATATCCCAAGCGTTACGAGTGTCAAGGGTGCGGACCGTTCGTTCACTTCAAGCATCTTCCGCACAGACCATTGCGTTCGCTTGCTGATCAGATCGATCAATGCGGTGGAAAGGCCAGCACGACAGCCGGATGCGTTCCCGGCAAGTTCCGGTAGGGCATCCAACCGGCTCAACAACTGCCCGGCGTGCACTTCTCCGCGAGCAGCTATGCGCGCGATCCGCTGGATGGCCTCTTGGACGGTTTGGGTCAGGTAGGGCGGCAAGGTCACCTCACCGTACCCGCAGCTACCCCCTTCTTCCACACGGATGAAAACCGAATCCGTACCGTCCCGCAGCCCGTGCGCCGTTCCGAACGGATGCGTGAACAACAACCGGTACGGGCAATAGCTGATCCGCAGCGCCATGGTCCGCTATGATCGGTCGGTGTTCGTCATCTCATTGTGTGCCGGTAGCGGATCCCAACACGTCCTTGCCCGGCCAGAACGAAGAAGCCCGACATTTCCATCGGGCTTCCGCATGGTGCGATCAGGATCACTTCACCAGATAGATGATATTGGTGACCAACTTGGTGCTGTCCTTCTCGGTCATCGGGTTGGATATGTACTCTTCGATCACCGCTTCGTTCAACGACACCTTGTCCATTTTCATTTTCACCGCCATGGCATCATGGGGCTTCTTCATCCCGCTGTATGGTCCTGTGTAAACTATGGTGTATGACTTGCTGGCGGGCATTTCGTACTCGGTGAAGCCCTGCACTTTGCCTTTCGCATCGGCGGGGATCGGCGCACCCGCGAGCACATCCGCGCTCTTGTTCACCACGTCCCACTTGAAGTAGACGCCGCTCGCCGGGCCGCTCGGCTTCACTTTGGCTTTACCGATGGCCGCGAACGCTGCAGGCATGTTCTTGGCGAAGAACGCATCCATGTCAACCCACTTCACTGTTTCGCGCGTGCCGACATAGAGCGTCGCTGGGCGGTCGGCGGTAGCGAACCTGAACGCATTGAGCACTTCGGCGCGTTCCGCTTCTTCCACAGCTTGCCGCCCGTCCACCAAGGTCTTCAGCTTGCCCAATCCGTTGTCGAAATCAGGACCCACCATCTTGTCCATGTTCATGAACACGCACATGATGCGGGAAACGAAATTGTTATCGCCTTGCATTCCCCAAGTGACCTTGGTACTGTCACCCATGGCTTCCAGATCGATGGTGCCGTTGCTCTTTGACTCAAAGGGTTCGATGAACGTGAGCACTGTGCGTACGCTCTTGTTCGGCACCAGTTCGGTGATCTCTTGCTTGCCTTTGCCCACCTTGTCGTTACCATCCCAGCTCATTGATGATCCCACTGCACCGTCCGTGCCTTCCAAGGACATTTTCGCATCCGGATCCTTTTCCTTCCAAGGGCTCCAGTCCTGCATGTTCCTCAGCGAACTCACTTGGGGATAGACCGCTTCCACGGGTGCCTTGAGCACGGTGGATCGCTCAACGCGATAGCTCTTTGGTCCCACCAGTCCAAGGACCACCAGGATGGCGGCCAGAACGGCGAGGATGACGAGGATGACCTTCAGTGCTCTCATGGGTGGAATTTTCCGAAAGATGGTGATCCGTCCTGGTTTTCCAAGCCATCTGTTGGCATGGTGTTTTCTTTGCGCAAGCCGCCGGTATTCCGCCGAAGCACAACCACACCCGATCATGCTCACCCTTTCCCGCACTGTTCTTGGCTTTGCCACCGCCACCGCGATCCTGCTGGCATTGCCGTCCTGCAAGGGCAAGAAAGTCACCGCCGCCGGATCGAAGGTGGACATGCCGTTCACGGGCAACAAGTACGAGAGCACCAACCGTTTCTTCCGTGGCACCGGTACCGGGGTGAGCGTGAAGCAGAACATCGCCCGCAGCAAGAGCGACCTTGATGCGAAGAACCAGCTCGCCGGCCAGGTGGGCACGAACATCCGCGCAGTGACGGACCAATATCTGGGGCAGACCGAGAACGCGAAAGCGGCCGAAGTGGCTGACAAGTTCCAAACACTCGTTCGCGAGGTGATGAACACCGAACTGGGCGACCTGCGGAAGATCGGCGAGGAAACGCGCGTGAACGCGACCACCTCGGAGTTCACCGTGTACACGGCCTACGAGATCAAGAAGAACGCGATGTTCCGCTTCATGAAGAAGCAGGCCAGCACGAATCAGAAAGTGGACGAGATCACCCGCAAGCGCATCGAGGACATCCTGGACGAGGAGATCAAGAAGGCCGATGCGGAGGATCACGATTGATATCCTCAACCGGCACGGACCAGCGCGGGCTGGTCACCTCAGAACAAGCTCTTCCTCCTTGTCGTTTTCAAGCCCAACGTTCCGAAGATCCCCCTTGCGAGTTCGCGGAACACGGTGCGGCCCACCTGGCGCACCATGGTGTTCTTGCTGATGTCCTCGATGATGCTGGTGTGCTTCTCCTGATGTGCTGGCGTCGGTGTCGGGCCCGGCGCATCCGGTTCCGCTGGTGCTTTCACCCGCTGCTCCAATAATTCGAAGGCGCTATCGCGATCGATCACCTCATTGTATTTGCGCGCCATGGCGGAGTTGTTCACCAACGCTTGGATCTCGGCAGGCACAAGAATGTCCATGCGCGTTACCGGTGCGCGCATCAGTGTGTGGGCGAGCGGCGTGGGCGTGCCCTTTTCGCTCAAGGCCGTCACCATCGCCTCACCGATGCCGAGCGAGGTGAGCAGATCCTCCGTCTTGTAGTATGTGGTAAGCGGATAATTCTCCGCCGTCTTCTTGATCGTTGTGCGGTCCTTCGCCGTAAAAGCGCGTAGGGCGTGCTGCACTTTCAAGCCGAGCTGGCCCAGCACACTGTCCGGTACGTCGCTGGGATCCTGTGTGCAGAAGAACACGCCGACTCCTTTCGAGCGGATGAGCTTGATGATCGTTTCGATATGTTGAAGAAGGGTGGGCGTGGCCGTGTTGAAGATCAGG
>JANMKC010000244.1:0-1976 GCA_031371785.1 Flavobacteriales bacterium | reverse complement strand
GCGATCGCTCTTCAAGCGCTGAGGATATTCCTCGCACTGGATGCAGCCCCGGCCCCCGGATGAGACTCCGGGTGGTCGGGGCTGCATGCGTTCCACCCCTGCCAGCGTTCTTCATTTCACCCGTAAGAGGCGATAGCCCTGGTGCGAAATGGTCTATCTTGGCCTATGCACCCAACCCTCCGATCCGTTTTCGGGTTATCAGGCTGAATGGGCGTTATGAAGCACGGACCGGACCTTCGCTACCAACTGATCGGCGGCCTAGTAAGGTGACATGCTCCAGGTATCGTCAACGACGGACAAGTAATATGATAGTAACCAATGGTTCGTTGCTGGAACGGTGCATCCAACAGGATAGCGCGGCCCAATTCGAACTGTACAAGGTTCTGCGTGATACCCTTCTATCCGTCGCCCACCGTTACGAGCGCGATGCCCTGCAACGCAAAGCCATGGTGAACACCGCATTCCTGAAGATACTCGACCACTTGCCCCAAAAGAATCCGGATGCACCCTTCGAGGCGTGGTGCCGAAGGATCATGATCAACACGGTACTGAACGAGCAACGCGACAACCGCGCAGCCAATGGCCATGGCGTTGCGATGCAAGTGGAACTTGCGGATGGACATGCTCCTACCGAGTTCAACGGCGCCGAGGAAATGATCCAGACCGAACAGCTTCAGCACATGATGCACCGCTTGCCTGCCGTTACCCGCCAAGTGTTCAACCTATACGCCATCGATGGCTGGAAGCACAAGGAGATCGCCGCTTCGCTGGGCATCAGCGAAGGCACTTCCAAGTGGCATGTGAGCCACGCACGACACGCCTTGCAATCGATGCTTGAAAAGGAAGTACGCTCCCACCTTTTACTACGGATCGCATGAACGGGCCGCGTTGGATCGATGGGTTCTTCCGCAAGCGGATGGAGCGCCGAACATTTCCCGTTGAGAAGGGAGAGTTCGAGGAAGTGCGCGCGCTGATCCACAAGCGCAATGGCACCACGATCATGGTACGGGGGGGCGGTCTGCCGTACGGCAGATGGTGGCTTTCTGCATTGACCCCATGGCTGGTTTGCTGTGGTGGGCCTTGAGCGGAGAGGTTGGTGGAACCGGAATGCACGCATCGACCACTACTGAGTACCAACCGGGCACCGGCCAGAACGGTGCGGAACAGCCCGCAGATTTGGCGACCAACACCAGCGCCCAAGTGAAGGCGGATGCATCCAACGCCGCGATCGTAACTGAGACTACCACCAGTGAGCTGCCCGGAACATTCGTGACGGAACGGGCTGCGACGGTGAATGATGCGGTTGTGGATACACAGGACAACGGCAATGTGCAAAGGCACCAAGTGTCAGGAGCACAACGATCCGGGTCCATCAAGCCGACGGATGCACTGGATCAGGGCAGCATGAATGCACAAGCCGATGATGGGGATGCAACACCGCGAAGCGTTCGAATTGGATCGTTGCCGGATCACGGCAACGTGAACGCCCAAGTGGACGATCGGGATGGAACACCACGAAGCCTCCGGGTTGGAATACAAACCGATCAAGGCAGCATGAACCCACAAGTTGATGATCAGGATGGAACACCGCGAAGCCCTCGTATTGAAATGCGATCGGATCAAGGCAGCGTAAACGCCCAAGTTGATGATCGGGACGATACAACCTCTTCGGGAAGTCTCGAGGTTTTTTCTGACCGAGGTAACGCGGATGCGATCGAGTTCATGTTGCCGCGTTGGTCGCAAATTGAAATGGTCGATGCTCCGAAGCCCGTGCGGCGCGACGTACCCATCGTCAAGCGCTTCGCCACGGGCGAACTGCACTTGTTCGGAGCGCTGTTGGCCGTGCGTACAAGGTTGAGCAGTGGTGAGCGGTCCAGCGTGGAAGCAGGCTCGCTCTTCGGCTTTGAGTACCGTGTCCGCGTCAAGCGATTCTCATGGGCCACCGGCATCCACTACGGAAGCTATGTGCTCAAGGC
>JANMKC010000186.1:0-12415 GCA_031371785.1 Flavobacteriales bacterium | reverse complement strand
GTGGAAGAGAAAGATAGGCGTTACCACCTGTTCATCGGGCGGTGGATTGCCACACCAGATCCCATGCCCGTGCATCCGGATCAGCGTACACCCGGACCCCGGATGCAACTCCGGGGTCATCCGTCGGTCCGGGGGGTCGGGGTTTCGCTTATCATTTCACACGCTGTCACAAAAACAGGTATTTCTACGCAGTGTGGGATGAACCGGTCTTGGCACCTTTGGTACGACCCATCCAACCCCTTCCACCAACGCCTTCGCCGGGCCAAATCCCTCACACCATGAAACACGCGCTGATCCTCTTGTCCGTGATCGCCACCCAGGCACAGGCCCAGATCATCTACACGGATGTGATCCCGGATACCAACTACGGCGGCACCAACGACAGCTGCTACCTCGATCTGGATAACAATGGCCAGGCGGACTACTTGATCATCCGCCAGGCGGTCCCGTTCTACTGCCATACCTGTCTCATGGCCTCACCGAGATTACGGGTCCTGATCTTTCCGATGGCCACGAATGTGATCTCCGGTTTTACGTGGTTGTCCCAACAATTTCCGCAATGCCATCAGTACGGACAGGTGATCGGCACGAACCTGAGTTACAGCATGACCAATGGCATGATGAGGGATGGCACCCCTGGCGGTAGCTGCCCGGGGTTCGGGTCCGCTTGCGTGCCTTGGCCCCCATTTTCATGGGCGGGCTTCCCGGAGGGCTATCTCGGCCTGCGCTTCGATATAGCAGGAGCCACCCACTATGGCTGGGCCCGGCTCAGCATTCCGTCTGCCAGCGGTTTCACCCTGAAGGACTATGCGTACAACGGTGTGCCCGATGAACCGATAGCCGCGGGAGAAACCCAATGTAATGTACCCTTCGCTCTTGCGGTGAACCCCGTTGATTCCAACTCGGTGAACCTCACCTGGCAAACGTTCAGCACCGACACCTTCGACCTGCGGTACCGGCCAACGGGTACGACCACCTGGTCGGTGATCGACACGATCACCACGACCAACTTCATCGTAGCGGGTCTTACCGGTTGCATGGAGTATGAGTTCCAGGTGGAAGGTTTGTGCGATGGCCTGCCGAGCGGCTACTCGGCAAGCTTCATCCACAACACCGATGGTTGCTGCTCAGTGCCCAGCTCCGTTGCAGTGGGCGTTGTGGGCGTCACCAGCGGCAACGTTGCGTGGGGCGGCGTAACGGCGGCCTACAGCTACGATGCGCGGATCAGTGCGGATGGCGGAACCAACTGGGCGCTCACAACCGGCATCACCACGAACCACTACGAGTTCACCGGCCTCGACTCCTGCACCACCTACGTCGTTCAAGTGCGCACCGTTTGCAACGGCGGCACAACGGATTGGAGCACCACGGTCACCTTCAAAACCAGTGGCTGCGGCGCGTGCCTCGACCTGCCCTATTGCCCCAGCTTGGGTTATGGCTCCGAGGAATGGATCGCTCACGTTATGGTGGGCACATTGAACAACGTGAGCGGCAGCAATGGAGGTTATGGCGATTTCACCGCGTCAGGTAGTACCCAGTTGGAGATCGGTCAAGGCCACCCCATCACCCTTGCACCCGGTTATCCCGGTGAAATCTATCCCGAGTACTTCAAAGTGTTCGTGGACCTTGACCAGGACGGCGACTTCAATGGCCCGGGGGAATTGGCATATAATGCTGGCGACGTGGTGGGATGGCCCATCAGCGGCACCCTCAACATTCCCGTGGGTGCTTTGCACGGCAGCACCCGCATGCGCGTGTTGATGATGTACTACTACAGCAACGGGACGGGCTGCACCAATGAATACGACGGCGAGACCGAGGACTACTGCGTGGATCTGGTGGACCTCATCAACGGTGTCGGAGAAAGCCCGACTGCCGGCCAGTTGCACTTGTTGTATCCCAACCCCAGCGACCGCGAGATCTTCTTCGATGCATCGGGCATCGGTGCGGGAGCATCGTTGCGCATCGACGTGCTGGACGGAATTGGCCGCACCGTGGCCAGCAAGAACATGGACCAAGGTCGCGCAACGTTCACCACCTCTTCGTTGGCCGATGGCCTGTACGTGTATCGCATTACCGACAGCGGCGTCGAAGTAGCGAGCGGCAAGTTCGAAGTGCTGCACTGAGCTCCAGCTGATCGTTGGAAAGCCTAAGCCCGATCCAACCCGGAACACCAAACCCCTAACACTTACGCCTTCGCCGGGCTTCGGCGAACAACCCATGAAACACGCGCTACTCCTTTTGGCCTTGATCGCCACCCAGGCCCACGCCCAGATCATCTACACGGATGTGATCCCCAATGCCTCTTACAGTGGCAATGGCGACACGTGCCACCTCGACCTCGACAACAACGGCCAAGCAGACTACCTGCTCATCCGCCAGGACGTCCCGTACAACTGTGGCTTCTGCCCCCCCGTGCCCACACCGGAACAGCGTGTCTTGATCGTTCCGGTCGCCACCAATGTTGTCGCTGATACGACGATCGGGTGGGGAGGGAACTGGCCGCAATGCTTAGGCATTGGCCGGGTGATCGGCACAAACCTGAGTTGGAGCGTGACCAATCATAAGATAAGGTATACCCAACCTGGCGGTGGCTGCGGGATGAACAATTGCGTTCCTCCTCCCCTGGTAACATGGGCGCTTACCTGGTACTACAACCCCAATTCGCCGCGCTATCTGGGCCTGCGCTTCGATATTGCAGGTGAGATCCACTATGGCTGGGCCCGGCTCACTGTGCCATCGCCCACCTCGTTCACCCTGCTGGACTACGCCTACAACAGCGTGCCCGATGAAGCGATCGTTGCAGGGGATGACGGATCAGTGACGACAGGAATAACGAGCAGCGCTCTCCGCACCATGCAGGTATCGCCCAACCCGTTCTCCTCCACGCTGAGCATTTCACTCCTCACCGGAACAACGGGTTCCGTGGGCTACCGGGTGCTTTCATTGGTCGGCCAGGCGCTTCTAACGCGAACGGTCGCAGCCACCAGCGGGCCTTCCGCCATCACCCTCGAGCTGGGGTCGCTGGCACCCGGGACCTACCTGCTGGAAATGCAAGTGGACGGCGAGCGGATCGTGCGGAAGGTGGTGAAGCAGTAGCGCATGATCTTATCATGAACTCGGAACACCAAATCCCTCACACCATGAAACACACTCTACTCGTTTTGGCCTTGATCGCTACGCAGGCACAGGCCCAGATCATCTACACGGATGTGATCCCTGATGCCACCTACAGTGACATCAACGACAGCTGCTACCTCGACCTGGACAACGATGGGAACACCGACTTCTTGATCGTGCAACGCACGTTGATCGCCCCATGCCCCGGCGGCGACCATCCCGAATGCGCAGCTACCAATACAAGACCGCGTAGTTGGGTGAAGATCACACCACAAGGGACCAATACCGTGGCGATCACGGCTCCGTACGCTTCGCAGCTTCCACCGTGGAATGCGATCGACCCTGCGTTGACATGGAACCACGCGGGTAACCGGATCTTACTGACCCAAGACCCACCATTTTGCATGAGCCTCGAAGGTCAGATATTCATGTGTGTGGCCGGGAATTTCACTGGGTCATGGTCGTATGGTGCATCCGAGACTTCCCCCAAGTTCCTCGGCCTGCGGTTCGATATCGCTGGAAGCACGTTCTATGGGTGGGCCCGCTTGAGCATTCCCATTGACGGATCGAGCTTCACCCTGAAGGACTACGCCTACAACAGCGTGCCCGGTGGAGCGATCCTGGCAGGAGATGACGGATCCTTGTCAGGAATTACAAGCAGCGCGCTCCGAGGCATGCAGGTAATGCCCAACCCATTTTCCTCTGCGTTGAGCATTTCACTCCCGACCGGAACAACGGGTTCCGTCAGTTGCAGGGTGCTTTCCTTGGTCGGCCAGGCGCTTCTAACGCGAACGATCGCACCCACCAGCGGGCCTTCCGTCATCACCCTCGATCTGGCGTCGCTGGCGCCCGGAGCCTACCTGCTGGAAATGCAGACCGGCGGCGAGCGCATCGTGCGAAAGGTGGTGAAGCTGTAAGTCCCGCGAAGCGGGGGAATAGCGGATGATCGGTAACTGTTCAACTCGGAACTCCACACCCTTCACACCATGAAACACGCGCTACTCCTCTGAACTCCCGCAGGGTCTCGCCTCGGACCCTGCGCACCAGGTATGAGTGGAGGAGTTGAACAGATCCCGTTCGGCCAAGCTGTACTTCTTCGCTCAGCCCGAAGGCGGCTGCACCTTGGGCATTCAACCGTGATCGAGCGTAATGCAAGTGAGTAAACGAACAAGCCGCACTCGGCCTCGATAACTTCGCCCCCACGCCTTCGCCCCCACGCCTTCGCCCGCTCGGCTTCGGCGGATGGATCGTTTGCTACCGCCGTCGCTTCCTGCTAGCCCTGCTCGGCACCCCCACGCTATCGCCAGTGTTCCTCGCGCCCCCGAAGCCTCATCCGGGTTGGCGAGGGACACTGTTGACAGACAACGTCCGCCTTTTTCTTCAGCGGGGAATTCCACCGCGCTCGCGTGAGCTTCCCGCTCGCGCGTTGAGCCAGCGGTGCCTCGCTCGGATGTCGTGATCGTTGTCCCGAAAAAGATCCATTGAACCTTCACTCGTCCGGTGCGTCCGATCGGTGTTCGATCGACCTTTACGGACCTGAAGCCTGTAACATGCCGCTACAACCTTACTCCGGGACCTTCGGCACCGTTGAATTGCGCCACTTGCTGCGGCGCACGCTCTTCGGCGCCACCACCGCCGATATCGCCCACTTCGCGGGCATGTCACTGACGCAAGTGGTGGACGAGCTGCTCACCTTCACCAACAACACATCGCCGCCGATCAAGGCATACACCTATCCCGATGTGAACAACCAGCCGGATCCCACGCTGGTGGATCCCGATGTTGCCTTCGGGAGCACATGGACCACCGTGGTGCGCGCCCCGGGCCTGAACCCCAACCCGAACGGGCGTAGGGTGGCGAGCTTCCAGAACTGGTGGACCGGCCTGATGATCGCGCAGCACCGGAACCTGCGCGAGAAGATGGTGCTCTTCTGGCACACCAACCTGGCCACCCAGGCCTCCACGGTGCAACTGCCCGAACCGCTCTACTGGATGAACCAGTTGATGCGCGACCAATGCCTCGGGAATTTCCGGAGCATGATGTACGATGTGACGGTGGACGCCTCCATGCTGCTCTACCTGAACGGCGACCAGAACACGGCCGCAGCGCCGGATGAGAACTATGGCCGCGAACTGATGGAGCTCTTCACGCTCGGTGAAGGCAGCGGCTATACGGAGGATGATGTACACACGGCCGCGCGTGTCCTCACCGGTTGGAAGGTGAAACAGACCGTCCAAGGCGTACAGGTCCTGCCTACGGTCTCGTTCAAGGAGAACGACCACGATATCACGGACAAGCAGTTCAGTTCCTTCTTCAACAACACGCTCATCCAAGGGCAGTCCGGTCCGGATGGCGGAACCCTGGAGATCAACGCCTTGCTGGACATGATCTTCAGCAAGGACGAAGTGAGCCTGCGCATGGCGCGCAAGCTCTATCGATTCTTCGTGCATGGGAGCATCGATGCCACGGTGGAGACCAACGTGATCGGACCCTTGGCGCAGATCTTCCGCGACAATGCCGCCGCACCGGACCAGATGCGCACCGTGCTGCAGGCGCTGCTCACCAGCGACCAGTTCTTCAGCCTTGATGTGCGGGCGTGCATGGTGACGAGCCCGGTGGATCTCGTGATCGGCACGCTGCGCGAACTGGACATGCCGATGCCCGACGACACGCAGTTCGAAGCGCAGTACCACATATGGAACGACGTACACAACGCGATGTCCGGAGCGGGGCAAACCCTCGGTGAACCGCCCAATGTGGCCGGGTGGGTGGCCTACTACCAAGAGCCACTTTACGATGGGTACTGGATGGACAGCGCATCGTTCGGGGTCCGCTTGCTCACCTATCAGGCCTACACCTCGGTGGGCCTCTCCACACCGAACAACCTGTACCAGCCCCAAAGCCGGAATCTCGAGTTCAAGGTGGACTTCATCGCGCTCACGCAACAGTTCACCACGCCGGCGGATCCCAACCTGCTGGTGGCACAGGCCGCAGAGTTGCTCTTCGCGGTTGATGTCTCCCAACAAGTGAAGGACGAACTGAAGACCAACTACCTGCTCTTCGGCCAGCAGGCTGACTACTACTGGGGCGATTCGTACCTCGCGTATGTGGCGGATCCGCAGACCACCGACGTGGCCGCCCAATTGGTGCCGTCGCTGTTGATGGCGCTCTTCCTCGATATGCAGGGTGCCGCTGAACATCAACTCGTATAACCCGCAACACCATGGACAGAAGGCAATTCATCCGGGGCACCTCACTGGCGACGCTCGGTGGTTTCGCGGTGCGCGGTTTCAGCAGTCCCCTGTTCGCACCCCTGCTCGCTCCGGGCATCCAGGAGGATCGTGTGCTGGTGCTCATCCAACTCTATGGCGGCAACGACGGTTTGAACACCGTAATCCCGCTGGACCAGTACTCGCTGCTCTCCCAGTTCCGCAGCAACATCATCATTCCCGAAACGCAGGTATTGGGCCTCTCCGGCACGGGAGGCCTCACCGGATTGCATCCCTCCCTTACAGGTCTGCAGGATCTCTGGAATGATGGCAAGCTGTCGATCGCGCAGAGCGTGAGCTATCCCGATCCCAGCTACTCGCACTTCCACGCGACGGACATCTGGGAGACCGGTTCCGGTTCCGGCCAAACGATCGAATCAGGCTGGGTGGCGCGCTACCTCAACAATGAATTCCCGAACTACCCGGTGGGTTTCCCCAATGCCGACATGCCCGATCCCTTGGCGATCCGCGTGGGCGGGCCGATCAGCGTGGGATTGCAGAACATGGGTGTGGGCATGGGCGTGGCGATCAACAACACCAGCGATCCGCTCAACCTCACGGGCAACATCTACATCGATCCGGTGACAGCGGACTGCCATGGCGCGAAGCTCGACCTCGTGCGCACCGTGCAGCGACAGACCGATCTGTACGGTAACGTGATCAATGCCGCCGCCATACAAGGCTGCAACCAGAGCACGCTTTATCCGACCGGCAGCGCGCCCGGCGCCAAGCTCGCGCAGGCGTTGAAGATCGTGGCGCAATTGATCTGCGGCGGCTTGAAGACGCGGGTCTACTGGGTGAGCTTGAACGGCTTCGACACGCACTCGCAACAGACCGACAGCGTGGATCATACCATCGGCGCCCATGCCAACCTGCTACAAGGTCTGAGCGATGCCATCCGCGCGTTCCAGGACGACCTGCACCTGCTCAACCTGGAAGACCGAGTGCTCGGCATGACCTTCTCCGAGTTCGGCCGTCGCATCATGAGCAACGGATCCGGTGGCACGGACCACGGCTCGGCGGAGCCGATGTTCCTGTTCGGCACCAAGGTGATCCCCGGCCTTCTCGGAGCCAACCCGCAGATCGACCCGAACACCACCTTCAGCACCAACCTGCCGATGCAGTACGATTTCCGCAGTGTGTATGCGAGCGTGCTGAAAGATTGGTTCTGTGTGCCGCAGAGCGAGATGGACCTCATCCTGCTGGACTCCTACCAGCCGCTCGCCTTGGTGGATCCGGGCGGATGCATCAGCACCAGCGTTCATGAGGTGAACCAGGGCGCAGGGCGATCGCTGCTCGACGTGTACCCGAACCCCTTCGTGGAAAGCACCACCGTGAAGTTCGACAGCAACGGCGGCCGTGTCATCCTGCAAGTGTTCAACGAGGAAGGACGGATGTTGCAGGTGCTCGCGAACGAGGAGATGGCCGCCGGAACGCATACCGTTGGTTGCGATATGGGCAACATGTCGGCAGGTATTTACTACTGCCGCTTGCAGAACGAAGGGCGGCAGCAAGTGAAGAACATGCTGAAGGTGCGGTAGGATGCATTCCCGCCTCAAGGTCTACCCTCATCACCCCCGCAAAGCCCACTCTGGCACATGCGTTGCCAACATCGCACCGCCCGGACAAAACCGGACACCATGAAAAAACTGTTCAGCATACTGGCCGCGGCCACCACGGTAGCCACCGCCAGCGCTCAATTCCAAGTGAACCCGCAGATGGGCCTCACCTTCCAGAACCTCACCGACCCTGCTCCGGGGCAGGACTTCAAAGCCGCCGTGGGCTATACGCTCGGCAGCGATGTGCGCATCGGTGACAAGCTCTTCTTCCAACCCGGAGCGTTCCTGAGCCGCAACCGCACGATCAGCAGCTACAATGGTGGCGACATGATCGTGAACGAGAGCAAACTCATCACCACCAACCTGAAGTTGCGTGCATTAGTGGGTTACCGGATCATCGATACCTACCAGTTCGACCTGCGCTTCGTCGCCGGCCCCAGTTACGATGTGCTGATGAGCGTGGACGGCACGAACAGCGCGAACATGGCCTGGGACAGGGGCGACTTCAGCGCTGGTTCGTTGAACCTGGAAGCGGGCCTTGGCTTCGATATGGGCATGTTCACGTTGAGCCCTATGGCGAGCTTCGGGTTGAACCGCGCCTTCAGCGATGCGCAGAGCGTGAGGGACATCAATAGCAAGTACATCACCTACGGGCTCACCATCGGGGTGAACTTCGGGGACGATGACAAGTGATCACGCGCATCGTGTGACGCGATGATGGAACAAAGGGAGAGCGGCGCGCGAGTGCCGCTCTCTTCGTTTCCGACGCACCGTCCCGGAAGCGCACCGGATGGGGCTTTGCGCTTTGCCCGCCGAAGCGTCTGCGCGAAGGCGAGGCGTGGGGCGCTGTCCGGGACCTCGGTTGACGACGGTCTTGTACTCTTGCTCCGCTGAGGTCCCGGACAAACCTCCCACGCACCGGCCCATGCTCAGTCGGTTTTCCGGGACGGGTCTTGGTAAAATACGTGAGCCGTCCCGGAAGCGCACAGGAAGGGGCATTGCGCGTGGGGCGCTGTCCGGGACATAGGTTGACCATAGTCACAAACCAATGCTCCGCTGAGGTCCCGCCCCGGCCTCCGAGCCGGGGAAACCTCCCACCCACCGTCTCCTGCTCAGTCGGTTTTCCGGGACGGATAGGTTTGTTGGATGAGCTATGTGTACATGATGACCAATAAGCGGCACACGGTGCTTTATATCGGTTCAACAATCGACATCGTCGAACGTACGCTCGCCCACAAGAAAGGTCTCTTCGAGCGGGCGTTCACTCTCAAATACAAATGTTTCAAATTGGTATGGTACGAAGAGCAACAGGACCAAAGCGCAGCGCTTGATCAGGAGTACCGCATGAAGCGTTGGAGACGGGAATGGAAGGAGAACCTGATCAATACTTCGAACCCGGAATGGAAAGATCTGAGCGTTGGTTGGTACGAGGAACAAGACCTTCAATGATCGTCCCAGAAGCGCACCGGATGGGGCTTTGCGCGTGGGGCGCTATCCGGGACCTCGGTTGACCATAGTCGAGAACTAGTGCTCTGCGGAGATCCCGGACAAACCTTCCACGTACCGGCCCGTGCTTCGTTGGTTTTCCGGGACGGACCAAGTGAGAAACGCAGCACAACTCAATTCTTCACCACCCGCGCCATGCGCACCTGCTCGCCAACACAACGCACGAGATAAAGTCCCTGTGGCAACGCGCTGAGGTCCATCTTCAACAAGCCCACATCGGCGCGCTGTTGCATCAACGCGCGCCCCTCGGCGTCCAGCACGGTGACCACGCTGCGCTCGGAGAGCTTCACGAACAGCGCGCCATCGGTGGGGTTCGGGAATGCGGAAAGCGCATCGGCCGATGTGTTCTCCTCGATGCCTGCGTAAAGTGTTCCGCAATTCGCATCGTCGCCGCACACCACGTTCGCCAGGAACTGCACAACGAAGTCCATGGAGTTCACCGGATCATAGTTGAGGTAGCCCACGTGCTGGTTGCCGGGATAACTGAGGAAGCAGTTCGGAACGCCGACGTGGTCGAGGCGTTTGTGGATGTCGGCACTGCCCGAAGCGATGAGACCCGTGGGAACGCCGATCACGCTCACCTCTTGTGTGCCGTAGGGAACGGTGGGGTCGCCCACCTCGTGCAAGCTGCACAAGGGTTGGTCGCCGGGTTGTATCCAGGACGTATCACCGATGGCACCGCTCATGCTGAAACAACCGATCACATCGCTGGAATACCCTGGCGAACCGCTGTTGCCTTCGAGCCCACCGATGGAAGCGGTATCGCCATAGAGTGCGGCGGGGATCTCGGACACCTGGTCCAGGTAAGTGAGATGTACCGCGCCGATACCACCCGCGCTCACACCGCCCACGATGATGCGGTCCGTATCGATGTGGTAGGGGTTGCCCTCCACTTCAATGGTCTTGCGCAAATAGCGCACGCACGCGCGCATGTCGTGCATGCAGCGGATCACGGCGAGTTCGGTGGTGTGCGCGTTCGGGAAGAAAAGGCCCACGCGATAATCGGGCGCCACCACCACATAACCCAGATGGGCGAAAATGCGGCAGGCTTCGGCCACATCCGCGCGGGTGCCCGCGATGAAGGATCCACCGTAGGTGACTACCACGGCGGGGCGCTCGGGAAGCACATCGCCATACGGTTGGTACACGTCCATGTACAGGATCTGCGAGCCACCTCCGGCCACGGGCGTGTTCGCACCGAAAGGCACGGCGCTGGTAACGATCACCGAATCGAAACGCAGATAGTCGGTGTAGCGACCATCGGCGCATTCGCTCTGCGCATGCACCGCGGTATTCGCACTAAGAACGAAGAGGAAGGTGGAGAAGTGTTTCATGCAAGGTGGTTGAAAGGGCGCAGAAGGTAGAAGGATAGAACGAGCGCGGTAGCCAACACCAACCAAGGCCCGAATGCGATCGATGGAACGCGCCCACCGGGGCACGACGGCGGGATGGCGCCGCATCACGCACCAGTGCTTCGCAGCAGGAAAGTGCATGCGCGGCGGTTCTCGCCGAGCATGATGAACCAGAGGACCAGTGCCACGATGCCCGCCAGCGCGCCGAGATAGGGAATGATGGCGCACACGTTGAGGATGCAGTAGGCCTGGGCAGTGCCCGCGTTCGGGGCCTGCGTGCGCTCATAGCCGGGTTGCGCCACCGCCTGACCGAGCAGCACCGAGAGCTGGTGGTAGGAACGGAATCCCCAGTAGATGTTGAACAACGGAACGAACAGGAGGCCCACCGCCATGCCGGGCGTATGCTCATTGAAACCGGTGCGTGCCACGGCCACGGCCCAGCAGCGGTAGTGGAACTTGCAGAAGTGTACGATCTGCAGGACCATCAGGATGAGTAACACCACCACACCGACGAATACCGCCACGATGGCAGCGGTCTCGTCGCTATGGCCCACAGCCATGATCACACCGATGATGATCGCCACAATGATGAACGCGACAATGGCGATGAAATAAGCGATCAGCCGCTTGTGGTGCTGATCGATCTCATCGGCGAGCACGCTGTTCGATGTCCATTCGGGTGGTGGTGTGGCAGGATCGATCTTCGCTCCTGTCGCAGGTGGCGGCGCGCTAGGCGACGGGGTCCAGTTCGGCGGCGCGGCCTGGGTTGTGAAGAGGTCCTTCAGCTCGTCGATGTTCTCCGCTCCCACCCACGCGGTGAGACCTTCATACCACACCAACGTGGCGCGCGTGATCGGTTTCTCGCGCACTTGCGCCAGCGTGAGCGGACCGAGCTGCTGGTTGTCGATGTGTATGAAGTAGGAACGTTCCATGTGGGTGGTGCGGTGAGGTTCGCAACAAGAACGTCAATGCGATCGGGAAATCCAAAGAGCTGATCGGATCCCGGATGATGATACAGATGAACCGGAGACCAGCATCCTATCTTCAACCCACGGCAACCGCAAGTCAAGCACCACGTCATACAAGCGGTCAGCAACCAATCCCATCGTCATGAACCGATCCATCCCCTCACTTGCCTTCTGCGCATTCACATCGGCAGGCTTCGGCCAGTTGGTGGATTGGCAATGCCAGAACATGGCACCAGCATGTGTGACGATGTCGGACATGGCTTTCGTGAACACGAGCACAGGCTATATCTGTGGCGGCCTGGGGCTGCTGTGGCGCACGGATGATGGCGCTGTGACATGGAACGATATCAGCGTGGCGGCGGACCACTCGATCCGCACCCTGCAATTCCTGGACGCGCAACATGGCTTCGGTCTGGGCGATGGTCTGTTGATGCGCACAGTGAATGGTGGATCCAGTTGGACGGATCTTTCCACGGAGCCTTTCGGCGCGCCGATCTCCGTTCGTTTCGCATCAGGCACCGAGGGTTGGGTGCTTACTACGGATCAAGAGGTGATCCACACGATGAACGCCGGTGATACATGGGACCTGCGCAGCACCGAGGACATCGCATCGCGCTTGTTCGGATTCGCCGATGGTGCCA
>JANMKC010000171.1:0-15045 GCA_031371785.1 Flavobacteriales bacterium | reverse complement strand
GCCGCGTGATCACCGCCCTGCCCGTCATGTCGAGCACCTCGATCACACAGCCTCCCAACGCACCATCGCTGCGCATGTAGAGCGCACCGTCCGTCGGGTTGGGGAAGAGGGCGAATGCTCCTTCGGTCCATTCGTTCAATCCTACGGTGCACAGCATAGCGGACACATCAACACTGTAGGGGCCAACGGAACCGGTGCCTGCGTTCAGCACCACGGGTACCAGGTACGTGCCAGCCGCCAACGCATGGTAGTAGTAGGTATAATTGCCATCACCGCACGAATCCGTATCGAACGTCGTGAAGTAGACGATCGAGTCGGACGAGCAATCGGTGCTGAGGAAGCCGAACACCGTGCCCCATGCCGGCACCTGGCCACAGAAGGAAACACGAACATCGGCGCATTCCGTGGTGGTGAAGGCGTGCCACATCACCGGCGCCCCGAAGAAGGCGGTGGTCGGTACGAAGTCGCCCAAGGAAGTCGCGTTGGTGTTGTCTCCAGAGAAGGATAGGGAGGCTCCCACGGCCAGTGCTTGAGGCACTGCCTGATCGCAGAAATCATTGTTCCCCGGACCGCACGATACGGCGCTCACCACCACTTGATATGGTCCAACGGCACCGGGACCGGAATAGATCGGGATGTAGTACGTGCCTCCTGTCAGGAAATCGAAATGCACGACCCAATCACCGTTCGCGCACGTGGTCTGATCGACGGACGTGTTGGGCACCAGCGCGTCGCTCGCCGGGCATGTGGTGACCAGGGTCGTATAGAATGAAATGAAGGAGGGGGACGTTCCGCAGTAGCTTACCGTAACGTTGGCGCATGTGCTGATCGTGAAGGATTCCCACACGATGGGCTGGCCATTGTCAAAGGTGGTTCCCGCTACCGCATCGCCGTTCGTCGTAGCTCCCGTGTTGTTGCCGATGAAGGTGACCGATGACCCAACGGCCAATGCCTGCGGCACCGACTGGTCGCAATGGTCATGCAACAAGTCGATCGCGCAGGCAGAGGCGCTTACCACGATCTGGTAAGGACCCACATCGCCCGGCCCGGAGTAAACGGGTATGTAGTACGTGCCAGCGGGCAGATCATTGAAGGTCATGATCCAATTCCCGTTACCGCATATGGTCTGATCCACGGACGTGCTGGCCACCAGCGGGTCGTTCGCCGGGCAGGTGGTGGCCAATTGCGTATAGAAGGAAATGAAGGAGGGTGTTGTGCCACAGTAGCTCACCGCAATGTTTGAACAGGTCGTTGTGGTGAATGCCTCCCATACGATCGGCCCACCATTGTCCAGCGAGCTTCCCGGCACCGCATCCCCGGCCGTTGTGGCTCCCGTGTTGTTGCCGATGAAGGTGACCGATGACCCAACGGCCAATGCCTGCGGCACCGACTGGTCGCAATGGTCATGCAACAAATCACTCGCGCAGGCAGAGGCGCTCACCGCGAGCTGGTACGTGCCCACAGACCCTGGTCCGGAATAGATCGGTATGTAGTACGTGCCCGCTGGCAGTTCATTGAAGGGCACCGTCCAGTTGCCGTCCGCGCATGTGGTATTGTCCGCCAAGGCGGTGCTTACCACCGTGTTGTTCGCCGGACAGGTGGTCGCCAAATAAGTGTATGCGCCGAACACAGGGGAGGTTCCGCAAAAACTGAGGACCACATTGGTACAAGTGGTTGTGGTAAAGGCCTCCCAGAACTTGGGTTGCCCATCATCCAGGATCGTTCCAGCGACCACATCCCCGGTGGAGGTGGCTCCGCTATTGCTGCCCGTCAGGTTCAGCGTTGATCCTGTGACCAAGGCCTGCGGTGTCACTTGATCGCAATGGTCGTTGCCGGCGAAGGCCGATGGAGCAGAGAACAGGATGCAGGCCACCAGCACAGCGTGCGCTTTACGTGTCGATTGGAAAGAGGTCATGGGTTTTCGATCTTTCATTGAATGCCAAAATTGCCACGCTACCACCAACCCATCGCTGCTTTTCCCCGTTAGTTCTCAACGAACCGATGTTGCCACTTCGGTCTGCGGGTCGTGCCTCCCGCAGGGGTGCATCACAGAACCACCGCTCGCTTTGTCACGCACTGGCCACTTGTTCGAACGCATACACTGTATAGCCCGGAACTCCACGTTCGCCCTCCGGTGATCGCTACCCGTTCACCTCGTGCCACCATGCGTTGCTCCTCTCCCACGAGTTGCCCGCGAACATCGTACACGTCCACCTCCATGCGCGTGGGCGCATCATCCCAAGCGATGAACAGCGCGTGGCCCAGAGGATCGGTGATCACGCTCCATGCCAGTGGCGCAGGATCGGCGATGCCTTCACAGATCTCCACGTTCACGGTAACGAAGTTCGCGCTCACGTCCGCGCAATCCGCGGATGAGGCGATGCCGCTCACCGGCTCACCGTTGTCCGCATGCAGCAGGTCCCCGTTGTGGGACACACCCCATGCGTGATAGGTGCCGGGAGGGTATGGCCCCATATCGATGCTGGTCCCGCTGTAAAGCCCAACGATAGTATCGGCTTCATCGGTGATCACCAGGACATAGGTCTGCGTGTTGGCCGTTGGGATCGTAAAGTCCACTATGGTTCCACTGCCGTCGCACACCGTGATCGTGCTGTCACCATCCGCCAGGCGGAGCGTGTCGCCACTGCAGGAGACCTCCGGCACCAAGCCGCTCACGCAGATGGTGAACGTGCCACCATAACCGAAGTCGTTGTTGCTGAACACACGCACCTTGTAGAGGGTGGCTTGCGCTACGGCCAGTGTGTAGGATGTTCCACCGATGCCGCACAGCACGGAGTTCCCGCCGCAGGAATCCAGTACTTCCACGCCTATATCGCCCATGGTGCCGGGAGCAATGGTGATCTCCACCTCGTCGTTCGTACCACTGTTGAACTCGTACCAGACATCCTGGAACTGCGTGGTGGTTTCCGCGCACTCAGGACCCGCGCCGTTCTGCACCGCCGCACTGTTGTTTCCCGCCACCGCACCACCGGACGAACAATCCTGTACCACCGGAACGGTGATCGCGTCGATGCAACGGTCGTTCGCCGGTGGCAGGTCGCAGGAGTTGCTCGTGAAGGTGATCGTGTACGGCCCCTCGCTCTCGCCCGGCCACAGCAGTATCGGCACATAATACGTGCCCGCCGAGAGATTCGCATAGATGATCCCCAAGTTGCCATCCGAACAAAGTGAAGTATCGCTGTTCTGCACGCTCACGTCACCGGGACAACCGATGAGCAGGATGGAATACACGAGGCCGAACATAGGAGCCGTGCCGCAATAGCTCACTGTCACCGTGGAGCAGGTGTCGATGCTGAAGGCTTCCCAACAGTTCGGATTGCCGAAGTTCTCCGTGTCCGTAGCACCTGTGTTGTCGCCGGTCACCGTCATGCTTCCATCCGCAGGCAAGGGCGTGATCACCGCATGTACGCACGAGTCGTTCGGTGGCGGACCGCCGCGCGCTCCCAGAGCGATCACATGCGAATGTCCTGCTGACGACGTCGCAATGATCGGGGGGTGGAACGCTCCCCCGGCCTTTTGTGCGATCAAGCCGGAGATCGAGATCACGATCGCGGTGATCACCGCGATCGGGCGTGCTGTGTGTCCGGTGTACTTCATCATCGGCAAAGGTGGTGTACAACGCGGAGATACGCAGCCTTCTACTTTTGACCGCATGGACATCGCGCTGATCGGATCGCACGCACTGGTATGCGGCAGCACACAAGGCATCGGGAAAGCCACTGCCCTCGAACTCTCACGGCTCGGTGCCACAGTGACACTTCTCGCGCGCGATGCGGCGAAGCTCGCTACCACCGTGCGCGAACTGGACCGCACGAGCGGGCAAGCACATTCATCGATCGCGGTGGACATGGCCGACACCGTAGCACTTCAGCAAGCAGTGCATGCGCATCTCGCCGCGCACGGACCGGTCCACATCCTCGTGAACAATACCGGCGGGCCACCACCGGGCCTCGCGCATGAAGCGGAGGCTGAACAATTCGCCAACGCGTTCCGCCTGCACTTGCTCGCGTTCCAAACGCTCGTGCGTGCCGTGGTGCCCGGCATGAAAGAGGCGAAGCACGGTCGCATCATCAACGTGATCAGCACCAGCGTGAAACAACCGCTGCACAACCTCGGTGTGAGCAACACCGTGCGCGGCGCTGTGGCGCAATGGGGGAAAACGCTCGCGAATGAACTGGGGCCGTTCAACATCACAGTGAACAATGTGCTGCCCGGTGCCACGAGCACCGAACGCCTCGCCGCGATCATCCGCAATACGAGCGCGAAGGGCGGGATCACCGAGGAAGAAGCCGCCGCCGAAATGATGCGCGAGATCCCCTTGCGGCGCTTTGCCGCACCGGAGGAGATCGCTGCGGCCATCTGCTTTCTCGCCGGACCCAGCGCCGGGTACATCAATGGCATCAACCTGCCGGTGGACGGCGGGCGCACGAAGAGTTTGTAGGCGCTCACGACCAAACGCGAAGGGCGCGCCTCGCGGCGCGCCCTTCAAAACACAATTCTTCCCCTTCCCTTGCGGGGAAGTGATGAGGTCTACTTCACCATCAAGCGCTGCTCGGTGCGAACACCGCCCACGGTGAGGCGCACGCTGTAGTTGCCAGCGCTCAGAACGCTCAGGTCCATTGCGTGGCTGGTGCCCTTGGCCAATTGGGCTTTCTCACTATAGACCACGCGGCCAGTAGGATCGAACACCTCGATGGTGCCCAATGCGTTCGCACCCGCGTATTGCAGGTTGAACGTGCCCGTGCCAGGGTTCGGGAAGATGCTCCACTCCGCCTGCTTCGTATCATGCTCTTGCACACCGATGCCGATGCCGCCGCCTTCCACTAAGCAAATGCCAAACGTTGGGATGGGCTGGTAACCACTGTACCAATCGTACACACGCACGTAGTACGTCTGGCCGACCGCAAGACCTGTAGCACGGATCTGTTCCAGCTCTCCGCTAAGGGTCGAATCAGCGCAATCTTGGGAAACGAGCGAACCGCATGCACCCGAGAACAGCTCCATTACAACATCGAAGCCGGTGTTCACGTCGCCATCCCCATCATCAGTCCCTTGCCCACCGATGGTCATGTCCGTTTGGGTGGCCACGAAGGAGAACCACACATCATCATTGGCAGTGCCAGTGAATCCAGCGCAAGTGATGGCTGCCATGGTTTGAGTCGCACCAAAAGTGGTATAGGTAGTTGGGTTGCACCACGTGCTCGCCGCTACGGGGATAGCACCTGCGCATTCATTGTTGAGCGGGGGGCATGCGCCAGCTTGCGCTGATACGTTTATCGTGTAATCCCCCACCACACCGTTCGCCTCATCGGTCAGGACTGGTATATAGTAAGTGCCTGGTGCCAAAGCATTGTAGGTGATGGTGGCTTGGTTATCCGTGCAGGAAGTCGTGTCCTTTGATGACAGGAGGATATAGCTTGCATCACCGGTAGGACATGCCGTTGTTATGATCTGCCAGTAGTTCAACTTGAACCCGGCCGCTGATCCACAATACGCGACCGTGATATTGGTGCAAGCTGTGGTTGTGACAGCATGCCAAACGGTGGCAAATCCCAAACCTTCCAATACGGAACCAACCTCGAAATCATTGGTGATGGTAGCCCCGGTATTGTTGCCGGAGAAACTCACCGAGCCACCGACGCTTAATGCTTGTGGTGTCACCGAAGAGCATAGGTCGTTCACAGGACCTGTGCCCCTGGCGTCCAGAAGCCCATGTGCTACAAGGTGCGAATTGCTACAGAGCGCCGGGCGCGCGTTCATGTCCGACTTGCTCTGCGCGCTCAACCCGCCTGCCATCATCAAGGCCATGCCGGTGAGCAACGTTGCGTAACTGTTCTTCATGTGTGTGGAGTTGTTTTTCCAAGAGTTGGACGGCAAAGATGGAAGATTACCGGTACCGACCATCCCACAAGTCAAGGCACCGGCGGATGCGCAGGGAAGCTCGATCCGCCCTACTCCTCCTCCTTCGTGATCAGCCGGAACCCCTTGCCATGCACGTTGAGGATCTCCACGCGCGGATCGGCATGCAGGTACTTGCGCAGTTTGGCGATGTACACGTCCATGCTGCGGCCGTTGAAGTAATTGTCGTCTCCCCACACTTCCTTCAGCGCATCGGCGCGCGACAGCAATCCGTTGCGGTGCATGCACAACATGCGCAGCAGTTCGGTCTCTTTGGTGGTGAGCTTGCGCGTTCCGTCATCATCACCGCTCAGTGAACCGGTGGTGCCATTGCCGTGGGAAAGGGTCTGCTTGCGCACATCGAAGGTGAATTGGCCGAGCGCGTACCGGGTGGGCGGTTCTTCTTTCGGTGCCAGGCCATGCGATCGTTTCACCACCGCATTGATGCGCAGGATGAGCTCCTCCATGCTGAAGGGCTTGGTCATGTAGTCATCGGCCCCTGCCTGGAAACCGATGATGGTATCCTGCTTCATGCTCTTGGCGGTAAGGAAGATGATCGGTGTTTGTTCGTCGCGCTGCCGGATATCCCGCGCAAGGGTGAAGCCATCCTTGAACGGCATCATCACGTCCAGGATCAGCAGGTCATAGGAACCTTTGGTGTAGGCTTCCCAGCCCTGCTTGCCATCCTTGCGGTGGTCCACCGCATAGCCCCTGGCCAGCAGGTATTGCGCCAGCAGGTTGCCCAGGTTGTGGTCGTCCTCACAGAGCAGCAGCTTGATCGCGGTTTCCATGTTCGAAAGGAATGGTGATGTGGAAGGTGCTTCCTGATCCCGGCCCGCTTTCCACCCGGATCGCGCCGCCATGCCGCTCGATCACGGCCTTCACGTAGCTGAGGCCGAGGCCGAAGCCTTTCACGTTGTGGCGGTCGCCGGTGGGCACGCGGTAGAGCCGGTCGAATATCTTCTTCTGTTCGGAGCGCGGTATCCCGATGCCGTTGTCCTGCACGCTTACCGTGATCCCTTGCGCATCACTGCGCGTGGAGAGCTGCACAACGGGTTCGCGCTCGCAGTACTTCACCGCGTTGTCGATCAGGTTGTAGAACACGTTGGCCAGGTGGATCCGATCGCCACGCACATGCGCCAGTTCAGCGGTGGTGGTCAGTTCCACACGGCCACCTTTGTTCTGCGCGGAGATGGAACTGTTGCGCACCACGTCCACCAGCACGGCGTGCAGATCGACATCCACTACGCGCAGGTGCATTCGCCCGCTGTCCACCACCGCGCTCTGCAGCACACTTTCCACCAGCATGCCCAATCGCTTGTTCTCGTCGCGGATCATGGTGGTGAAGATCTTCAGTTGCTCCGGGCTCTTCGGTATGCTCGGATCGTTCAGCGCTTCGCAGGCCAAGGCGATGGTGCTGATGGGCGTCTTCAGTTCGTGCGTCAGGTTGTTCACCAGGTCGTTCTTGATGTCACCGAGGCGCTTCTGTTTCCAGATGGTGCGCAGGGTGTAAACGAAGGCGGCGGCGATGAGGAACAGGAACAAGGCCGATGCGCTGAGCATCGGCCACATGCTGCGCAGCACGTAGCGCTGCTCGTCCGGCAGGTACAGGTGCAGCCAGTAGTGATCACCAACGAAGTCATTGCGGAACAACCGGGTGCGGTGCGGGCTGGCACGCAATGCGGCCGTGTCCGCTTTGGCCGCGAACCCCAACAGCAGGGGCGGGCCTTCGCCGCCGAACACACCCTGCTCATACCGCGCATTGATGCCGTGCCTGCGCAGTTCATCACCGATCAGTGAGTCCAGCAATTGCGGATCGATCCGCTCGCTGATGTCGCCGAACAGTTCCGCGCTCAACAGGCCGCGCACCACGTCGTTGATCAATGAATCGCGATCGGAGCGATGCACCCGCCATTCCAACGCGGCCGTGTCCGATGGCGGTGGTGGTGGCACATCCTCCCCATCCGCATCATCAATGTCGTTGTCCGCTTGATCACGCGCACGACCGAGCGAGTCGAGCCGTTCGATCATGCGCCTGCCCGTGGCATGACCGCGCAATCCTTGCACCGCTTCGAATCGCTCCAGCCGGTCGCTCACCGCGATGAGCGCATTGTCCACGCTCTCCCCGAACTGCTCGTCCTTCAAGGCTATCGTGCCGCTGATCCATCGCCACTGGATGAACACGAGCCCGGCCAAGGCGAGTGTGATCGCTGCCGTAAGCACTGTGACCGATCGCTTGTCCACTGTTGCCAATACTATCTCCGACCTTCCGCGCAAAAGGACACTTAACGTTCTTTAACCAGCATTGGCGCGGGTTAACAGCGCACCGCGCAAGGGGCCGGTACGTTCGTCCCAGCAACACCGAACCGCTCGCTCATGGACCGCAAACATCTCCTGATCGCCTTCGCGATGCACCTGTTGATCGCCAGCGCCGCACATGCACGTCCCACCGTGGAAACCATGTCCGCCACCTGCTCCACAGGCACGCACAGTACGATCATCCATCACGCTATGCCCGCGCTCCGCGCTGATGCCGATGTGCTCCAACTCAACTACTACAAACCCGCTAACGCGAAACCCGCAGCGAAGCCCGCGCTGAGGAACGGAAGCCGTGCGAAGATCCTCCTGTGCCGTCCGAACGCGGCGCTCACCGCATCCACCCGGCTGGAACCGCGATAGGTTCGTCCCCCCGGTGGCCCGCCAATGGGTGGTGCCGGGGAATGTTCCAGCGCAACAAGGGGTTGAAGGGTCTGCCGAAGGGTGGGCCCTTTGACTTTGTGATCGAACAGGATGAAAGGCCGAACATGGATCGCTGAACGCTGAATTGGACACGCGGTGTGGCCTGCTACATTCGTTCCGATGGAAAAGGTGCTCAACTACATCAATGGCGAACTGGTACCTGCGGCGAGCGGATCATGGTTGGACAGCCACGAACCAGCGACCGGGCAAGTGTTCATGCACATATCCGACAGCGACGCGAGCGATGTGGAGCGCGCGGTGGAAGCGGCGGAGCGCGCACTCCCCGGATGGATCGCACTGGGCCGCGAAGGCCGCAGCAACGCAATGCTCCGATTGGCCGCGTTGATCGAACGCGATCTGGAACTGTTCGCCAAAGCCGAGAGCCGCGATAACGGGAAACCGGTCGCGCTGGCCCGTGAAGTGGACATCCCGCGCGCGGTCGCCAATCTCCGCTTCTTCGCCACGGCGATCCTGCATTGGGGCAGCGAAGCGCACATGATGGACGATACAGCGATCAATTATACCGATCGCCAACCCATCGGGGTCGTGGGGTGCATCAGCCCATGGAACCTGCCGCTCTACTTGTTCACATGGAAGATCGCACCAGCGCTCGCCGCCGGTTGCACCGTGGTATCCAAACCTTCGGAGATCACTCCGCTCACTACGCACATGCTCGCCCAGAGCGCGATCGAAGCGGACTTTCCGCCGGGCGTGCTCAACATCGTACAAGGCCTCGGACCGAAAGTTGGCGCAGCGATCACCGTGCATCCGCGCATACCGGCTATTTCGTTCACGGGCGGCACGAGGACCGGCGTGGAGATCGCACGTGTCGCCGCACCGATGTTCAAGAAGCTGAGTCTCGAACTCGGCGGCAAGAACCCGGTACTGGTGTTCGCCGATTGCGACTTCGATCGTATGCTGCGCGTCACGCTGCGCTCCTCCTTCCGCAACCAAGGCCAGATCTGCTTGTGCGGATCACGCATCCTCATCGAGCGCTCGATCTACGATCGTTTCCGCAATGCCTTCGTGGAACGCGCGAAGGCGTTGCGCATCGGCGATCCCGCGGACGAGCGGACGGAAATGGGCGCGGTGGTGAGCGAGGCGCACATGCGCAAGGTGCTTTCGTACATCGACCTCGCGAAGGAGGAAGGCGGGCATGTGCTGTGCGGCGGGGATCGCATCGTGCTCGATGGCCCGTTGAAGAACGGCTGGTACATCGCGCCCACGGTGATCGAGGGGCTCGGACCGCAGTGCCGCACCAACCAGGAAGAGATCTTCGGGCCAGTGGTATCGCTGCAACCCTTCGACACGGAGGAGGAAGCGCTCACGCTCGCGAACGCGACGCCTTACGGTCTTGCGAGCGTGGTGTGGACCCGCGATGCACAACGCACCCATCGCGTTGCTCGCGCGCTGAACAGCGGCATCGTGTGGGTGAACTGCTGGATGGTGCGTGACCTGCGCACGCCTTTCGGCGGCATGAAACAAAGCGGCGTGGGGCGCGAAGGCGGTACGGAGGCATTGCGGTTCTTCACCGAAGCGAAGAACGTTTGCATCAGGCTTTGAAGGAGTCCGTACGGCCGGCGCGACGGTCCTTCATCCCATTGGTAAAGAACCAACCGAAGCGGTCGTTGAACCAGCGTTCAAAACGTTCCAGGCGATCGGAGCAGAAGAGAAGTACGGTATCCATCACGAGCGGGTCTGTGGCTTTGACGCACCAACGGCACGGATCATTGTTACGCAGGCCGTCTTTCTTCGTTGCCGTTCTTGGACGCCCTCAGATCATCGCGCGCACCACCACCAACTCCCCGTCATCAACCGGGAAGGTCGCATGGTCCAGCGGCTCCACACTGATACGGGCAAGTTCGAGCAGGTCCGCGTTGTCGCCCTCCGCGCTTCGTTTCAGCAGTGCGTTGCGGTAGTGTCGCTCCAGTTCGGAGCGGTCCATCCCGTTCACCCGTCCTATGCTCTCGGCGATCCGCTGCGCGGTGTCCCGTGCCACCAGCCGCCCGATGGCCATGCTGAAATGCCCGTTATCGCGTGAAAGGCCGAAGATCCAGCGACCGCTTTGCTGGTCGTCGCCTGCCTGTTCCGTAGCGAGGTCGCGTAGGCAGCCCATCCCGGCCAAGTATGCACGACCGCGCGCGATGGCGCTTTCGGTGCGCGTTGCGCCATCCTCCTCCACCATCCGCAATACCGCTTCCTGGATGCCGACCGTGCGCTCGCCCGTATGCACCAGCACGATGTCCTGCTGCACGACCGTGCCATGCAGCACCGCAGCGTCCGACAGGATCCCGGCATAGGGCCGTTCCGCTCCCATGCGCACGGCGAGGATGAACAGCTCATGCTCCTCGCCAAGACCACGCAACATGTAACCGAGATCGCTTCCGGAACGGCGTGTCATTTCGATAAGGCCGAGGCCGGCGCCACGACGAGGGCCATTGCTGTCCTTCTGCAAGCCTGAAAGGAAAAGCGATTTCAACTGCGATGGATCCATGCCATGCAGCCGGTGCAGCGTTTGCCGAAGCCCCAATACATCGGCTTTTTTCACGGGGTTCACGGCCACCACCTGCTGGCCATCACCCTGGCAACGCAGGATGAACAGGCTGCGACCCTCGCCCTGTTCCACCTGTGGTGGCAATGGCGCGCGATGGCGCAGGATGTTCTGGTAGGCTTCGACCATGACGAAGGCGAGCCGCCCACGTGTGCTCGCGCGCGCATCCTTTTCCAGGATGGCTTCTTCCCCCAGCGAGATCAATCGTGCGGTGTGCTCGTCGTGGAACGCGCCGCTGTACGCGAACGCGAACCGGTCTCCCCGCAGCGCCTGGAATATCGAATGTGCGATGCGGGGATCCATACGCGTTCGGGCGAATATAACCGCAGCCCCCGGCGTGTTCAGGTAACAGACCGCATCTATATTCGGCGCGATCATGGCTTCGCCCGAACTGGTCGAACAAGCTCGCCTGCATGTGCGTCGCCATTTCGCGCGCAACATCCCGAAGTGGATGGTGTTCCACGATCTGGAGCACACGCTTTCGGTGGCGCGCTCCACGCAGGACATCGGCCGTGGTTGCGGTCTCAACGCTCGTGCTTTGCGAACGCTCGAGATCGCTGCGCTCTTCCACGATACCGGCTACGCCACGGCTTACGCGGGCCATGAGAAGAAGAGCGTGTCCATCGCGCGCGCTTTCCTGCATGAGCACGGGGCCGGTGTTCAACTGGTGGATCGCGTGAGCGAATTGATCCGCGTTACGCGCCTGGATGCCCGCCCGCGCACCGCGCTGCAGCGCGTGATGCGTGATGCGGACAGCGCCAAGGCCGGCCAGGTCGATTTCGCCGAGAGGAGCGAGCGGCTCCGGCTGGAACTGCAGCACGCCCGTGGAACCCCCATTCCCCCCGCATCATGGGCGAAAGAGAACCTCGCTTATCTCCAAGGTCATCGGTTCTTCACGCCTTATGCCCGTCGTCGGTTCGCGCAGCAGAAGGCCATAAACCTGCGCAGCCTGCTGGAACGCGGGCGGCTGCCCAAGAGCCAACGGGTACCGGCCAGCATCGGCGAGGAACGCTTTTTCGATCGCGACCTCAGCTGGCTGGCCTTCAACGCACGCGTGCTCCAGGAGGCGCAGGACGAACGGGTTCCCCTGCTCGACCGGCTGAAATTCCTGGCGATCCACAGCAGCAATCTCGATGAGTTCTACCGCGTTCGCGTGGCCCAATTGCGCAGCCTCAGCAAGCTCGGCAAGCGTGATCGGTCCGTGCTCGAGGTACCCCCGGAAAAACGTATCGCCCGCATCAACGCCGAAGCCCTTGAGCAACAACGCAGTTTCGGCAAAGTGTACCGCGAGCGCCTCCTGCCAGCGCTCGCCCGCCATGGCGTAAGGTTCCTGGACGAGACGCGCCTGAGCATCGCGCAGCGCGCGTTCATCGAACACTACTTCACCGAGCGCATCGCGCCATTGCTGTTGTCCGCATCGTTGCGCGAGGCGAACGCCCCGTTCATCGAGGACCGGAAGCTCTACCTCGTATGCGAACTGTCCCAGAAGGGATCGAAGAAGTGCAAGCGTGTGCTGGTGAACGTGCCTTCCGATGAACTCGGCCGTTTCATCACACTGCCCTCCCGGAAGGGGCGCACCGACCTGCTCTTCCTGGACGACGCGATCCGCTTGTGCGCACCGCTCTTCTTCACCGGTTTCAAGCTGCTCTCCTGCTTCGCCATCAAGCTCTCCCGCGATGCCGAACTGTACCTGGATGAGGAGTTCGCCGAAAGCGTGGTGGACAAAGTGCGCCGCAGCCTGCGCAAGCGCCGCACCGGGGTGCCTTCGCGGTTCCTGTACGACGGCAAGATGCCCGCGGATCTGTTGCACGAGCTGCGCGGACTGCTCGGAGTGCGCAAACCGGACCTGATCCCCGGTGGACGCTATCACAACTTCAGCGATATGATGGCCCTCCCGGTGAAGGGCCGTGCCGGGCTGCGTGAACCGCCGTTGCCTCCTCTTCCGCATCCTGCCTTCGCCCATGCCCAGGATCCATTCGCCATCATCCGAAAGCGCGACCGCCTGATCCATTTCCCCTACCACGACTTCCGCACGGTGGTGGACCTGTTGCGCCGTTCGGCACACGACCCTCGCGTGAAGAGCATCGCCATCACGCTCTATCGCGTGGCCCGCGGTTCACTGGTCTGCGAAGCGCTCCTCCAAGCGGCGCGCGCCGGAAAGCAGGTCACCGCGTTCGTTGAGGTGCAGGCCCGGTTCGATGAAGGCAACAACCTGTTCTGGGGTGAGGCGCTGGAACAGGCGGGTGCCCAGGTCATCTACAGCCAGGAGGGACTGAAGGTGCATTGCAAGCTCTGTCTCATCGAGCGGCGCGAAGGGCCGCGCACCATGCGTTATGCGTACCTCGCCACAGGGAATTTCAACGAACGCACAGCGCTGATCTATGATGACCTCGGGCTGTTCACCACAAATTCGCCCATCACACGCGAGGTGGCTTCGGTCTTTGCCCATCTGCGCGACAACCGCCGCCCGTTGGCGACAAAGCAGCTTCTTGCCGCTCCCACCGGCCTTCGCAGTGGCATCGAGCGGGCCATCGATCGCGAGATCGCCAACGCGCTTTCCGGAAAGTCGGCCCACATCGTGCTCAAGTTGAACAGCCTTGAAGACCACCCGCTGATCCGCAAGCTCTATGATGCCAGCCGGGCTGGAGTAAGCATCCGCCTCATCGTTCGCGGCATCTGTTGCCTGGTGCCCGGCATTCCCGG
This sequence comes from Flavobacteriales bacterium, assembly GCA_031371785.1. Lineage (GTDB taxonomy): Bacteria > Bacteroidota > Bacteroidia > Flavobacteriales_F > PHOS-HE28 > PHOS-HE28. Next base: position 1,133 of record JANMKC010000171.1, on the reverse strand, counting down.
CATGAGCGAGGGCATCGAGGTGATCAGCATCGTTGACCGCTTCCTCGAACACGCGCGGGTCTATGCTTTTCATAATGGCGGGCAACCGATCGTGTACCTCTCCTCAGCGGACATGATGGAGCGCAACATGGACCGCCGCATAGAGATCGCATTCCCCGTGGTGGACCGCGCATTGCGTGACGAGATACGGGACTATCTCGAACTGCAATGGAGCGATATCGCCAAAAGCCGCAGGATCGACCCCCTGCAGACCAACCCTTACCGCGATCCGAAGTGGAGCCGTCCGCGAGCGGTGCGCGCGCAAATGGTACTGTACGATCGCTTGCGTGATCAAGCGCAAGCCCTGATCAAAAAGAGATCGGGCTGATGTTTCTGCCGTGCGAAAGGCGGGGAGAGCCTGCCCTACTTACCCTACTGAGACGAAGTTCCTAAGCAGGTCCTGAGTGTTCCGAAAACCCGGCTCTCCCCGTTTCCTTCCATGCGTGGTGCGCTGTCGAAAGTGGTGGAACGATGCCGCGCTATATCTCTCGTGTCGTTCGGAACGCAAAGTTCTCCGAGCGCGATCACCCACCACGTCCGACATGGTCGACTTATGAACCGATTATCAACCCGAAGCACACAAAAGGCGGCTCTTGCGAACCGCCTTCGTGGAGAATACCGGAGTCGAACCGGTGACCTTCCCGCACTGCGTGCGGGACGCCCTATCTAACTGAACGGATCAGGGCTTCGATGAAGGCTCGGCCCTTTCGAGCGTTGATCCCGCGTTCCATAGCCATGGCCTCAGAGCGCGTATCGAACCAGCGAACCCAGCGATGCTCCCAAGGAATACCGGCCTTCGTGCTTTTGTTGCGGCCACTGTTGTGGTCGCGATCCAACCGGACAGCAGGATCTTCTGCGTGGCCGGTGTAATAGCGATCCAGCTTCGAACTATAGATGATGTAGGCCGCGAATGACATGGAACAATAAAGGCGGCTCTTGCGAACCGCCTTCGTGGAGAATACCGGAGTCGAACCGGTGACCTCTTGCATGCCATGCAAACGCTCTAGCCAGCTGACCAATGTTCAAGGGCTCACAAGCAATCCAAAAATTGTGAACTACATCATGGTCACACACAACAAAGCGTGGGTAATGAT
>JANMKC010000159.1:0-5447 GCA_031371785.1 Flavobacteriales bacterium | reverse complement strand
GATCCAGCGCAGCCAAGAGACCATCGAACTCCTCATCCGCTAGAAGGCGGATCTCCTGGTGTACGCTCCGCTTTTGGAAGCCGTTGCTTGTGGCCGTTTCCGGGTCGTAGCCGAAGCCAGTTGGGCGGATGAGGATGACGCGCGAGGCGATCTGCATGTGGGGTCAGTTCACCGGTGAAGCAGTGAACCAATGGGTCTGTGGAAAAGTGGACCAATGCACCAGTAAAGCAGTGAACCAATGGGCAAGTGGAAAAGTGGACCAATGCACCAGTGAAACAGTGGAGCAGAGTAGCCGTGTGCGAACAAGCCGCACATCAGGACCGATCGAATCGATGGACCCGGTGAGCAATGGCGTTGGCACGACCTCAGTGGGATCCGTTCCGGTAAACCGTTCCACTGCTTCACTGGTACACTTCTACCGGCTCCTCAGTATCGGGAACAATGGCTCCAGCACGGTGAGCACGGCCTCGGCCATGGCGTTGTTGGTGTCCAAGGCCGGATTGATCTCCACCACATCGAGCGTTGCAGTCTTCGGATCCGCGCAGAAACCCGCGAGCAGGCCCCGCGCTTCTTCCAAGGAAAGACCGTTCGGTACGGGTGTGCCAGTGCCCACGCTGATGCTCGGATCAAGGCTGTCCACATCGAAGCTCACGTGGATCTTCTCGCATTTGCCCAAGTACTCCTGCGTCTCCTGCACGATGGCCGCCGCACCTTTCTTCCGCAATTCGTCCATGGTGATCACCCTGATGCCGTGCTCCTTGATGATCGCGGCCTCCGCCTCCTCATAGTCGCGCAGGCCGATGAACACAAGGTCCTGGGGCTTCAGCTTGGCCCCGCTCATGCCGATCTTCCGCAAGCGGTCCCATGTGTCGAGGGTGAAGACCCGAACCTTGCGATTGTCCGCGGCTTTTTTCTCGATGTTCATCAGCAAAGCCAACGGCATCCCATGCACGTTTCCGCTAGGTGTTGAAAAGGGTGTATGCAGATCAGCGTGCGCATCGATCCACACCACGCCCAATCGCTCGTTGGGGAAGGCCATCTTCGTTCCGCTCACCGAGCCGATAGCTATTGAATGGTCTCCTCCGATCACCATCGGAAAGATGTTGCTGCGGAGGAACTTGTACACCTCGTACGCAAGATCCGATTCAAAGCGGATCAGCCCATCGATGTGGTGGGCGTTCGGCGTCTTGTCATCCTCGTAGAGCACGTCGTTCTCGTCGCGCAGGATGCTCTCTTCGGCATGACCGAAAAGTTCACTGCCCAATTTCCATGCGGCCACTCGCAAGGCGCTCATGCCCATGCTCGCGCCGCGCTTGCCAGCGCCGATCTCACTGGCCGCTTCGATCAATCGCACATCCATGACTACAACTGGTTACGAGGGCCAATGTAGGATAGGGCCGCAAGCCTCAATGCCACAACCACCAGAACGTGGCGATGCCGCCGAAGTAGCCGAGCGCAGCGGGTAGTGCCATACGGCGCGCGTACCATCCGAACGGAATGTGCAACAGGCCCATCGCCGCTACACCCGCCGCCGAGCCGATAACGAGAATGCTTCCTCCCGTTCCCGCGCAGTACGCGAGCAGTTCCCAAAATGGATGATCCTGGGAATAGGCCGTTAGCGGATACATGCCTTGCGCTGCCGCTACCAAGGGCACATTGTCCACCACCGCGCTCAACAGGCCGATCACCGTGTTCACGGCGAAGAAGTTCCCGGAGAAGGCGAGGTCGAGCGCAAGGGCAACTTGGTGCAAATGCCCGGCGGTATCCAGCCCTGCCACGGCGATGAGGATGCCGAGGAAGAAAAGGATGCTGCTATGATCGATGCGCCGCAGGATACTGGTCACCTGCAAGTGCCCGCGTTCTTCGATGCCATTGCGCGCATGGATGAAGCTGGTATACACCCACAGGATAGCGAGACCGAGCATCACACCCACGAAGGGCGGTAAGTGTGTGAACTGCTTGAACAGCGGCACGCCGAGCAAGGTGATCACACCCAAGATGAAGACGCTCATGCGTTCGTTCGCAGTGAGCCCATGGTCGCGTGACTTGTCGGCGGTGGGGCGCACAACGTTGCCGCTCATGCGCATGCCGATCCACAAGAGCGGCAGCACCAGGCATACCAATGAGGGCAAGAGGAGCTTCAAGATGATGTTGAGCGAGGTGATCTGCCCATCCACCCAGAGCATGATCGTGGTCACGTCGCCGATCGGGCTCCACGCGCCGCCGGCATTGGCGGCGATGATCACCGCTCCGGCATAGATCCACAGGTCTTCACGGTCCGCGATGAGCTTGCGCAACAATGCGCACATCACAATGGCCGTGGTCATGTTGTCCAGCGCGGCGCTGAGGAAGAAGGTGACGATGCCGATGATCCAGAGCAAGGCGCGTTTGTGCGTGGTGGCGATGCGATCGGTGATCACCGAGAAGGCCGCATGTGCGTCCATCAGTTCCACCACCATCATGGCACCGAGCAGGAAGAAGAGGATGCTCGCGATGCCGGTAAGGTGCTCGTTGAACTGTTGCAACACGTCCGGGGTGATAGAGGCCGATGCGTTCGCGAACGCGATCAACGTCCAGATCAGCATGCCGGTGAGCAGCGCGCTCGCCGCCTTGTGTACACGGAGCGGCTGCTCCAGTGCGATGCATGCATAGCCAACGATGAACACGATGGAGATCAGGGCATGCATGGCGCGCAAGAATAGCGACATGGGCGGCTACCTTTCCGCCTCGCCTCCGCGCAAAGCGCTTGGCGGGTCGATCATGTCCGCAGCCCGCACCAACATCCGCCTGCAAGCCATCGTGGTCGTAATGGGAGCGGTGCTTATGGCGATCAAATTCACAGCTTGGTGGCTCACGCACAGCAACACCATCCTGAGCGATGCGCTGGAAAGCATCGTGAACGTGACCGCCGGATCGCTCGCGCTCTACAGTCTCTGGCTCGCCGCCAAACCACGCGACCGTGAGCACCCCTATGGCCATGGCAAAGTGGAGTTCATCAGCGCGGGGGTTGAGGGCGGGCTCGTGGTGCTCGCGGGCGGGCTGATCATCTGGAGGGCGGTGATGGCGTTGCTCCACGAGCAGCACGTGCACGACCTCGCGACCGGCATCGTTCTGGCCGCTTTCGCTGGCGGGACCAATCTGGTGATGGGCATCTTGCTGCGCAACAAGGGACGAGCATCCCATTCCATCGCCATGGAAGCGGGTGGGACCCACTTGTTGAGCGACGCTTGGAGCACCGTGGCCATGGTACTCGGCCTCGTGGTGATCCAGGTCACGGGGCTGCTCTGGCTCGATCAGGTCTTCGCCATCGCCTTCGCCTGCTTCATCATTTACCAAGGTTTGGGCGTGTTCCGTCGTTCCATTTCCGGGATCATGGATGAAACGGACATGGACCTTGCCGCAGAGGTGATCGCGATACTGGAGAACAACCGCCGAACCGCATGGATCGACATCCACAACTTCCGCATGATCAAGTACGGCAGCGTGCTGCACATCGATAGCCATGTCACCTTGCCTTGGTACTACAAGCTGGAGGAGGCCCACGCCGAGATCACCGCTATCGAGCACCTCGTGAACGTGCAATGGGGGCGAGAAACGGAACTCTTCATCCACATGGACCCCTGCGTGGAAACTTCCTGCGCCGTCTGCCTGCTCAGCGAGTGCGCCGTTCGCAAGCATGCCTTCCAGCGGCGCGTTCCTTGGACATTGGAGACCGCGTTGATGAACAAGAAGCACGAGGGGACCTGAGAAACCGTTCTCAAATTCCCTTCCAAACGCGGAGGCGCAAAGGTTCGTAAGCAAGACGGAGAAGACTCCGACCGGCGGGGGCCTCAGCGCTCCCCTAAGCTCTTATCGCGGCGCGCACTCCGCGTTCATCCGTGTCCATCTGTGTCCATCCGTGGTTCTGCATTCACCCCTTCTATCTTCGCGCACCGATGCAGGCGCTCACCATCGTTGAAGGAACCGCCTTCGGGCTTACCCTCCAGCGCCTTTGCCATCAATTGATCGAAGACCACGATGATCTGGACGCCACAGCGCTCATCGGTCTTCAGCCACGCGGTGTCCTCTTCGCCCGCCGATTGCGCAAGGAACTCGAACGGATCTCGGGCAACAGCGACATCACCTATGGCGAGTTGGACATCACGTTCCACCGTGACGATTTCCGCCAGCGGTCGGTGACCGCCCCGAGCGGCAGCACCCAGCTCGACTTCAGCCTCGATGATCGCCGCGTGGTGCTCATTGATGATGTGCTCTACACCGGCCGCAGCATCCGCGCCGGGCTCGATGCCCTGCTGGCCTTCGGCAGGCCGAGCACCGTGCAGTTGATGGTGCTTGTCGATCGCCGGTTCAGCCGCGAATTGCCCATACAGCCGGACTATGTGGGCAAATGGGTGGACAGTATCGATGGCCAGCGCGTGGTGGTGGAGTGGAAGGAAAGCGATGGAAAGGACCGCATCCTGCTTCATCCTGCGGAGGAAAAGGAGCGCGTGCTTCCTCCTTCTCGATCAACTCCGGCGGACGCATGAGCGATCGCCAACGCGCTGCCGCCGTACTTGCCAGTGACCAGTTGAGCACGGATCATCTGCTGGGCATCCAGGACCTCACGGTGGAGGACATCGAACTGATCTTCCGCACCGCGGATGGCTTCAAAGAAGTGCTCGCCCGGCCGATCAAGAAAGTGCCATCGTTGCGCGACATCACCATCGCCAACCTCTTCTTCGAGAACAGCACGCGCACCCGCATCAGTTTCGAACTCGCCGAAAAGCGGTTGAGCGCGGACATCATCAACTTCAGCAGTAGCAGCAGCAGCACCAAGAAAGGGGAGACGCTCATCGATACGGTGAACAACATCCTCGCGATGAAGGTGGACATGGTGGTGATGCGCCACCCCGATCCCGGTGCGGCGGTGTTCCTGAGCAAGTATGTGGACGCGCGCATCGTGAACGCCGGCGATGGCACGCATGAGCATCCGACACAAGCGTTGCTCGACGCTTACAGCATTCGCGAGAAGCTGGGAAAGGTGAAGGGCGTGCGCGTGCTCATCGTAGGTGACATCCTGCATTCGCGCGTGGCGCTGAGCAACATCTTCTGCCTGAAGAAGCTCGGCGCGGAGGTGATGCTTTGCGGCCCCACCACGCTGATGCCACGACATGTGGATAGCCTCGGTGTGAAAGTGGAACATGACTTCGACAGGGCGCTGAAGTGGTGCGACGTGGCCAACATGCTGCGCATCCAGCTGGAGCGGCAGGGGAGTGATGGCATCGCGAATTTCCCCAGCCTGCGCGAGTATGCCATGCTCTATGGATTGGACAAGGAACGCTATGATCGCGTCGGCCGGTCCATCACCATCATGCACCCCGGACCTATCAACAGGGGGGTGGAGATAACTTCCGACATGGCGGACCACGCGAACAGCATCATTCTGGAACAGGTCGAAAATGGCGTGG
>JANMKC010000157.1:0-2163 GCA_031371785.1 Flavobacteriales bacterium | reverse complement strand
GGGAATCCGCGTGCGTTCGGGTGCAAGGCGCTACCTCCTTGGCTGAACATTGCCGCAGGCTATGGCGCGGAAGGCATGCTGCACGCGAACGGCGATCCCGGTCAGTTCCGCCAGTTCTACATCGCGCCGGATATCGATCTGGAACGCATACCGACGAAGAGCAAACTGCTGCGCACCGTCTTCTTCGCGCTCAACTGCGTGAAGGTGCCGTTACCGGCGATCGAATTCCAAGGCAACGGAACGGTGAAGGCCCATGCGCTCTATTTCTGAAGAGTGCCTTCCAGCAGCATCAGCTTCACCTTCATCACTGCGGCCACGGTCAGGCTGTCGAGCACTTCTCCGCGCATCACCATGCGATATAGTTCCTCGAACGGGATCTTCTTCAATTCGAGTTCCTCGTCGTGATCTGGTTGCGGTGGGTGGAAGGTGAGCCCCTGCGCGACGAAGATGATCGCGTGCTCGTCGCTGGCGCTGTTGCTCAGGTCCATGCGAAGGATCTCGTTCCATCGCAGCGCTTCGATGCCTGCTTCTTCACGCAGTTCGCGCTTGGCGCTTTCCAGCGGGGGAATGTCGCGCTTGCCGCCGCCTTCGGGGATCTCCCAACTGTACGCTTGGATCGGATAGCGGTACTGTCCTACGATCCATGTGTTCAGTTCATCATCCAACGGAATGATCCCGATCGCGAGGTTCTTGAAGTGGACCACGCCATAGATCCCCTGTCTTGCGCTGGGATCGAGGATGTCGTGATGGCTTACCGCGATCCACTGCGTTTCGTAACGGACCTCTTCCTTCAGGGTGGTCCAAGGTCCTCGCTTGATCATGCACGATGCGCCCAAGTACGAGGCGCCGTGCGAAGATGCGTCAAGGCCGTGCGTTGGCGTTCAGCCTGAACTGGATGTCCATCTTCATGATGCTGCGAACGCGCTTGCCGTTCTTGAACGCGGGCCGCCACGAAATGGAACGGATCAACCGCATCGCTTCATCATCACAACCCGCACCGAGGGCTTCGGTAGCGCGCAGATTGCTGATGCTCCCGCTGGTCTCCACCACGAACTCGATGCCGACCTTGCCCTGCATATCACGGCGTCGGGCATCCTCCGGGTAGCGTAGGTTCTCGCCGAGGTAGGCGGGCAATCCGCGCAGGCCTTTTGCGATCAGCGGCGTGGCCAACGTGTCCGTGCCGCGATCGATGAGAAGCGCAGCGGAAGAGTCCGCAGGGAACATCTCGAACGACTTCGATGGAGCGTCTTTGCTGTGGAGCTTGCGATAGCGTTTCACATTGAACGACACTGTCAGCTTGCGCTCGGTGTCCAGCGCCGATCCACCCACGGACGCGGGATGCCAGCGGATGAGCCGCACCACGCGCAGGGCTTCTGCGTCCATATCGGACCGCACGGGCTGGGAGACATGCAGGTCCTTCATGCTGCCATCGGCCCTTATGGTGAAAGCCACTTCCACGTCGCCTTCGATCCCCGCCGCCAGCGCGGCTTCAGGATAGCGCAGTTCCTGCTCGATCAACCATTTCACCGCTTGATCCCCACCGAAGGGCTCGGGCGGCATGAAGCTTTGTGCATAGCTCGCGCAGCCAATGATCGCGGCGAGAACGAAAAGAGAGAGGCGGTGGGACATGGCCCTGTAAATTTGCGCCATGTCAGGCATGGTGGTGGGTACACATGTGAGCTTCCTCAACGAGGTGGGTGGTGGTGTGGTGCTGCGGCTCGTTGGAAAGGACCGTGCCGTTGTGCGAACCTACGATGGGTTCGAACTGGAATACGAAATGGGGGCATTGCTCCAGCGCACGAACGATACGCAGTACGGTGTGAGCGATCACCATGCGAAACTCGTGGCGGCGAACGACCTGATGACCGAGCGCATCGAGCGCGACAAAAGCAAAGGCGCTTCAGTGAACAATGGCGGCAAGGCACCGAAGCGGGTCGATGATCCGTCCGTGATGGAGATCGACCTGCACCTGGAGAAACTGATCGACAATGAGGCAGGGCTGAGCGATGGGGAGAAGTTGAGCTTCCAGCTGAACTACTTCGAGCGGATGCTGAACACCGCGATCCGCGAGCGCAAGAGAAGGCTTGTGGTGATACACGGAGTGGGTGAAGGTGTCCTGCGCGAAGAGGTGAGAAAGATGTTGCAGTACTATGAAGGGTGCCG
>JANMKC010000124.1:0-8933 GCA_031371785.1 Flavobacteriales bacterium | reverse complement strand
GGCGACATCTTGAAGATCCTGCGACCCTCACCGTATTTCCGCTTGGTGTATTTGAAGTACGATACCTGCATCACCACGCTGAGGTTCTCCACGAGGAACACGCCGCAGAGCACGGGGATCAGCAGTTCCTTGCGCACGAGGATCGCGAGCGTGGCGATGATGCCGCCGAGCGCGAGGCTGCCCGTATCGCCCATGAAGACCTGCGCGGGATAGGCGTTGTACCAGAGGAACCCGATGCACGCGCCGAGCATCGCGCCGATGAACACCGTGAGTTCCCCGATGCCGGGGATGTACATCACGTCCAGGTATTGCGAGAAGACGATGTTGCCGCCGACGTACGTGAGGATGCCGAGCGTGAGCACCATGATGGCGCTCGTTCCCGCCGCCAGCCCATCGATGCCATCGGTGATGTTCGCACCGTTGCTCACCGCGATGATGATGAAGATCACCGCGAGCACATAGATGATCCACGTGTACTTGCGCGCTTCGCGGCCGAACGCGCCGAGGATCGACGAGTAGTTGAACTCGTTTCCCTTCACGAAGGGGATCGTGGTGCTCGGCAGTTTCCGGTCGAGCAGGTAGTGCGTGTCGCCCTTCTTGTCGTGGAACGTGGTGATCTCCTGCTGCTCGAACTGCTCGGCAAGCACCTGTGGCACTTCCACCTTCGTGCGGATCGCGGGATGGAAGTAGACCGTAAGCCCGACGATGAGGCCGATGCCGATCTGCCCGATGATCTTGCTCGTGCCCGCAAGCCCGCGTTTGTCCTTCTTGAAGACCTTGATGTAGTCGTCGATGTAGCCGATGGTGCCGAGCCACACGGTGGCCACGAGCATCAGGATGATGTACACGTTGTTCAACCGCGCGAAGAGCAGCGTGGGGATGATGATGCCCGCGAGGATGATGAGGCCGCCCATCGTTGGCGTGCCCTGCTTCTTTAGCTGTCCTTCGAGGCCGAGGTCGCGAACGGTCTCTCCCACTTGCATCCTCTGCAACCACTTGATGATGCCTTTGCCGAACCACAGCGAGATGATCAACGACACGATCAGCGCCATGCCCGCGCGGAAGCTGATGTAGTTGAACACACCGCTGCCGGGCAGCGAGAAATGCAGGGCCTTGAACAGGTGGTACAGCATTACTTGTGCATCAGTTCAAGCGTTTCCTTCAGCACGGCCGCATCATCGAAAGGGTGCTTCACGCCTTTCACTTCCTGGTAGGTCTCGTGGCCTTTCCCGGCAACAAGCACCACATCTCCGGGCTTGGCGAGCCCCACAGCCTGGCGTATCGCTTCGCGTCGATCGGCGTTCACGAACACGCGTTGCATATCAGCGGGCGCAAGGCCCACGCGCATTTCGTGGATGATCGTATTGGGATCCTCGCTGCGCGGATTGTCACTGGTGAGGATCACCGAGTGGCTCATCTCCGCGGCGATGCGCGCCATGATCGGGCGCTTTGTGCGGTCGCGGTCACCGCCGCAGCCCACCACGGTGATCACGCGCTGCTCGTCGCGGCAGGTGTCGTTGATGGTGCCGAGCACGTTCTTCAATGCGTCGGGCGTGTGCGCATAGTCCACGATGCCGATAACACCACTGGCGCTGGCGTCAGCGCCTATGCCTGTGCCCGGTCCGCGTATGATCTGGAACCTTCCGCGCGGTGGATCGAGATCGCTGAGCGCGGTGAGAACGTTGAGCGGTGCCTCGCCGAGAATCGTCGCGATGCTGTATACCGCCAGCAGGTTGCTCGCGTTGAATTCGCCGATCAGGCGTGTGTACACATCGTGCCCATCGATATTGAGGTGCAGGCCGGTGAGCGCGTTCTCGATGATGCGCGCACGATGGTCCGCCATGCTCTTCACGGCATAACTGCGCTTCGCGGCCTTGGTGTTCTGCACCATCACTCCGCTGTTCGCATCGTCGGCGTTCACCAATGCCACGGCCTCTTCCGGCAGCATGTCGAAGAAGCGCTTCTTCGCCTTGATGTACTCGGCGAACGTGCCGTGGTAATCGAGGTGATCGTGCGTGATGTTGGTGAACACTCCCGCATCGAACCGCAAGCCGGTGATGCGCTCCTGCACCATACTGTGGCTGCTCACTTCCATGAAGCAGTAGGCGACCTTCTCGTCCACCATCGTGCGCAGCAGCTCGTTCAGGCGTACGGCGTCGGGCGTGGTGAGCGTGGCATCGATGACCTTGTTGCCGATGCGATTCTCCACGGTACTTATCAACCCGCACTTGTAGCCGAGCGAGCGGAAGAGCTTGTAGAGCAGTGTGGCAACGCTCGTCTTGCCATTGGTACCGGTGATGCCGATGAGCTTGAGTTCCTCGCTCGGATGATCGAAGAAGTTGACCGCGAGGATCGCGAGCGCATGTTGCGCATCAGTAACGCGCACGTAGGTGACACCTTCCTTCAGTGTCTCTGGAAGGCGTTCGCAAATGATCGCGGTCGCTCCCTGTTCAACCGCTTTGGCGATGAAGTCGTGGCCGTCGCTCTTCGCACCCTTGATCGCGACGAAGGCCGTGAACGGTTTCACCGCGCGACTGTCGAACGTGACCTGCTCGATCGCGGAGTTGGTGCTGCCCACGACCTGCTCCAGTCGCGCCTTGTAGAGGATGTCCTTCAGCAGCTTCATGCGAGCTCGAGCGTGATGGCGGATCCCTTGAAGCAGCGCGAGCCCGGCGCGAGCGATTGCTTTTTCACCATGCCGCTGCCGACTGAATGCACCTTGATGCCACGGTTCTCCAGAATGTAGAGAGCGTCTTTGAGGCCCATGCCGAGCACGTTCGGCACCATGCCCAATTGGTCGCCGGGAATGGTGCGCGGAGTGATCACCACCGCACTGTCAGCGGCCTGGGTGCTCACCCATTCGCCCTCACCCTTCACTTCGGTGCGAATACCGAGACCTTGCAATGAGGCGAGCAGATCACGCTGATCACCGGCGAACGTCAATGGTGTTCGCGGCGTGCTCTTCGTCTTCAGACTATCGGCGAGCGCGAGCTGTTCCGCGTCCTGCATGTCGAGCCGGTTGCCGTATAGTTTGTCGGCGATGTCGCGGAACACCGGACCGGCGACCACGTTGCCGTAATAGCCTTTCTGGCTCGGCGAACTCACCACCACGATGCATGTGTAGCGCGGTGCTTCCGCCGGGAAATAGCCGACGAACGAGGCCTGGTACTTCACGCCGTTCTCCTTGTAGCTGCCGTCCTGCGCGATCTGCGCGGTGCCGGTTTTTCCCGCGATGCGGAAGTGCGCGGTCTTCAGGTTCACCGCGGTGCCTGAGTCCACGACGCCTTCGAGCATTTTGCGCACGGTGGCGAGCGTGGCGTCGCTGGCGATCTTCTCCTTCAATGCCACCGGCTCGAAGTGCTCGATCGTCTTGCCGTTGCGCGTAACGTCCGTTACGAATTGCGGCTGCATCATGCGGCCGTTGTTGGCGATGGCGTTGTAGAAGGCGAGCGTTTGGAGCGGCGTGATCGTGACGCCATAGCCCACGCTCATCCACGGCAGGCTGATCCGGCTCCAGATCCCCTTCTTGTCGGGCCCGTAGAGCAATGGCATCGCTTCACCGGGCACGCGCACACCGAGCGGCTGGCCCATGCCGAGACGACGTAGTCCCGCGACGAACTTTTCCGGCTGCTTGTTGTAAGCCTTGAACACGGCCTGCGAGATCACCGTGTTGCTGCTCACTTCCAGTGCGCGTGCGATGCTGATGACGCCGGGCTTCTTGTGCGAATCGGGAAGCAGTTTCCCGCTGTATCGCACTTCGCCGCCGTGCGTGTCCCAGAGGTCCGTTGGTTTGAAAGCGCCATCCTCCAAGCCCACGATCACGCTCGCTGTCTTGAAGGTGCTGCCGGGTTCGGTCGCGTGGCCCACGGCGTAGTTCTCCACCTCGCCGTAGGTGCTGTCGTGCAATAGTGTGAGGTTGCTGATCGCCTTGATCGCGCCGGTCTTCGTCTCCATCACCACCACACAGCCGTGCTCCGCTCCGTTCTTGCGCAGTTGCATTTCCAATGAGTGATCGGCGACGTCCTGCAGGATGATGTCGATGGTCGTGTGGATGTCGTTACCGGAAACCGGTTCCTGTCCATCGCCATCATCCACGGGCATCCACGCGCCGCCCACGAGCCGACGTTCGAGCTGGTTGCCCGCGATGCCGTGCAGCGTTCGCTCGAAGCCGCGCTCCAACCCGAAGTTGCCACTGTCGCTGGGCACATCGCCGATGCTGCGTTTCGCCAGGCGACCGAACCACTGCTTGCGCTCGTAGTGCTTCACGGTGATCAGGCCGCTCTTCGATTTGCCCATGCGGTATATGGGGAAGTGCGCGAGCGTCATCATCTGCTCATAGTCCACGTTGCGTTTCACCAGGTGGTAGCGTTCGCCGCGCGCGCGTGCGTCCATCAGGTCGCGTTTGTATTCCGCGGCGCCGCGATCACCGAAAAGGCCGCTCATGCCGAGAGCGAGCGAATCGATACCACGGAAGAAAACCTCATTCGTAAGGCCATCCGCGCGCATGTCCATGTGGATCTCGTACTCGGGCACGCTGGTGGCGAGCAGGCGTCCATCATCGCTGTAGATGTAGCCGCGATCGGGCTGCACGCTGCGGACGGCGGTGGCCACGTTGATCGCTTGTTCGCGCCACTTGTCTCCCTCCACCAGTTGTATGGTGAAGAGCTTCACGATGATGGCGATGGCGAAGACGAGAAGACCACCGTAAACCAGACCGACGCGCAGGCGAAGGATCTTCTGCTCCGTCATGGTTGCCGTGGTGTTTCGAGCTGCTTCGCGTTCACCGTGATGCGCATCGGCGGCGTTTTGCTCTCCTTCAAGCCGAGCGTGCTGATGTCGCTGGCCACATGGCTTTGCTGTTGCGCTTGTTCCAAGTGGCTGCGCACGGTGAGGTATTCGCTGCGCATTTCCTTCAGTTCGCTGTTGGTGCGATCGAGGTCGCGCACCGTGCGTTCCGTCCAGTACCCATAGGCGATGTAGCAGAGCATGAGCCCGGCGCAGAAAAGGATGAAGGGCATGTTGCCGAGCACGCGTTCCTTCGTGAGGAAGGATCCGTTCATCACGCCGATCAATGCGCGCGGAAGGCGCGCGGACCTGCCGCTCTTCGCTTTCGCGGGAGCCTTTTCCACTTCTTCTTCGGGTTCGCGGATCGTGTTCACGTCTTCGTGGCTGTTCTCAGTTTCGCGCTGCGTGCGCGGGGATTCCTTGCTATTTCCTCGATGGATGGTTGTGCCGCCTTGTTGCTGTCAGGATCGAAGGGCCTGATCCGGTTCCCATAGAGGTCTTTCTTCTCTTCTCCGCTGAAGTCGCCGCTGCGCAACCAGTTCTTCACCATGCGGTCTTCGAGCGAGTGGTAGCTCATCACCACGATGCGCCCGCCTGGCCTGATCACTTCGGCACCCTGCTTCAACAGCAGTTCGAGGGATCCCAACTCATCGTTCACCGCGATGCGCAATGCTTGGAAGACCTGTGCGAGGAAAGAGTTCCCGCTTTCTCGCGGTGTAACAGGCTTCAGCGCTTCGAGCAACTGCTGCGTGGTGCTGATCCTCCGTTCGGTCCTCGCCAGCACGATGCGTTTCGCAACGCGGTGCGCGCCGTCCACTTCGCCGTACTTCTTCAGCACATCGGCGAGACGCGCTTCATCGTAGCCGTTCACCAGCTCCGCCGCCGTTCGCTTGGAACGATGGTCCATCCGCATATCGAGCGGTCCATCGCTGCGGAAACTGAAACCGCGCGAGCCGGTATCGAACTGGTGGCTGCTCACACCGAGATCGGCGAGAAGGCCATCGATCGGCAGCTTCTTCAGGAAGCGCAGGTGGTTCTTGAGCCAGCGGAAATCCGCTTTCACCAGTGTGAAGCGGGGATCCTTCGGTGCGTTCTTCCACGCGTCCTTGTCGCGATCGAAGGCGATCAACGATCCGCTCGCATCGAGCTTTTCGAGGATCGCCTTGCTGTGACCGCCACCGCCGAAAGTGGCATCCACGTAGATGCCGCTCTCGCGGATCTTCAAGGCATCGACACAATCATGTAAAAGAACGGGAGCGTGGTACTCACTTCCCGTCGTCATTGCCCAACGGAGCCATGACTTGTTCCGACAGGGAGCTCATATCCACTTTCTCGTTCCGCATGTCCGTGTAGGCCTTGGCGTCCCAGACCTCGATGCGATCGCGCGCGCCCAACAGCTTGATGTCCTTGCCCATGCGGGCATCCTTCATCAAGGAGTAAGGCAACAACATGCGACCGGTGGGGTCCAGCGACACCGGCGATGCGCCTGCGGTGAAGCGTCGGATGAAGTCCGCGTTCTGTTTGATGAAGCGGTTCAACCGATCGAGCTTCTTGCTGGTGCCTTCCCAAACGGTGATGGGATAGAGCACCAGGCAGGGCGCGTGAACATCCCGGTTCATCACGAAGCCGCGGTCCGCCTCCTTGCCCAACTGCTTGCGCAGGAGAGCGGGAAGCACGAGCCTCCCCTTGGCGTCCAGTCGACAATCGTATTCCCCGAGCAGGTTCAGCATACGCGATCATGGCGGTGCGAGATGGCGGCGAATGTATCCGGGGTCCGGCACATTCGGGCACTATCAGGCACTTTGTTGAAAACTTGAGGGTCCGAAAGTAGATGATCAGAACCAATTTCACATGGAAAGCCCTTTGAATGCTGGATTGTGAATGGTGGGAGGAAGTGGTTGAGTTTCCCACATGGCAAAAAGGGGAGAACAGCTTGAACCGCGAGCGGATCAGCGACCGCCTGATAGCGGAAGGGTGGAAAGGGCAGGAATGGCGGGGTGTGCAGGTGGTCGATAGACCCGTACGCATGGCGCTGGACCGGTTTGCTTGCGGAATGCACAGGTATCGGTGCGTTCTGCAAGTGGATCGATCGAGCACATTGAAATATGTCAGCAACGGGGTATTTTTGTCCCGTTCCTGACATCACCTGATGTCATCTGATATCACATCACGAACAGCCAAGCCTACGTGACCTACCTGGATTTCGCCTCCGCCTTTACGGATCGGCCATGCTTCACGGAGCGTGAAGTGCGCTTGGTCTTTCCGGGCTTTGATGACCGGCAGCTCCACAACTGGCAAACGAAGGGCTTCGTGGAGCGCTTGCGCAAACCGTGGTACCGCATCACGAAGCGACCCTGGAGCCAGTTCGAGCGATGGACCGTGGCGAATCGCGTGTACGCGCCCTCCTACATCTCTTTGGAATCAGCACTGTCCTATCATGGCTTCATCCCCGAAGGCGTGTTCCACATTACGTCGGTCACCACGCTGCACACACGCACGTTCGACATCGGCAAGACGCGCTACTTCTATCGCAATGTGAAGCCGGGCTACTTCTATGGATACGACATTCTGGAGCAGAACGGGACCGCGGTGCGGATGGCGGACGTGGAGAAGACCTTGCTCGATCTGCTCTACCTGAACGCGCAACACCGTGCGGCCGATGACTTCGAGGCGTTACGGCTCGATCGTTCCGGCATACGCGAAGTCTTGAGACCGGCCGTGTTCGCCGACTATCTCGCGCTGGCCAACAACAAGGCGCTCGCTCAGCGCGTGAAGAACTTCAACCGATGGCTCCATGATCACGCTCGCTAACATCAAGAAGGCCTATCCGGCCGAGTTGCAGGACGAGGACCACTACCTGCTGCGCGAATACGTGCAATACCGATTGCTGGAGATCATCTATACATCACCGTTCGCTGAGAAGCTCGTGTTCCTCGGCGGAACTTGCCTGCGCATCGTACACGACAACCGCCGGTTCAGCGAAGACCTCGACTTCGACAACCTGGGCCTCACCAAGCCAGAGTTCGCGCAAGTGGGTGAGCTTGTGCAGCGCGAACTGTCCAGGGAGGGCTATGAGGTAACGGCCGACATGGCGGGTATCTCGGCGTTCCGTTGCAAAGTGAGATTGCCCGGACTGCTGTTCCAGCATGGCCTCACAGGGCACAAAGAGCAGACGGTGCTGATCCAATTGGACACAGAGCCACAACGCTACGACTACGAACCCGAGGCGCACTTTCTCTCCCGCTGGGATGTGCGTCAGGATATCCGCTGCTGTCCTTTGCCGTTGTTGCTTGCGCAGAAGTGCCACGCCATTATGGACCGCAAGCGCAGCAAGGGCCGTGACTTCTTCGATGTGTCGTTCCTTCTGGGCATCAACGTGGAACCGGATATGCGTTACGTGAAGCAGAAAATGAAGCTCGCCACCACCAAGGCGCTTGCGGAAGCACTGCTTGCTCGTTGCGCATCGCTCGATATGGAAGCGATGGCCGTTGATGTGGAGAAGTTCCTCTTCGACAAGAACGGGATGAAAGGGGTGACACACTTTCCGCAGATCATCAGGCAGCGATGGTTGCGAAAGTGAGGACGGCCCACCATCGCCGGAGCCTGTCCTATACATTTGATCGCACCGCCGACCTGTCGGTACGGTGACGCCCGCGCGCATGCAACCGCAGTTGAAGGAAGAAGGAGAGTTCAAGTACATCGAGGTCGGTGACGGCCCGCCGTTGATCTTTTTGCACGGGCTCTTCGGTGCGCTCAGCAACTTCGAGGGCCCCATCAACTACTTCGGCAAGAAGTACCGCGTGGTGATGCCGATGCTTCCGCTGTACACGCTGCCGATGCTGAACACGAATGTGCCGGCGCTGGCGGAGTTCCTTGATCGCTTCATTACGTACAAGGGCTTCAACGAGATCAACCTGTTGGGCAACTCGCTGGGCGGGCACGTGGCACTCGTGTACTGCACGAAGCATTCGGAGAAGCTGCGCACCCTGATCCTCACCGGCAGCAGCGGCTTGTACGAGAACGCCTTTGGTGGTGGCTTCCCGCGCCGAGAGGACAAGGACTTCCTGCGGGCCCGCATCGCGCTCACATTCTATGATCCGAAGTACACCACCGATGCACTGGTGGAAGAATGCTACGTGACGGTGAAC
>JANMKC010000117.1:0-2986 GCA_031371785.1 Flavobacteriales bacterium | reverse complement strand
TCCACTGGAACGAATGAGTAGGTCAACGACCGGGCGCTGGTGCTGAAGGCATTGATCGATGGATCACCATTGGTAGCACGCAACAGCACCAGGTCGTTCGTTGCACGGGTGAACACGCACACATCATCCACGGCGAAACCGGATGCCCAATGACTTGCATCGTTGTAGCGGAAACGCAAATACAGCGGGCCGTTGTCGTAAGTGCCCAGATCGATCAGCACGTCCTGCCATGCACCGAGCACAGGTGCAACGGTCTTCACGGTCGTCCATGAATTTCCATCCGTGCTCGCGTCGATCCACGCCTGACCGTTGAACGGACGGCCGTCGTGGTAAACACGACAACCAAGCGCGGCGTGCGCAACACCGGCAAGGTCGATCATTGGTGTGCGCAAGGAGACCTGCGTCATCGCGCAATCACAGGGCGGCGCATCGTCGTTCACCATGGCGAAGGTGTTGGCCAATGGATCATCGGGCACAGGGAAGTAGCCCAGCGCGTTCGCCTCCCCCGCGTTGCCGATGCGCCATGGATCGGTGAATTGTCCCGTGCCATTACCGGAGCCGTCCAGTTCTTCCACCTGAGCGGGATCCATGCTCCATCCTGCAGGGAGCGATGCCCCATCGAACTGCTCACTGAACAAGCATGTTGCGCGCGATTGCGATCGGGCCTGAAGAACAAGGATGGAGAGAAAGGCGAAAGCGAGCGATCGTGAAGCGGTCATTGCGTTAGGTCTGTCTTGCAGCTCCCGATCGGGGCTGCGGACGGGGCGGCGAAGATAGCCGGGGGTGCGCCCCTCCGCTCCGCTGCCGGATGCCGTTAGCGCCGATCACCGGAGCCTCCTTTCAGCCCGCGAAGATCGGTCGCTCATCGTCGCCCCTGATGCACGATCCGCAACGTCGCCTGCGTTGATCCACCATGCAAGGTCAACAAGTAGACACCATCGGAAAGTCCATCACCGCTCACCGCGAACTCGTGTGGTCCAGCGCCCAAGCGACCGAGATCGGCAGTGCGCACCGATCTTCCGCTCACATCACGCAGGTCCCAACCGAGCGCCTCCGCGTCCTTCAGTTGGAACGACACGGTGGTAAGATCGTCGAACAGGGAGGGCGTGACGGACACCTGCTGCGGTGGGTGGGTGCTCTCCGAAATGCCCACGTCCGGTGCGAAGTTCATGCGTACCATCGGCGTGGTGGTCACGTAGTACCAATGGTTCGTGGCGTAGCGGTAGATCATGGACGACTGTGCGGGGCTGGTCCCACTGATGCCCGACCATACCGCACCATCACTGGTCCATGCGTGCAGGCAAACGAGATAGAGCGCGCCACCGTCAAGGGGCGTTGGGAACAGGAGCGGCAGCGTAAGGAAATGGCTTCCCCCATAGTCGTTGATATCGCTGGCGACCACCGTGTGGAAATCGCTCTCGCCCACGTATTCGAACGCACCGTCATACACCGAGGCCGTGATAAGCGCACCGACCGCCGTGCCGGGTCCCAGAGCAACATCCACGGCATAAAGCGTTGAATAGTAATCGAGCATCCAGAACCGGTTGCCGATCTCATAGTCCTCTCCCCCATCATCGCGTTCGCTTTGCACGACACCCTCGTCACGGGCGAAGAGGAAAGGATCCACACGGATGCTCATGTCGATGCTGTTGTCCGCCGGGACATCTTCCAATTGGTCCTGTTCCACATGGGCATGGAAGGTGTAGTCGCCAATGGTGGTCGATGGTGTGTACCCAGCGATGAAGAGACTGTCCTCTTCACCGGGCGCCAGTGAAATGCTGTCGCTGCTCAGTTCGATGGTAGCGGTATCAGGACCGGTCACGTCCACCACGAGATGCACGTTCGTTTGGGTGGTGCTTCCGTTGTTGGCAACACGGCCACGGAATTTCAACGGGCGCAGTTCGTTCTGCGGATAGATGGTGCAAGGCATCCCCGTGTAGTTCTGCCCGACAAGATCCCAGGCGGCCCACGTGGCGCTGTGCAGCGCGAGATCGTTCGGCCGCACGGGGATCAGTGCGAGATCATCCAATTGCCAGCTATAGGTATACCCCTCGAAGCTGTTCCAATGGAAACGGATGCGGATATCCGATGAGCCGTTCGCGAGCGCCGAACTGATGTTGAGTACGATGGTCTGGCCCGCCGGTGCGCCCGGGGTGCTCAGGTTGCCGCCAATGTCCTGGTTCACGGGATACGTGGCCCAATCCGTACCACCGTTGCCGCTCACTTCCACCAGGGTCTCATCGTTGTTCAACTGGCGAAAGCTCTGCTCGAATCGCAACAACATATAGGACACGGTGTCCATGCTCAGGATCGGTGGTGAGGTGATGGTGGTGCTTTCGCTCTGGCCCGCGGTACCCTGTTCGTCACTGTCCGCGACGATCCAATGGCCGCCCGGAAAACCCGTGGTGCTCTGTAGCGGCCCCGGCGTGAAGCCATTGGTATTGCCGGTGCTGGTGAGCTGCCAGTTGACGTTGCCCAACTGCGTTTCCACGGTCCACGCGCCGATACCGTTCTCGAAGTTCTCGCTCCAGAGCGGTGTGGCGCCATCGCGATCGTTCACGCGCGCTTCCTGGTGTGCCTCTGTGGAAGCGGCTATGCGCGTCTTTCCGAGCCGCTGGAGAACAGTACTCTGGGCTTGGAGGAACAGTGAGGTGCTTAAGCCAAGCAGCGTTATGATGTGGCGCATGGGATCAGGTTTTTCACGCGATGTATCGCGAAATGCGATCATTGCGGAAGTGAACCTACCCGTGCTGGAAGCCTTGCCGGTAGCGGAATGTGACGTGTCGGGACGAAATGCGCGAACGGTTCACGCGGGCACATCAAGGACGAAACTACAGAGCTGCTGTGTGAAGGAAAGTGAAAAGGGAGGAGCGGTTTTTCCAGTGACCTGTCGGCAGTAGCAGTCGGCAGTGGCAGTCGGCAGTAGCAGTCGGCAGTAGCAGTCGACAGTGGCAGTTGGCAGTGGCAGTCGGCAGTAGCAGTCGAC
>JANMKC010000115.1:0-24667 GCA_031371785.1 Flavobacteriales bacterium | reverse complement strand
TGAGAGCGTCTACGACTTCGATCACGACCTGAACCCGGAATACAGCTATGACGCGATGGCGAACGATCCACCCTCGCTCAAACGCAAGGTGATCCGCGGTGGCTCGTTCAAGGATGTGGGGCTCTACCTGCAGACCGGAACACGCTGCTTCGAATACCAGGACACGGCCAAGTGCTACATCGGCTTTCGCTCCGTGCTCACTTACTTGGGCCGTGGCAAGGCCGTGAACGCCGAAGACCTCTAGATCAAGGAATCCAGCCCCGTTACCAAATGCGAGCGGGAGCATTGAGTTGAAAGCGCACTCTTCACAGACAAACCCCAAAAGCAAGTACCAACGATGAAACCAGGTAGCAAGGCGTGGAAGAACTTCATGGCCAAACTTTACGGGATCGGCGCAGCGATCGTGATCATTGGCGCATTGTTCAAGATCCAGCACTGGAATTTCGCCGGCTTTTTCCTCATCGTCGGATTGAGCACGGAGGCCATCATCTTCACGTTCTCCGCGTTCGAGCCCCCGCATGAGGATCCGGATTGGAGCCTGGTCTATCCTGAACTGGCCACCGGTGAGCGTGCGGAGGGTGACGACTTCAAGAAGGAGGACCAGCGCTCGATCACCGAGCAATTGGACGACATGCTCGAGAGCGCCAAGATCGAACCGGAGCTCATCGAAAGCTTGGGCAATGGAATGCGAACGCTCAGCGATCAGGCCAAGCAGCTCACTGACATAAGCAGCGCGGCCACCGCCACCAATGACTACGTGACCAATTTGAAAGGAGCCACCGACAAGGTGGGCAAATTGAGCGACAGCTATGCGAAAGCCAGTGAGAGCCTCGCAGGATTGAGCGAGAACGTTGAAGCGGGCAAGAACGCTGGCGAACATTTGCAGCGCATGAGCAAGAACCTCGGCGACCTGAACGAGATGTACGAGTTGCAACTGCGGAGCAGTCGCGAAAAACTCGAAGCGGCCAACCAGATGTTCGCAGGCATGGGTGAAATGCTCACGCACCTCCAGAACAGCGTCGATGACACCAAGCGCTATAAGGAGAACATCGCTGTACTGAGCGACAACCTTGGCAAACTGAACACGGTTTATGGCAACATGTTGGCCGCGATGACCGTGCGTGCATGATCCCATTGGAATTGAAGCAGACCTTTTCGTAGACACCCAAATCCGCACGATCTTACCATGGCCAGTGGCAAACTGTCTCCGAGACAGAAGATGATCAACATGATGTACTTGGTACTCACGGCGCTGCTGGCGCTGAACGTATCCAAGGAGATCCTGGACAGCTTCGTGGTAGTCAACAACGGCTTGGAAACCACCAAGCTCACGTTGAAACAGAAGATGGAGGAGACGTACACGACCTTCAGCGACTATGCCAAGCAGAACCCGGAGAAGTATGGAGCGGCCAACGGCTCGGCGCAGCAATTGGAGAAGGAAGCGAGCAGCTTGATGCTTTACATTGATTCACTGAAGGTGAAACTCATTTCCGAGACGGAGGGCAAACCCGCGGAGAAGCTGATCGGCAAGAACGCCAATGGCCAGGACACGATCATGAACCTGCATCTGGTGGAGGCAAAGGACGACTACAACCACATGACGCACATCATGGTCGGTTCAGAGCCTGCCAAACCCAAAGAGGGTCCATACACTGCGGTCGAGTTGAAGAGCAAACTCGTTGCCTTCGCCAATACGATCAAACAGATCGTCGGCACGAAGAACCCGGTATTGACCGGGAACGTGGACAGGATATTCACGTTCAGCGATCAGCAAGAAGCGGGAGACAACGGCCCGATGACGAAATGGGAAACCGTCACCTTCTACCATGTACCTCTGGCGGCCGGCGTATGTATCCTCTCGAAGTTCCAGATGGACGTCCGCAATGCGGAGAACGAAACGGTGAACTGGCTGCTCGGAAACGTTGAGAAGAAGACCTTCAAATTCTCCACCCTCACCCCGATGGTAGACCCGTTGACGAGTTATGTGACCGTTGGGAGCACGTACAAAGCGGACATTTTCCTTGGAGCCTTCGATCCACAGAACAAGCCCATCGTTGAGATCTCCAAAAACGGAACGGTGGATACGGTGAAGAACGAGGTGATCGGGGACAAAGACATATTGCCCATCGGCCCGGACGGCAAAGCGAAACTTGAGATCCCCGCATCCGGTGCAGGGGAACGGACCTACAAAGGGGTTGTGATCTTCCGTCCTGTGGGTTCCCCTGAGCAACGGTTCTCGTTCTCCGAGAAGTTCGAAGTGGCGGCACCGAACCTGGTGGTGAGCCCGACGAAGATGAACGTGTTCTACCGGGGTATCGAGAATCCGGTGGAGATCAGTGTCGCCGGGTACAGTGCGAAGGACATCGTACCGGGCATGACCAACGGCAGCTTGACCAAGGCAACCCAAGGTTACATTGTAAAACCCGGCAATGATGTAAAGGCCATGGTGAGCGTTACGGTCACCAATCCGGACGGAACGAAGAAGAGCATGCCCGGAGTGGAGTTCCGCGTGAAGAACGTACCCAGCCCACAGCCCTATTTCGGAGGCAAGACCATCACGGACCAAACGATCAAGAAGGGGGACCTGACCATCGCCGCCGGTGTGATCGCCAAACTGGAGGCGTTCGAATTCGACCTGAAGTTCACGGTTGTCGAATACACGGTGTCAGCGACATTGTCCGGCACAGCCGCTGAGGAACGTGTGATGGGTGCGGCGATCTCCGATCGGGCGAAGCAGATCCTCGGCAAGGTGAAGACCGGACAGAAGGTCTACATCGAGAACGTAAAGGTTCGCGCCCCGGACGGCACAGTGCGTACGATCGGCAACTTGGCGTTCAAAGTGATCTGATCCGTTCAACGAAAACGCGAACAAATGAGCAGCAACAGCAGATCGGCACTGACGGCAGCACTGGTGCTCATGGGCCTTGGACTGGTTGTTCCATCACAAGCCCAGACCGTATTGGACGGTGCGTACATCAAGGAGCACACCAAGACGCAACGGGTGGTACCGTACCCGTACATCCGCGAAGCGGACGTGATGTGGTACCGCCGGATCTGGCGGGAGATCGACGTGACCGAGAAGATCAATCATCCCCTGTACTACCCGCTACAGCCGATCAATGATCGCAAGAGTTTGTTCGATGTCATCAAGCAGGGTCTGCTCGAGGATGGTTCGATCACCGCATACGATGCGGGTGTTGATGGCTGGGATGATGAGTTCTTGCAACCACTCTTGACCTCTGTGGTAAAGGAGAAGTTGAGCCACACGGAGATGAAGTACACGGACCGGCTCGATGGAAGCGGGATCGATAGCGTTCAAACAACGATCGAGACCAAGAGCGAGAACATCAAACGGTATCGCTTGAAGGAGGATTGGATCTTCGACAAGCAACGTTCCACGATGGACATCCGCATCATCGGCATCGCACCGATGAAGGAATTGGTGAGCACGGAAACCGGCGAGAGCAAAGGCTACATGCCCCTGTTCTGGCTCTATTTCCCTGAGTTGCGCTACGTGCTGGTGAACTGGGAGGTCTTCAACCGGGAGAACGACGCGGAACGCCGTTCCTTCGATCACCTCTTTTGGACGCGCCAGTTCAACAGCACTATTGTGAAGGAGAGCAACGTGTACGATAGGAACCTGGCCATGTACAAGACCGGGATCAATGGCCTGCTCGAAGGCGAGGAGATCAAGCAGGGTCTTTTCGAGTTCGAACACGACCTCTGGAACTTCTAGTTCCCTCCATTTCGAGCCCTTGCTGAAGCCCCGCCAGCGGGGCTTCACTATTTTCGCGGCCCTTTCGCAACGAACTCGATGATCAACGTAAGCAACCTCAGCCTGCATTTCGGTGAACGCCCGTTGTTCGAAGAGGTGTCGTTCTTCATCGGGAAGGACGAGCGCATCGGGCTGGTGGGCCGCAATGGTGCTGGCAAAAGCACCTTGCTGAAGATGCTGGCCGGTGAGGACAAGCCGGACAGTGGAAGCATCGACAAGCCGCGCGATCTTTCCGTGGGATATCTGCCGCAGACGATGCAGCACGATCTGTCCCTCACCCCGCGACAGGTCGCCATGAGCGCGTTCAAAGAGGCCGAGTGGCTTACAGGCCGGATCGCCAGGATCGAAGTGGAGCTGAACGAGTCCTTGGACGACGAGGAGCGGATGATGGCCTTGGCGACCGAACTGGCCCACGCGCATGAGCGCTTGAACCATATCGGTGCCGGTGATCGCGATCAGCATGTGGAGCAAACGTTGCACGGCATCGGCTTCGTTGATGAGGACATGGACAGGCCGATGGCCGAGCTGAGCGGCGGCTGGCGCATGCGCGCGGAACTCTCCCGCATCCTGCTCATGAGCCCGGACCTGCTGCTGCTGGACGAGCCCACGAACCACCTCGATCTTCCAGCGATCCAGTGGTTGGAGGATCTTCTTACGACCTACCCCGCAGCACTCGTGCTCATCAGCCACGACAAGACCTTCCTTGACAGGCTCACGAAACGGACGCTGGAGGTCGGTCAGGGCCGCATCATCGATCGCAAGGTGCCTTGGACCCAGTTCGTGGAATTGCGCAAGGAGGAGAAAGCACGCACGCAGAAAGCTTATGAGGAGCAGCAGAAGTACATCGAGCACACGCAGGAGCTGATCAACAAGTTCAGGGCGAAGAAGGACAAGGCCGCCTTCGCGCAATCGCTCATCACCAAGCTGGAGAAGTTGGACCGGGTGATCGTGGAGGACGACGCCTTCCGTGCGATGATCGTGAAGTTCCCCCCTGCACCGCACAGCGGGAAGCTGGTGCTGGAAATGCACGGAGTGAGCAAGGCGTATGGTAAGCGAACGATCCTCTCTGATGGCGAATTGACCCTTGCGCGCGGCGAGGCGGTCGCGCTGGTGGGCGCGAATGGTACCGGCAAAAGCACGGTGATGAGGATGTTGGTGGGTGAGGAACCATACAATGGCACTATCAAGCTGGGCCACCAGGTCACCATTGGTTACTATGCGCAGGACATGCCCGATCGGCTCGATCCCAAACTCACCGTTATGGAAACCGCTGAGTATGCGGCGAGCGAGGAGAACCGGTCGAAGGTGCGCGGCATGCTGGGTGCTTTCCTCTTCAGCGGGGATGATGTGGACAAGCGTGTGAAGGTGTTGAGCGGGGGCGAACGGGCGCGGGTCGCGCTGTGCTGCATGCTTCTGCGGCCACTCAACCTCCTGCTTCTTGATGAGCCTACGCACCACTTGGACATCCAGAGCAAGGATGTGCTCAAGAGCGCATTGAAGGACTACGACGGCACCTTCATGATCGTGAGCCACGACCGTGATTTCCTGCATGGGCTCACCAATCGTTTGTTGGAAGTGAAGAACGGCCGATTGCGAGATCACCATATGGACATCCTGGAGCTGATCGAGCGCAACAAGGACGAGGTGTCCATGAACGCCACCAAAGCGCAGGTTGCGACCAAGGCGGCTGCGATCAGCGTGAAACAGGACGATCGCGGCGCGCGCAAGGAACAGGAAAAAGAATTGCGCCGATTGCGGAATCAAGTGCAGCGGAACGAACAGGAACTCGCCAAGCTGGAGGTCGAACAGAAGGAACTACAGGACCGGTTGAACAACGGTGTGTTGAGCTCGGAGCGGATGGAAGAAGGCTACACACGCCTAGGCGTCCTATCCGGGCTGATAGAGACCTGCATGCGTGAGTGGGAGCGCGCCGGAAGCGAGCTCGAAGCGTTGACCAAAGAAGTCGCGTAGAGCGGTTCCACGGCCCATCCGTGCGATGGATCGACCAAAGAACGATCCCACAAGCTATATTCGCGGCCCAAACTGCGGGGTGGAGCAGATGGTAGCTCGTCGGGCTCATAACCCGAAGGCCGTAGGTTCGAGTCCTACCCCCGCTACAACGAGAGCCCCGGCGCGAGTCGGGGTTCTCCTTTTTCGATCATGGCGCACAAAGCAGGATACGTCAACATCATCGGCCGCCCCAACGCAGGGAAGAGCACGCTGCTCAATGCCTTGCTGGGAGAGAAGCTGGTGATCGTGAACCCCAAGGCGCAAACGACACGGCACCGCATCCTCGGCATCCTCAATGGGGAGGACCATCAACTCGTGCTCAGTGATACACCCGGCATCCTGGAGCCGAAATACAAGCTGCATGAGAACATGATGCACGCCGTGGACGAGGCCTTGCGCGATGCGGACATCCTGTTGGTGCTCGTTGAGCTGGGCGAAACACCGGAGGGGTCGGCCAACGTGCGCGATCGTGCCTTGCGCTTCGAAGGACCGACGATCATACTGGTGAACAAGGTGGATCTCGGTGATCAGGCGCGCGTGGCCGAGGCGATGGCCGCTTGGCAGGCCGCGTTGCCCAAGGCGGAGACGGTTCCCATATCGGCCTTGCACGGCCTTAACGTGAATGAACTGCGCGATGAACTGGTGGCCCGACTGCCGGAGCACCCGCCGTATTTCCCGAAGGACGAGATGAGCGACCGCGACATGCGGTTCTTCGTGAGCGAGATGATACGCGAAAAGGTGCTCGTGGTCTACAAGCAGGAGATCCCGTACAGCACGCAGGTGGTGGTGAACAGTTTCGAGGAGAGCAAGGATATCGTGAAGATCCAGGCCGATGTGATCGTGATGCGCGAAAGCCAGAAGGGCATCGTGATAGGGCGCGGTGGCGGTGCTTTGCGCCAGCTTGGCACCGAAGCGCGCAAGGCCATCGAGAAGTTCGTGAACAACAAGGTCTTTCTCGACCTGAAGGTGAAAGTGGATCCGGATTGGCGTGAGGACAAGAGCAAATTGAAAGGGTACGGTTACTGATGAGAAGTAAGTGGCGAGTGGCGAGTGACGAGTGGGCAGCATTGTGGACTGCCCACTCGTCATTCGCCACTCATCACTCGCCACTCACATTCGCATTCAAATGAGCAACATCGTCGCCATCGTAGGCCGCCCGAACGTGGGCAAGAGCACGCTCTTCAATCGTTTGGTTGAAAGTCGCGAGGCTATTGTCGATCCGACTTCAGGAACAACGCGCGATCGCCACTACGGAAAGTCGGAGTGGAACGGCCATCACTTCAGCGTGATCGACACGGGAGGTTACGTGCAAGGCAGCGATGACGTGTTCGAAGCGGAGATCAGCAAGCAGGTGAAGCTCGCCATCGACGAGGCCGACAGCATCCTCTTTCTTGTGGACACCCAGCACGGCATCACGGGAATGGACCAGGCCGTGGCCAATATGCTGCGCAAAGCGAAGAAGCCCATATTGCTCGTGGCGAACAAGGTGGACACAGGCGACAAGCAAGCACAGGCCGCCGAATTCTACTCCTTCGGGCTGGGAGAGGTCTACTGCATCAGTTCGGCCAGCGGTGCGGGCACGGGCGAACTGCTCGATGAACTCGTCAAGACCTTCACCAAGCCGACCGAGGAGGTGGAGGACAATTTGCCGCGATTCGCCATTGTAGGCAAACCCAACGTGGGCAAATCCTCCCTCGTGAACGTGCTTCTGGGCAAGGAGCAGAACATCGTGACACCTATCGCCGGCACAACGCGCGACCCCGTCAACACACAATTCAACGCCTTCGGTTTCGACGTGGTGCTATTGGATACCGCAGGCATCCGCAAGAAGAGCAAGGTGGACGAGGACATCGAGTTCTTCAGCGTGCTGCGCAGTGTGCGTTCGATCGAAGAGTGCGATGTGTGCTTGATGCTCATCGATGCCCGTGAAGGCATCCAGCACCAGGACCAGCACATCTTCTCCATGATCGAGAAGAACGGCAAGGGTGTGGTGATCGTGGTGAACAAGTGGGACCTGATGACCAAGGACACCATGACCACGAAGGCATACGAGGAAGAGGTGCGCCGCAAGCTCGCTCCGTTCAAGGATGTGCCTATCGTGTTCACGTCGGTGACAGAAAAGCAACGGATCCACAAAGCGATGGAACTGGCGATGCAGGTGTACAAGAACCGCTCACAGCGCATCTCAACGAGCAAGTTGAACGATGTGATGCTGCCGGAGATCGAACATCGTCCGCCACCGATGGAGAAGAACCGGAGCATCCGGATCAAGTACGTGACGCAATTGCCCGGCACCGTGCCCGCCTTCGCGTTCTTCTGCAACTTCCCACAGTCGGTGCAGGAGAGCTATACGCGCTTCCTGGAGAACAAAATGCGCGAGCACTTCGACTTCACGGGCGTGCCGATCCGGGTGTTCTACCGGAAGAAGTAGCGCGGCGCGCTCACTTCAACAGCAGCACGTTCAGTCCCTTGAATTGCTTGAACGCCTTGTCGGTCGTGATCAATCGGTAGCCGCCCGCCACAGCGAACGCGGCGAGGTATGCGTCCATCCACAGTTTGGGGGATCTGCTTGGCACAGCCGCGAAGTGCCGCCAGTGTTCATGGAGGCGAGCGGGTTCTTGCGCAAAACAGATGCGCCCGTCCGAGAGCCAGGTCTCTTGGACATTCCAAGCTTCGGTGTTGCGCAAGGCCGATAGACCGAGCGGTCCGAATAGTGCATCTGTTGTCAGCAAGCGCAGGAGTCCTTGCTGGGTGGCTCTGCAAAAAGCGATGGAGACCGCTTCTTCCGCCCCGTCCAACCAGCCCATTGCGAGCGCATGATGGTGGTGGTGGGCAAGGCTCAACGCCAACCAGATGTTGAGGTCGGGCAGCGTCCGCATCAGGGTTGGCCGTTGCCGTAGAGCAGTTGGAACACACGCTCAGGTGTGAGCTCGTGTCCAGGCTTGGCCTTGTGGCCGCCTTTCACGATGGGCATTTGGCCGCGCTTCAACTTCTTCACTTTCGGCCGCGCGTTCTTGTCATGGGCCAAGGCCGTTCGCAGCAACTCGGCGATGAAGTCCTTCAGCTTGCGCCCTTCGGAAGCTGCCCTCACCTTCATCTCCTTCAGGATGTCCGCAGGAAGGTCCACCGTGGTTTTCATACTGCGAAATTAGCTGGAAAGCCAGCAAACCAGCAAACTGGCTGATCACAGCTTCTGCAGCGCCTGCGCCAGATCCGCGATGAGCAGGTCCGGATCTTCCAGTCCCACATAGAGCCGCACCAGGTCCAGCGGCAGGTCGCCGTTGTAACCGCTCGGTCCGGCCAATGCGCAGATCGGGAACTGCAAGGATTCGTAACCGCCCCAGCTCACGGCGAGCAGAAAACGCTTGAGCCCATCGCAGAAGCGTTCAACGCCACCCGCATCATCGCTCTTGATCCGCACGCTGACCAACCCGCCGCAGCGCTTCATCTGCTTTTTGGCCAGTGCATGTTGGGGGTGACTTTCCAGAAAGGGCCAGTACACCTCGCTCACGTTCGGATGCGCCGCGAGGAAGCGTGCGACTTTCTCCGCATTGTCCGCGCTGCGGTGAACGCGCAGTTCCAGTGTGCGCAAGCCGCGCATCAACAGCCAAGCGTCATGTGGTGATGGTGCCGCGCCGAGCGTCATGAATTCCTTGCTCATCACTTGCCGCATGTGGGCGCGACTTCCACAGAGCACGCCGCACACCACGTCGCTGTGGCCATTGAGGTACTTCGTTCCGCTATGCGTCACGAGATCGATCCCGAAGTCGATCGGGTTCTGGAAGAGCGGGCTGTTGTAGCTGTTGTCGCAGATGGTAATGATGTCGTGTTCTTTGGCGATCGCCGCTACAGCTCGCAAGTCCTGTAGTTCGAAGGTGACCGAGTTCGGGCTTTCCACGCTGATCATACGCGTGTTCGATTTCACCGCTCGCCGGAAATTCTCCGGATCCGTGCCGTCGACGAAGGTGGCCTCCACGCCGAATCGCGGCAACAGTTCGCCCAAGAGTTTCTTCGTCCAGCTATAGGGCTTTCGCACGCTCACGATGTGATCGCCAGCTTTCACGAAGCTGATGATCGCCGCCGCGATCGCCGCGCTGCCACTGCTGAACAGGAGCGCATCCTCCGCGTGTTCCAACGCTGCCAGTTTCTCGCGCACGATGGCCACGGTAGGGTTGAAGCCGCGTGTGTACATCGGCTGGTCGAACTCGTTCTGCACCGCGTTGCGCATCTCCGCCACGTTCGTGTAACAGAAGTTGCCGCTCTGCGCGATGGGCGGCACCACGGCGTTGTAACCGCGTTCGCGGTCTTCGCCGAGGTGGTTGAGGATGTGCGAGAGGTCGTGCTCTTCCATGCGACAAAGAAAAGGGCGCTCTCAGCGCCCCTTTCGAAAGAAGTTCGGACAGGTCAGCGCTGCACCATCACCGTGCCGATGCGCACCTGCTTTTCGGTCGTGATGCGAAGGGTGTACGAACCGTTCGCCAGTGTGCTGAAGTCGAGATCGATGGTGCGGTCGCGATGCAGCGCGCTCACGTTCTTGTTCAATACGATGCGGCCCGTGGCGTCGATGATATTGATGCTGGCGTTCATGGCGTCGTCACCATGCCACAGCAGATACGCACTGCCATTGGTAGGCGAGGGATAAATGCTGAATCCGTTCGCGTAGGCTTGTTCGCTGATGCTTTCCGGCGCGTTCACTTCGGTCACCGTGGTATTGGTCGCCACCGGAGCATTGAAGTCGAAGTAGATGTCCGCATGGTTCAGCAGGAGCGTGCCGGGGATCGATGTGGTCTTCGCCTTCAGGCGGTAACTGAACCCACCGATGCTGCCAAGCGGATCGCTCGCGCTGTCGGGCAGCATGATGCCGGGGAAGGAGATGATGAGCATTTGGTCATCCACGCTGATCTGGTACGGATGCGTGGCGCCGATCATCTCGAAACCGTTCAGGTCCCAGTCGCTGTCGAAGGGGTCTTTCACCACCACGTTCACCGCAGGCAGCGTGCCGGTGTTCTGGAAGTGTACGGTGTACTCCACGCTCTGGCCATTGCTTACTTGATCCGTGGTCAAAGCGATGCGATCGACATCCTTGCCGTTCGGATCCCAGGAAGTGCTCGCGTGGCCGAGCAGCTCATCGTGGTTGTTGAGCGGCGCGATGTCGGTCTGTGTGGTCAACAGGTCCACAGTATTGACCATTGCGGTATC
The DNA here is from genome assembly GCA_031371785.1 of Flavobacteriales bacterium. GTDB lineage: Bacteria > Bacteroidota > Bacteroidia > Flavobacteriales_F > PHOS-HE28 > PHOS-HE28. The sequence goes on along the minus strand of JANMKC010000115.1, from coordinate 13,683 downwards.
AGGCGCAACGGTGCTGTCGCAATGCAATACCACGTGGATCCCTCCGGAGGCGTCCAAGGCCAGCGTTCCGAGGTCCCAAGTGACCACTTGCCCGACCACACTGGTGGGGGCGGGTGTGCTGCTCACAAAACCAAGCAAGGGATCCACGGTCATCACCACTTGTGATTGCAATGTTTCCGTTCCAAGGTTCTGGTAGTTGATATGGTACGTGTTGTCGTGACCGATCCATGGGTTCCAGCCCCAGAGGCTCACTTCGCCATCATAGATGCCGGGGATCGGCTGGAAGGCGAAGTCCATTCCGTTCACCACCGTGCCTTGCGCGTTCACCGTGTAGCTCTGCGAGGCCGGAACAGCCGTGTGGTAGAGCGGTGGGTTCGGGACGGTGATGGTATAGCTGCCGCTATCGCTGCAGAACACATACGGATGTCCACTTGAATAGTGATGCATGGCACCGGGATCGATCTGCAGCATGGTCGGATGAACGGTCTCGGTACTGTCCCAAACGCCGTTGCTGTTGTTGTCCATGTAGGTCAGTCCTTCGACGGCGCCGTAGCACTCGGTCAATTGCCAGTAGAACGATGCGTGGCCCCAGCGATCGTCCCACTGGATGTAGTAGCTCTCGCCAGAGACCACGTTGAACTGGAGGAACGACGGGAAGATGACGCCTGAACAGGGCGTGTCATCGTTCCAGCCTACACAGGTGAGCGAGCCGCATGTGCCGGTGAGAACGGAGAGTTCCGTGTCCTTGAACGGCGCATTCATCGGATGGCAGCTGGTGATCTGGGCGATACCCGTGAAGGAGGGCGTATAGACGTACCAGTCGGCATTGGCCGAAGCGCTGATGCAACCCCCCACCGCGCCGCCACCGGTCGCGGGACCATCGGCCTGGTAAACTCCGGGGCCGGTGATCACTTGTGCGGTGCCGCAGGTTTCACCTTGAGCGAACGCCCCCGTTGCGATCAGCACTGCGGGTGTTGCGAAAAGAACGGAACGAAGAGCGTAATGGAGCCTCATGCGTCGTTGGATTTGAAGAACGAATGTAGACGGTTCTGAAGAACGCGTTACGGATCCCTGCGGAAGAACACGAACCCGTTCTCCGTGCCGATCTCCCGGAACGTCCCGATCGCCCGCGCCTCATCCACGCTGGTGATCTTGCACACCATGAAGACGGGCCGATCGATCGGTCCGTGATAAAGCCAGTTCTCATCATGCGCGCGCTCATCAGTGATGGGTGGCACCCGTGCATAGAACAGCCGCGCGTAGCTCTTGTAGTTCTTTGTGATCGCGTAACAGCGTTCGTTCCGCAGGCCCTTGAAGAAGTGGATGGCGGCCCGCTGCGAATACGCCTCGATGTTGTTGATGAAGAAGAACAATGTGAGGCTCACGAAAATGGCCGTGCCGCCGAACACCACCGGTATGCCACGGCTGAAGTCGCCGCGCGAGAACAGGCGATGCCCGAAGAAGAGCACCAGCACCATGCAAAGTCCCGCGACCGTTTCCACGCCTGTCCACGGCACTTGCGCGTCGAGGTTCCCTTGCGCGAAGGCATCGCTGGCGAAGAGCGGCTTCAGCGCGGCGGCGTGCATGCCCACGAAAGGAAGTGCGAGCGTAACGATGGCGAACACCGATCCGATCGCGCCGATGCCGATGCGGATGACCATCGGCAGCTTCTCCTCTCCGCTTATCAAGCGTTCGAGCTTGCGCGCAGCGAGGTAGGTGAGCGGGAAGTAGCATAGGCTGCTGTAGTGTACGATCTTGCTCTGCACGATGCTGAAGAGGATCAGCACCGTCCAGAAGAGGATCACCATCCAGCGGCGGTAGTCATCGTCGGCTTCCGTATCGCGCGAAGGCTTCCACAGTTCGTGGATCAGGAACAGCGATGCGGGGAAGCAGCCTATGAGCAGCACGACGAAGTGATAACCGGGGAACCCGCCATGGCCGGCATCCTCGGTGGAGAACATGGTGAGCTGCCGAACCAGGAAACCATGCATGAAGGCGGGACCATGCTCAAGAAGGTCCAGCAAATACCACGTGCTCGTTGTGGCGAACATCATCAGGACCATCACAAGTGCTTGCGGTATGCCGACGTAGATCCAGAAACGCCGCGTGATCCAGTACGCCGTTGCGGTGATGCCAAGTATCAGGAAGGCGACCGGACCTTTCGCCAGAATGGCGATGCCTAGCGCTATCCCCGTGAACAACGCGTAACGCCAGGGGCCGCGATGCCATTCCACTTGGGGCCGCTTCTCCCTGTTCCACGTGAGCAGGATGAAGCAGTGAACGCCGAGGAAGATGAAGAGGTTGAACCACGGATCGATGATGCCCGAACGGAAGTAGAGGTTGGGCAGCACGGAGCCCACATAAGCGAGCACCCAGAGCAGGCCGAACATCCGGTTACGCAGCCGCAGCCCGATGCGGTACAGCAGTACCAGCGTGAGCATGCCGCAGATCGCGTTCGGCAGCCGCGCGGCGAACTCGCCCACGCCGAAGATGTTCATGGCGCCCGCTTGCAGCCACATGAAGAGCGGCGGCTTCTCGTAGAAGGGGATGTAGTCGATCTGCGGGCGGAGGTAATCACCTGTGGTGGTCATCTCGCGGGCGATCTCGGCGAAGTTGATCTCGTCCCAATCGAAGAGGTGTACCGCGCTGAGGCCCGGCACGAACAGCACGAACGCGAGCAGCACGATGAGCAGTTCCGTGCCCCGGCCTCTCATGTGCGCATCATCAATTGCGTTTGCCGCGGCCCAATAGCCGACTCACGAAATCATCGTTCAGGCAGAAGACACGCTTCACGCGCGTGTAGCCTGCAACGGCCTGCTTGTCCAACCAGATAGCGATGCCCTTCAGCCCATCGGTGGGTCGCGCGCGGTAGTTGGTGGTGCGCATGTGCGGAGCGTTCTTCTCCTCGGTGAAGTAGTACAGGGCGATGCTCTTGCGCGTTTCGTCCTCCGGACATTGGATCGGATCCGGCAGGCCGTGGTAGCTGTCCTCGTCGGTGTTGAAGATCACGCAGCGATTGAACAGTGGGGCGATCTTCTGCCCGCTACTCGACATGTCGCGCTCCCACAGTTCGAGGTCGCCGCCCCATTCGGGTTGCCAGTCCTTGTTCAGGTAGAGCAGCACGTTCACGCGGCGTCGCCACTTGCGCTTGTGCGGATGCACGGTGAAATCCGCGTGTATGTTGAGGAAGCCGCCGCGCTGGCTCTGGTGCAGGCCACCGCCTTCGAGCATGTCGTCCGGCTTCAACCCATCGATGCCGGTGAGCTTTTCCAACCAACCCACGAAGGCGTCGGTGTTCAGTTCTTCGATCACATGGCGCAGGTAGGGCGGCAGTCGATCGAGCTTGTTCAGTCCGTGCTTCTTCTCGTTCACGTGCACGTAGTGGATCCAGCCCTGGTCCTGCACGCGCGGAAAAGCGAGACGCGCCTCTTCGGCGGCATCGGCATCGAGGAAGTCATCCAGCGCGATGAAGGGGAAAGGGGAGGCCGAACGATAACGCGGAGCGAGTTCGTTCACCTTGCGCTCCCAGCGCTCCAGATCGAGAATGCGCGTGGCGGTGGCGGTGGTTCCCATGCGGCCAGCGAAGGTAGCCGCTACGCGCTGAGGAGCGCCCACTTCAGCAGCCCGGTGCGCGCGAGGAAATAGCGCCAGCTCACGTTCAGCACACCGAGGCCGTACTTCATGCTGCGGCTGAAATTGATCGAACTGGCCTCATCGAAGTATTTCGTGGGGCAGGTGATCTCGGCGATCTGGAACTTGTTCCAGAAGATCTGCGCGATCATCTGGTTGTCGAAGACGAAATCGTCCGAGCACCTGCGGTAGGGGCAGGCCCTGAGGACTTCGCCAGTGTATGCGCGGTAGCCGGTGTGGTACTCGCTCAGCTTCTCGCCCATCAGCAGGTTCTGCGTTAGGGTGAGCAGGCGGTTGGCGATGTACTTGTACACCGGCATGCCGCCTTTCAGCGCGCCGCCACCGAGGATGCGTGAGCCGAAGACCACGGGATACAGGCCGTTGCCGAGCAGCGCGATCATGCTGGTGAGCAGCTTGGGGGTGTACTGGTAATCCGGGTGCAGCATCACGATGATGTCGCCGCCAAGCGCGAGCGCCTTGTCGTAGCAATCCTTCTGGTTGCCGCCATAACCGGTGTTCACCTCATGCACGATGATGTGCTTGATGCCGAGCGCATGGCCCACCTTCACCGTGTCGTCGCGGCTCTTGTCGTCCACGAGCACTACCTCATCTACGAGGTCGAAAGGGATCTCGCGATAGGTCTGCTCCAAGGTGCGCGCCGCGTTGTAGGCGGGCAGCACGACGATCACTTTCTGGCTGAGGTACATTCGAGCGCCATAGTCCCGATGTGTCGGGACAAAGGCGGTGGGCAAAGATGGGAGCGGGTGATGGAACGCGGAAAGGAACGCGGATACCGCCGACAAAAGTTGATCCGCAGATGGCGCAGATGACGCAGATGTTCCGCTGCGAGCAGCGGTTTGGAGTTTCGGACCGATCCACGAACCCTGTCGGCCGGAATGGCTAATAGACCGTAGCAGCCTTCACGCGAGGGAAGGGCTATCTGCGTCATCTGTGTCATCTGCGGAAAGGATCAGGACATGATCGCCTTTCCTATCCGCGTTCATCATATACGATCCGCGCTATCAGCGTTCCCTTTCACGCCTCGCGGTCCGCGATGTTCACGAGATAGATGCCGACAAGCACCACGGCGATCATCAACCCTTGTCCCACGGTCAATCCCTCGCCTGCGCGCAAGCCCCAACCAATGGCCACCACCGGCATCAGGTAGGTAACGCTGCTCGCCCACACGGCGCTCGTCCGTTTCAACAAGGCGTTCCACAGCACCAGTGCCAGTGCTGAACCGAAGGTGGCCAACACCACCACCGCCGCCACGGACTTCCACGCGTCCGGATGCGCGCGCAGCAGTTCCGGCAATCCACTGTTCCAGGCCAGCACCATGGAGACCGGACCCACGAAGGTGAGCGCGAGCGCTGCGATACCTGCGGCGGGCAGGTCGTAGAGGAAGCGCTTGACGATGTTGGCGCTAAGGCCGTAACACACCGTGGCCACGATCGGCAGGAAGGCGAAGATGCTCCACTGCGGAAGGCCGTCATCGCTCCGCAAGGCCACCAGCCCGATGGCGCCGAGCAGGCCGAGCAGGACGCCCACCACGTGAACGCCGCGCATGCGGGTGCCGAAGAACAGCACGCCGATCACCAGCGCCCAAAGCGTGCTCAGGCTGTTCAACATGCCGCTGAGCGAACTGGTGATGTGCGCCTGTGCCGTGGCGAAGAGCACGGCCGGTATCCCATTGCCGATCACGCCGCTCACCAGCAGCGGCCGCCAATGTGTTCGCAGGTGCTGGCTGTGCCGGATGAGGAGCGGGCAAAGCACCAGCCAGGCCACGGATAGCCGCAGGGTGGCCACCTGCCATGGCGAAAGCGGCGTCCACGTCTTTGGCTGCAGGGCCAATTGCATCAGGATGAACGAACTGCCCCAGATCAGGGCGAGCACGCCCATGAGCAGCCAGTTGATGCGTTGATCCTTTTGCGTTTCCAAGGTTGAACAAAGGCGGCGAAGATATTCGGCACCCTCCGCGAACTACTTTTGTAACCTCCGCGTTGATGCATTCGTCCCATGCATGAATACCCGGAACACCAAGTCATGAAGAAGTCCGCCGCTTTCCTCCTGATCCTCGCGCTGGCCGCTTGCGGTCGCGCGACCGGACCCACCGCCAACGTGGCGCGTTCGGTGAACGAAGTGGACATCGCCAACGGAATGCCGGTGACCACTGCCGACCTCAGCATCAGCGGCATGACCTGCGCGATGATGTGCGGCGGTGCCATCAAGGACGCCATGGCGAAACTGCCCGGTGTGAGCAATACGGAGATCAAGTTCGCTGAGACCGGCACCAGCCATGCGGTGGTGACATACGACCCCGCGAAAGTGAGCGACACCGAAATGGTGAGCGCGATCCAACAACTGAACGAAGGCCAGTACAAGGTGCTGGCCGTGGGCATCACCAAGCAGGTGCTGAAGAGCGGTGCCAGCGATGCGCCCGTGAACGGAACGACCGCCCAGCAGGTGAACGCCTCCGCCGTGGCCGATGTGGTGCTGCCGAGCTTGGTGGCGTTGCTCTCTCGCTTGATGCACATCTGATCGCGCGCCTCTTCCCGTCGTCATCGCGAGAGCCGTCTCGGATCGAAGCGATCTTTGATCCTTCCCGGACCTGGTCTGCGTGTACGGCATGGCGCAGGGTCCCGAAGCGGAGATCCCCGCGCGAGTTGGAGATGGTGCATCAATGGTGCCCTTGCATCTTGCCGGTGAAGGACCTGCCGTTGGAGGTTACGAGCCTATAGAAGTACAGGCCGTTTGCGGCAAACCTCGTCTCCTCCTCGACTGACACTGAGGATCCGGTAAAAGAGCGATGAACCACGCGTTGCCCATTTAGGTCGAACAGATCCAACGTTTGGATCCCCCATCCCGCATCTCGCGGCAATAGTATGGTTGACCCTACAACGGTTGCATTCATGGGGCCAGCATTCGTGAGTTCAGCACCTGTGGTATTGATATGACATGGCACAAGGGAACCAGAGCATAACGTAATGACGCTCACCGCATGATCACTTTCCATGATCGTTGAAGGGACAAGAGGTGTCGCGTCGGTCAGCGGGTTCAGCGGATACCTCGCGAAGTCGAGAACGCCAATACCCGGCACGGTGTCGAGGATGAGGTCACAGCTACTTCCGTCTGGACCAGTTCGGGTCAAATACAATGGAGCAGAACCCCAATAACTCGCATTGATGCCAAAGATGGTGAAGCCACTGTCACCGTTCTGCACAGCACCGAAGGGGAACGATCCGGCAGCGGTATCGCCGTACAACTTCATCCACTGGAAATCACCATCGACCGAGGTAGAGATCAGGCTTGCCTGGCTCTTCGACGAGAAGCTCTCAGGTTCGGCGCACATCACATAGTTGTTGTTCTTCCCGATATGCACGGTGAAGCCTTCATCGTAAGTGTAGCCACCATATTCCCTTGCCCAGATCAGTTCCCCATCGCTGCTGAGCTTGATCAGTACCATCTCGGTAGAGCCGAACCCCCAATCCGTATTTCCATAGCCTGTTCCGGTGAGGATAAGGTTCCCGACGTAGTCTTCCACCATGTCGATGACAGCAATATCCGCAGGATAAATGAATGACCATGCATGGGAGCCATCGCTATGGAGCTTGGTCATCGTAAAGCCTTGCAGTGTATCAGGCGTGGTAACCTGACTGTAGCCGGCGACCACGGGCTCGGATGATGATAGGACCAGGATCTTCGTCAGCCTATCATAAGTCCCGGCACCGAAGTGTTTGGACCATATCGTGGTACCATCAAAGCCAACTTTGGATACGATGCCCTTAGGTCCAACATCATCACTACCCTGAAGCGTTTGAGTGAAGTAGTAACCATCGATAGCACACGCTGTATTACCAGCCCAGGATGATTCAGTTCTCGTCATGGTCCATAGTACGTCGCCTTGGTCATTGAGCTTGATGAGCAGGGGAACGTAACCACTGCTGAAATGGACAGTCGACAAGAGCAGATTGCCGCCCTGATCAATAGCCATTTGGCATCCAAGCAATCCTTCCGAAAGAGTGTCAGTCAACTCATAGGTGTGCGACCAAAGCAGATCGCCACTGCAATCGATCCGGATCACCAACAATGTTTTGCTACCCTGTCCGCCGACCGGCATTTTGACAATGCTCAGGTAGTAACCATCGTCGTCACTCCGCAGGATGGTTCCTGTAAATGAATGTGCCGAGGCCGCTTCTTCGTCGAAATCTCTGTGATACTCAGCTCCGCTTTGAGCTGAGGCATCGGTGAAGAGTAGAACGCTGGCAATGAAACTCGTCCAGTAGCTGTACCTCAACATAGTTCTCCAAGATACGGTCCGCGATCACTACAGAAGAGAAAGCCGGATGACGCACCCGTGACGCTCCCTAACCCGGCGCTCGGGTGTTTCCCGAGTGCCCGCGCAACCAACCGCCTCCGGCGGACAACGAAAAGGCCAGTGGCAGAAAGTGTCACGGAGCTTCGTTCTGCGCCCCTCACTCCTTCCGCTTGCCCACCAGGCAATAACCGACCAAGACCCTGAGCACGCCGAAGCGATCGGAAACAAGGTCATCCGCGGGAACTTCGAACGCATCGTAGGAATAGCGCGCGCTGAAGCTCATGCCGTTCTTCAGGTCGTACCTCAACCCGATGTGGCCGTTGATCGACATGGGTGTCATATCCATCGAGCTTGCGTAGTGCGTCTCGCGGGTCTGTTGCGTGGCCGTGCTCATGCCGACCTGGGTGGTGCTCACCGTTCCCTTGACGTCCCGCTCCAACGAAATGGGAAGGGAGGCACCGGCGCCCAGCAGCATGCTCAAGTCATTGCTCAACTGGAAAGAGACCAGCACTGGCAGTTCGACAAAATGCTGCCGTATCGTGGTGGTGGAAATGCTCCTGGTCGTTTCCCCATTGAAGGTCACGGTCTGATCATCCTCCATGCTCACCACGCGCATCGAGGAATGCGGTGCGATCTCCAAGGCGATGGCCGCCGCACGCGAGGTCTTGAGGAAAAGGCCGAACTGGTAACCGAACCCGGAGGCGGTGAAGCGATCGTTGATGGGACTGTATACCGCGCTACCTGTACTGATGATCTCGGACAAGGTGGAATAGTTGCCACCTGCTTCAACGCCTACCACCACTTGTCCGCTGGTGTTCGCAGCGAAGAGGAGGAAGGGAACGACAACGCCGCTTGACCTGAAGGAAGGCATCGTTCGAAAGTAGGGAATGGGCGGAAAAGGTTCGCAATTCCCCGCGTCAGCCGATCAACCATCGCTTCGATCCGCGACGGCTCTCGCGATGACGATAGTCAGAAAGCGCGATGACGCGCTCGTGACGCTCACCGATCACACGCCCGAATAGTTTCGCCGCGATGTCCGCCGATCGTTCGCTCCGCCCCGTCGTCATCTGGCTGCTCATTGGCTGCGTGATGATCGCGTGTATGGTGGCGCTCGGCGGCATCACGCGGCTCACCGGCAGCGGCCTCAGCATCACCGAATGGAAGCCCATCATGGGTGCGCTGCCGCCGATGAACGATGCGGATTGGAACACCGCCTTCGAGAAATACAAGGCCACGCCGCAGTTCCAGCGCATCAACCAGCAGATGGACCTCGGCGGTTTCCAATGGATCTTTTTCTGGGAGTACATGCACCGAAACTGGGGCCGCTTGATGGGCATCGTCTTCATCGTGCCCTTCCTGTGGTTCTGGCGGCGCGGGCTCATCAAGAGCTGGCTGATGAAGCGCACCATCGCCATCGTCATCGCCGGTGGGCTGGTGGGCGCGCTGGGCTGGTTCATGGTCATCAGTGGCTTGGAGAACAACGTGCGCGTGAGCCACTACCGGCTGGCGATACACCTCTGCTCCGCGCTCACCGTTCTCTCGCTCGTGCTGTGGACGGTCTTCGACATCGCACGCGAGCGGCACTCCTTCACAAGTGATGGAAGTTCCGCAGGCACATGGTCGCGCGGGTTGTTGCTTTTGCTCATCGTGCAGATCGTCTACGGTGCGTTCACCGCTGGCTTGGATGCGGGTCATGTGGCCAACACCTGGCCGCTGATGAACGGGCACTTCCTCAGCGAGCAAGCGACAGTCTACACGGGCACCTGGCGCGACTTCATCGAGCACAAGGAAGGCGTGCAGTTCATCCACCGCAACCTCGCTTGGGTTGTCGCGCTTTCGTTCATCGCCTTCGCGTACCGCTTCCGCAAGGAGCCCTCCTTGCACGGCGCAGGGCGCTGGCTCTTCTTCGGCGTACTTCTTCAATTCGCGCTCGGCGTGCTCACGCTCATCACGCAAGTGAACATCCCGCTGGGGGTGTTGCACCAGTTCGGTGCGGTGCTGTTGTTGTGCGCAGTGTTGAACGTGGCTCAGCGGACGGGGAGGCTCAGCGCCAACTGAGTGTCTTCACGAAGACGCTTCGGCGGGAGCCTGAGCGAGGGTGAGACGGCCGGTAGGTAATGGAGACCAGCACGGCAACTCCACGAGGGCATGATCGTCTTTCTTCGGATCTTCACCACCTCATGCGCCATTTCCTGCTCGTCCTCTCGTTCCTCGGTCCCGTTGTGCGAGCCTCCGCGCAGATCAGCGGTGATACCACCGTTTGTCCGGGCTATATCTACGCGTACACAGCGAGCGTTCCCAACGCGGTGAGCTATGATTGGAACTTCCCCAGTGGCTGGTACGAGGCATCCGGTCTGGGCACCACACAGGTCACCATCACGTGCAACAACTCCGCGGGGAATGTTTGCGTGAGCGCATCGGACATGAACGGGATCGCGCTCGGCACCTTCTGCATTCCCACGGTCTTCGGTGGTGGTGGAACGGGCTTCGATGTGGAGCCTGCTAACGTTCAAGGGTGCAGCGCGGCGGATGTGGTGATCACCTTGGTGCCCAATGGAACGGGCGGTGGTTGTGGACCCTGCGGTGGTTTGCTTCATCCGAACATCGACTACGCCGCGTACGACAATTCGAATTTCCCCTCCGCCAACTTCCTCGGCTTCATCGATGGCTCGCCGATCACCTTGTATCCGCCCGGCGTAACGATCGTCGTGGTGCAAGTGGACCACACCAACGGCACCGATCCGGCGCATGCGGTAGTGATCAACGGCGGTTGTGGCGGCAGTGGCAACAACACGTCGGATGTCACGGTCTGGCAGCAGATGCCGCCCTCGTTCATGCAATATCCCGAAGCGGTGTGCATTGGCGAAACGGTGTACATCACGGTGACGAATGCCCAGCCACCCGGGTACGGAACTTGGCATGATGAAGGGGATCTTGAGCTCATCGGCGGGCCGAACGACAATCCCTTGGCCGCGATCGTCACCGGGCCGAACGCGCACATCGGTTTTCTCGGCGTTGCATCCAACAATTGCCCCATGGACGATGGCGGCTACGGGATCCAGTACTGCATGGCCACCGGCATGACTTCCACGACCGATGCCGGACTTGCGTTGATCCCGCGCGGAGATGGCCGCTACATGATCACCAACGCATCGGCCGATGTAGTGCATCAGGTGAGGATCTTCAGTCTTTCGGGCGCGTTGTTGAAGAGCACCGGTTCCACCAGCGTGGATCTTTCCGGCATGGCATCGGCGCTTTATGTGCTCGAAGCGCGCACGGCAAAAGGAGTTGTGGCGCATTGGAAAGTGGCGCGGTAGAGAGTCACCTCCACGCCAGCGTCTTCGCGAAGTGCCGGATATCCGCGCGTATACGTTCCCTCACGGGCGCCAATGAATCCGCGTTCGGTCGTGTATCGAAATAGAGCGAGCCATAGATGAAATGCGAGGTGCTGTCGGTGAGGTAGAAGACCATCGGACTGGCCACATCCCCCTCCACGTCGAAGAGATCGCCGAAGACGCGGGCGCTGTCGCGCAGCACCTGCTCGGTGCGGATCTTCACGGCCTTCGCCTCGTGCTTGTCCTTGAAGGCGTGCGCGTCCTGGATGAGTTCGGGAAGATCACCCTGTATGCGGCGATAGGTGAGGAAGACGGAAGCGCGTTGATGATTGAAGCGCATGCTCGTCCAGCAGGCGGTATCGGCGATGGCCGCCGTGGTGCCGGGCTTGTCCAACATCCACGCGTAGGTGGGCACTTCCGCGGAGAACGGACAGATGCCGCTCCATGGGGTGTAAGACTGTTCCGGCAGGTCGAGGCGGAAATAGCCGCGGGGTTTCGGAAAGGGATCGTCGCCGCAGGAGGCGAGGAGCAGGAGCAGGGGCAGGAGCAAGCGCAGGAACAGGGGCAGGTGACGGCGTGCATGGTCGCCTGCGCTTGCGCTTGCTCCTGCCACCTGGGCAGCCTCACTTCTTCCCTTCATCGCGCAACTGCACCTTCACGCGGCGCACACGTTTGTTGTCCGCGCTTTCCACGGTGAAGAGGATATCGCGCAATGCCACCTGCTCGCCTTTCTGCGGAATACGGCCGGTGAGTTCCAGGATGAAACCGCCGAGGGTCTCGCTGTCGCCTTTGTTCTCCTCCATCAGCTTTTTGCCTGCGGCACCTGCTGATGTCGCGTGGCCTCCAGCGCCGTCGCTGTCCATGCCGAGCACGCGGTACACGTCCGTGAGCGAGGCCTTGCCCTCGAAGACCCAGGTGCGCTCATCCAGCTTGCTGTAGATCAGGTCCTCATCATCGTACTCGTCGGTGATGTCGCCCACGATCTCCTCGATCACATCCTCCAGCGTGATGATGCCGCTGGTACCGCCATACTCGTCCACCACCACGGCGAGGTGTACTTTCTTGCTCTGGAATTCCTTCAGCAGGTCGTCCAGCTTCTTGTTCTCCGGGATGAAATAGGGATCGCGCAACAGGCTGAGCCAATTGAACGCGGGCGTGTCGATGTGCGGGAGAACGTCCTTGATGTGGAGCACGCCCACCACCTTGTCCATGGTGTTCTCATACACCGGCACACGGGAGAAGCCGCTCTCGATGATGGCGCTGAGCAATTCCGCGAACGTGAGATCCTGGTTGAAGGCCACGAGCTCCGTTCGCGGGCGCATCACTTGTCGCGTCTCGATCGCGCCGAACTTGATGATGCCGCGGAGGATGCGTTGTTCCTCCACCGTGGTGGTGGCATCCTTGGTGAGTTCCAGCGCGTGGCCGAGGGCATCCACGCCGATGTTCTGGGTGCCGCGCTTGCGGTAGCGCTTCTCGATGAAGGAGGTGCTACGGATCAGCGCTTCGTTGATCGGTGTGGCCAGCAAACGCAAGGTGATCAACGGGCCGCTCATGAGCTGCGCAACACTCATCGCATGGCTCGTCGCGTACACCTTGGGGATCACCTCGCCGAGCAGCAGCATGATGAAGGTGATGGCCCCCACCTGGATGATGAAGACCACGTAGTCGGGCATGTGCGCGAAATCGAAGAAGCCCGTCATCACGATGGTGGATAGCACGGTGATGCCCACGAGCGCGAAGTTGTTCAGCACGAGTATGGTGGCGAGCAGGCGGCGTGGCCGGGCGAGCAAGTGGAGCACGCGCTTGCCGCTGGCACCACCGCGTTCCTTCAGGTCGCGTAGTTGTGTGGGGCTGAGCGAGAACAGGGCGACCTCGCTGGCGCTCATACAGGCGGAGATGAAGAGCAGCACAACGATCACCACGAGCGCGATGATGGACATCGCGTCGAGTGTACCGAAGGTCAGAAGCACAGGAGGAGGCATGATCAGATGATCACACGATCAGATGATCAGGAAATGGAATGGTCCGCACCGGCTCAGAACGGCAGGTCGTCAAGCTCGTCCGGTGCGGATGCTCCGGCGGGTGCGCTGGTAGCTGCCGCTGTCGGTCGGCGCTGCTCTTGCCCTTGCGCCTGCGCTTGGCGCTCACCTGTTGGGCGATCGAGCAGTGTCATTTCATCGGCCTGCACTTCGGTGGTGTAACGATCGATGCCGTCCTTCTCCCACTTGCGGGTGCGCAGTTTGCCTTCCACGAACACCTTGCTTCCCTTCTTCAGGTACTTCTCGGTGATCTCCGCGAGCCCACGCCAAGCCACGATGTTGTGCCATTCGGTCTGCTCGCGTTTCTCGCCGGTGTTCTTGTCCTTGAAGGTCTCGCTGGTGGCGATGCGGAAGTTGGCCACGC
>JANMKC010000102.1:0-1855 GCA_031371785.1 Flavobacteriales bacterium | reverse complement strand
GTGTCCGCCGTCAAGACTGCGCCCCGTCGTATGAGCCAAACCAATCATTCGTTGCGGACAATATTCAACGAAGCCGTTGAAATGGCGGACCCGCAGCGAAGGTCCGACTACATCGCCTCAGCCTGCGGGGCAGATACTGTCTTGCGCCAGCGAATCGAGGAGTTGATCGCAGCCAATAACGACGCGGGACGATTTTTGGGTGGCACGGGAGACACCGCGCGTCAGGCCGTCCCAAACGCTCAAGGGGGCACGGCCCTCGTTTCGGCCATCACTGAACAGGCGGGGGACACGATTGGCCGCTACAAATTACTCCAGCAGATCGGGCAAGGTGGTTGTGGCGTGGTTTACATGGCCGAGCAGCAGGAACCGGTGCGTCGCCGCGTCGCGCTCAAGGTCATCAAACTCGGGATGGACACCAGGTCCGTCATCGCGCGCTTCGAGGCGGAGCGACAGGCGCTGGCGCTCATGGACCATCCGAACATCGCCAAGGTGCTCGATGCTGGAGCGACCGACGCGGGCCGGCCCTACTTCGTCATGGAACTGGTCAAGGGCGTGCGCATCACGGACTACTGCGACCAGAACAATCTGCCCACGGCGGCGCGGCTCGATCTGTTCATGCAGGTCTGTCACGCCATCCAGCACGCGCATCAGAAGGGCATTATCCACCGCGACATCAAGCCCTCGAACATCCTCGTGACGCTGCACGACGGCGTGCCCGTGCCGAAGGTGATCGACTTCGGCATCGCCAAGGCGACCACCGACCAGCGCCTGACCGACAAGACGCTCTTCACCGCCTTCGAGCAATTCATCGGCACGCCCGCCTACATGAGTCCCGAGCAGGCCGAGATGAGCGGACTCGACATCGACACCCGCAGCGACATCTACGCGCTCGGCGTTCTGCTCTATGAACTGTTGACCGGCAAAACGCCGTTCGACGGGAAGGAATTGCTGGCCGCCGGTCTCGATGAAATGCGTCGCACCATTCGCGAGCAGGAACCCGCCAAGCCTTCCACGCGCCTGAGCACAATGCTCGCGGCTGACCTGATCACCGTGGCCAAACGCCGCCAGTCCGAATCCGCCAAACTCGCCAGTTCCATGCGCGGCGATCTGGACTGGATCGTAATGAAGGCGCTGGAGAAAAACCGCACGCGGCGCTATGACACCGCCACCGCCTTCGCCATGGACATCCGGCGATTCCTGGCTGACGAACCGGTGAGCGCCGCCGCCCCTTCCGCCGCCTATCGTTTCGGCAAGTTCGCCCGCCGCAACAAGGCCGCGCTCGGCGTGGCGGCTGCAATTGTTTTCATTCTCATCGCCGCCACTGCCGCCAGTACCTGGCAAGCCATCCGCGCCACCCGGGCGGTAGAACAAGCGCACAATCAGGTCGTCCTCACCACCGCGGCCGAGGAATTGGCCAGAAAGCGCGTCCTCGAAGTGGCCGCCGAACGTGACGCCAAGGACAAGGCCAGGCAGGAGGCCGAGGCCATCTCAACCTTCCTCATTGAGGTGTTCCAAAGTCCAGACCCCACGCGCGCCGGACGCACCATCACGGTAGCGGAAATGTTGGACCGCGCTTCCCAGAAGGTTGAACTCAACCTCACCAACCAGACAGTTCAACGCGCCCGGCTGCAATTCACCCTCGCCTCGACCTACCACGCCCTCGGTCTCTACCGCGAAGCCATCCCGCTGCAGGAAAAGGCGCGGGACTACTTTCTTGCCACCCGCGGCCTGGAGCACCCCGACACACTCAAGGCGCTGGGCAATCTGGCCACTTACTACGCCTTTGTCGGCCGCTCTGACGAGGCGCTCCAACTGAAGGAGAAAGTGCTGTTGCTCAGCCGCAAGGTAAACGGCC
>JANMKC010000062.1:0-11629 GCA_031371785.1 Flavobacteriales bacterium | reverse complement strand
TGAACCTGTCGAGCTGATCTTTCGCGCAGGCATCTCCTATCCCATCGAAGCGCGGATCAGCGGATCGGGCGTTGGTGCCTGCCGTTATTGCCAGTTCAACACAGGGCCCTTCGTGGAGCCGATCACCGTATGGGATGAACCGCGCCTTCTCGCCTTCGACGTGAAAGACTTCCCGCCGCCCATGACGGAACTCTCGATCTATGAGCACGTGAACGCCCCGCATATCCATGGATTCTTCCAAAGCCGCCGAGGGCAGTTCCGGTTGA
This sequence comes from Flavobacteriales bacterium, assembly GCA_031371785.1. Lineage (GTDB taxonomy): Bacteria > Bacteroidota > Bacteroidia > Flavobacteriales_F > PHOS-HE28 > PHOS-HE28. The sequence continues at coordinate 11,363 of JANMKC010000062.1, read as the reverse complement.
TCGAACAAGCCGATGGCACGACGCTGCTCGAAGGCACTACTTGGTACACGCACGAGATATGGCCCACCTGGTACTGGAAGATCTGGAGCGACGATATCCTGCACGCCATCCATGGGCGCGTGCTCGAACACATCAAGCGCGTGGCGGAATCCTGAACCCCGCTCCTCCCCTTCGCCCGCCGTTCATGTAACGCCGTTCTCCATGCGGGTGCTGTCCGGTACTTTCGGGGCCACCGCCATCGGCGGCGAACGACATGCTCGAACTGAAAGGGATCCGCAAAGCCTACCGCATGGGAGCCAATGTGCTGCAAGTGCTGAAGGGCATCGACATGCACATCGAAAAAGGTGAGCTGGTGAGCATCATGGGATCTTCCGGAAGCGGCAAATCCACCTTGCTCAACATCATCGGCATACTGGACAATCCGGATTCCGGCACCTACCAGTTGGACGACGTGGTGGTGAAGGACCTCACCGAAACACGCGCCGCCGGGCTCCGCAGCAAGTACATCGGCTTCGTCTTCCAGAGCTTCAACCTGATCGCCTTCAAGAACGCGATGGAGAACGTGTCGATGCCGTTGTACTACCAGGGCGTGCCGCGCAAAAAGCGCAACGAACTGGCGATGGCGATGTTGGAGAACGTGGGGTTGAAGGACTGGGCGCACCACCTGCCGAGCGAGATGAGCGGTGGACAAAAGCAGCGCGTGGCCATAGCGCGTGCGTTGGTGAGCAGCCCGAAGGTGATCCTCGCGGATGAGCCCACCGGTGCGTTGGACAGTACCACGAGCACCGAGGTGATGGACCTGCTCAAGCAGGTGAACCGTGACCTCGGGCTCACCATCGTGATCGTCACGCATGAGCAGGACATCGCCGCCGCCACGCAACGCACCATCCGCCTGAAGGATGGGCTGATCGAGACGCACCACGCCGATCTCTCAACCCTGCAGGCCGATGTTCGATAGGGACAAGTGGGGCGAGATCCTGGACAGCATCGCGAAGAACAAATTGCGCGCGGTGCTCACGGGGGTGAGCGTGTTCACGGGGATCTTCATGCTCATCGTGCTGCTCGGTGCCGGGCGCGGGCTGCGGAACGGGTTCGAGTACGGCTTCAAGAACGACGCTACCAACGCCATCCACATCTGGGGCGGTACCACGATCATGCCCTATCATGGTCTTTTGCCGAACCGGGAGATCCAACTCGAGAACGAGGACCTCGAAGCATTGCGGCAACGCATTCCTGAACTCGAATACAGCAGCGGCAGGTACCGATTGCGGCGTGGGCGAAGCCTCCTGAACCGGGACGACCGGTTCGGCAATTATTCCATCGTGGGTGTTGAACCCGAATACGTCCACCTTGAGAACCAAACGATCATCGCCGGGCGCTTCATCGACGTGATCGACCAGAACGAAGGCCGCAAAGTGATCGTGATCGCGAACGACGCGAAGGACCGCCTTTTCAAGGAGGAGGACCCGCTGCACCAATGGGTGAGCGTGAACGGTATCCCCTTCGAAGTGGTGGGCGTGTACAAGTTCGAGAGCGGCCGCGGGCAGAACGAGAACAGCTCCGTGTTCATCCCTTTGAGCACATCGCAACGCGTGTTCGAAGGCAAGAACGACCTGAACCAGATCGCCTTCACCATCGGCCACACCTCGATCGAGAGCAGCATACGCGTGGTGAGCCGCGTGCGCTCGATCCTCGCCAACCGCCACCAGTTCGACTTCCGCGACGAACGCGCCATCTGGATCGAGAATTCCTTGGAGAACTATGCGAAGTTCAACGGCGTGTTCGGCGCCATCAGCACCTTCATCTGGGTCATGGGCGTTGGCACGATCATCGCCGGCATCATGGGGGTGAGCAACATCATGCTCATCGTGGTGAAGGACCGTACCAAGGAGATCGGCATCCGCAAAGCCATCGGTGCCACGCCTGCATCGGTAGTGGGGCAGATCATGATGGAAGCATTGGTGATCACCAGTGTTGCCGGTTATGCCGGGCTGCTGCTGGGCATCGGAACATTGGAAAGCATCGCGCACCTGCTGCCCGGAGGGCCCATGTTCCGCAACCCGGAGGTGAGCATGAGCATCGCCGTGCAAGCGCTCATCCTGCTCATTTTCACCGGCACCCTCGCAGGGATCATCCCCGCCCGCCTCGCCGCACGCATCCGTCCCATCGAAGCACTGAGAGACGAATGAGACGTCCATCGCAACGGCGCAACAAGCACTCCGATGTTCGATAAGGACCGTTGGGGTGAGATCTTCCACACGCTGCGGCGCAACAAGCTGCGCAGCTTCCTCACCGCGTTCGGTGTGGGCTGGGGCATCTTCATGCTCATCATCATGCTCGGTGCCGGGAACGGCTTGAGCAACGGGGTGAACAGCGCGTTCGAGGGATGGGCCAGCAACAGCTGTTTCATCTGGACGCAATCCACGAGCATCCCTTACAAGGGATTCCCGCGTGGCCGCGATTTCCATTTCGACAATAGCGACATCGAGGCGATCCGCGCGCGCGTCGCGGGGATCGATGCGCTGGCCCCGCGTCTTCAACTCGGCGGATGGGAGGGCGGGAACAATGTGAGCTACGGCGGAAAGACCGCCGCCTTCACCGTGAACGGCGATCTGCCGGACATCATCCGCATCCAGGGCACGGCCATCACCGGCGGGCGCTGGCTCAATACACGCGACGTGACCGATGCCCGGAAGATCTGCATCATCGGCCAGCGCGTGGTGGACCTGCTTTTCGCCAAGGACGAAGAGCCCGTGGGCAAGTGGATCAAGATCAGCGGCGTCTATTTCCAAGTGGTCGGTCGCCACAAGACCAAGGCCAGCGCCGAGATGGACGAGAACCAGGACGCGGTGATCCACATCCCCTTCAGCACCTTCCAGCGCACGTTCGACGCGATGAACCAAGTACACTGGTTCGCCCTCACCGCCAAGAGCCCGACAAAAGCAGGCGAGATCGAGAAGAACGTGAAGAAACTGATGGCCGAACGGCACAAGGTGCATCCGGACGATGACATGGCCTTCGGCAGTTTCAACGTGGAGGAGATGTTCGACATGACGAACAACCTCTTCCTCGCGATCACGGCGCTGGGTTGGTTCGTGGGCATCCTTACGCTGATCGCCGGAGTGGTGGGCGTGAGCAACATCATGCTGGTGATCATCAAGGAGCGCACGAAGGAGATCGGGATCCGCCGCAGCGTTGGGGCCACCCCACGTGCCATCACCACGCAGATCGTGCTCGAAGCGCTCACGCTCACTTTCATCGCCGGATGGATCGGCCTGATCTGCGGCGTGGGCCTCCTCGGGCTGGTGGGCATGATCATCGAAATGACCGGCGCTTCCACCGCGTTCTTCAAGGCACCGCAAGTGGACCTCACCGTGGCGCTCGTCGCACTCGCCGCGCTCATCGTGTGCGGCCTCTTCGCCGGGCTCATCCCTTCCCAGCGCGCCATCCGCATCAATGCCGCTGATGCCCTGCGAGCCGAGTGAGAACCACCCTGAAATATCCACCCGCGAAGCCTGACACACGTTGTTGGTTGTTGGTTGTTGGTTGTTCGGCTGGACCAGTACCAGTGGAGACACGCCACCGCCACCGCCACCGTGACCAACAACCAGCAACCACCAACTGACAACCAAGCAGATGAAACGCATCCTCCGGTATCTCCTCTTCGCCGTCCTCGGCTTCCTCTTCGTATGGACACTCTGGTACCTCTACCAGAAAAGCGCGGACAAGCCGGTGCTCTTCGGCACGGAGAAACCGCACCGCGAAACGCTTGTGAAAAAGACGGTAGCCAATGGCAGCATCGTGCCGCGGAAGGAGATCCTGATCAAGCCCGTGGTGAGCGGCATCATCCGCGAACTCTACATCGTCGCCGGCCAGCAAGTGAAGAAAGGCGATCAGCTGGCCAAGATCCAGATAGTGCCGGACATGATGCAGTTGAGCAGCGCCGAGCAACGTGTGAACGCGGCCACCATCAGCATGCAGAACGCACAGATGACCTACGACCGCAACAAGCCCTTGGTCGACAAAGGCGTGATCGCCGCCAGCGAAATGCAGGGCTACGACATCGGCCTGAAGAGCGCCAAGCAAGAGGTTGATGCCGCGCAAGAAGCACTGCAAGTGGTGCGCGACGGCATCAGCCGCACCAGCGCCGGAAACACCGTGGTGCGCAGCACCATCGAGGGCATGGTGCTGGACGTGCCCGTGAAGGAGGGCAACAGTGTGATCGAACGCAACAACTTCAACGAGGGCACCACCATCGCCAGCATCGCCGACATGAGCGACCTGATCTTCCAAGGTAAAGTGGACGAGAGCGAAGTGGGGAAAGTGAAACTGGAGATGCCCGTGGTGATCACCGTGGGTGCCATCCAGGGAGCGAAGTGGGACGCGGCTCTTGAATACATCGCGCCCAAGGGCGTGGAAGAGAACGGTGCCATCCAGTTCGAGATCCGCGCGGCTGTGAAACCCCGTGAAGGCCAGACCCTGCGCAGCGGATACAGCGCGAACGCGGACATCGTGCTGGAGAAGAAGGACAGCGTGCTGTGCGTTCCGGAAAGCATCGTCACCTTCAATACCAAGGCCGACAGTGCCTTCGTGCAAGTGAAGGATGGCGAGGGCTGGAAGAAGACCTGGATCAAGACCGGCCTCAGCGATGGCATCAACATCGAAGTGCTCGGCGGGGTGGATCCGACCACCGAACTGAAGGGCGCCAAGAAAGAGGACGCCTCCGAAATGAAAGCGGAAGTGAAACAGTGAAAACAGTTGACCAGTGAAACGGTGGACCAGAGGACCAGTGATCCGTTCCACGAGGTTGGCAGAAGATCCATGTGTCGGCGCATTTTGCGATGGAGCTATTGAACGCCGTGCGTCGGATATCTTGCTCCCGTGAAGAACACGGACTGGTCCGGAGAGCGGGATGCCTTGCTGGCAGGGGATCACCTACCATTCCAACAACGTGCGCTGAATCGTGCGAGTGAACCTGTCGCATCCTATGGACCTGAACAACCTCGGAACAACATCCTCGAAAAGACACGCCTTTTCGCATTGCGGATCATCGCGTTCACCAGAACCTTGCGCGAGGCCGGGTGGATCGGTTTGAGCGAGCAACTCTTTGACAGCGGCACAGCCATCGGCGCGCACATGAGCGAGGCCCAACAGGCCGAAAGTCGCAAGGACTTCCTCCATAAGACGCGCATCGCCGCCAAGGAAGCGAAGGAGAGCAAATACTGGTTGAGCCTCTGCCGCGACTCACCTCACCTACCATACGAACAGGGACTATGGGAGGAATGCGATCAGATCAACGCGATCCTCGGCACCATCATCAAACGAACCATCGAGAACGATCCGAAGCGGAAAAAAGCCGCATCGAAGATCTGATCCCATCGCTTGCACAACTTCGCGGTGCACGCCGGGTATACTGGTCCACCGCTTCACTGGTAAACTTCAACCATGTTCCATAGATCCGCACTCACCCTTTGTTTGACGACCTTCCTCGTCGTTCAGGCCCACGCCCAGAACAACCCGAACCTCGACTCCCTCGATGCCTACATCGGCCGCTCGGTGAAGGCCTTCGGCCAGCCGGGACTCGCAGTGGGGATCGTGAAGGATGGCCAGTTGATCTGGAGCCACGGCTACGGAAAGCTCGATCTCGCGAAGAACGATCTGGTGACGCCGAACTCGATCTTCTACATGGCCAGCATGACCAAAGCGTTCACAGCCTGTGCCATCGGCCTGCTCGTGGACGAAGGCAAGCTCCACTTTGATGATCCGGTGCGCAAATACATGCCCGAATTCAAGACGCCCGATGACTATGTCTCCGATCATTTCATGATCCGCGACCTGCTCTGCCACCGGAGCGGATGGAACACCTTCGATGGCGATCTGTTATGGTATGGCACGCACTATACCCAGCAGGAGATCCTGGCACGACACGCCAACGAGCCGTTCACCTACCCTTTCCGCAGCGAGTTCGGCTACAGCAACCTCATGTTCATCGCGGCCGCACAAGTAGTGGGACGGGTGAGCGGCATGAGTTGGGAGCAGTTCATCACCACCCGCATACTCAAGCCGCTGGACATGCAACGCACACGTGTGAACGTCGCGGATCTCGCGGGCATGAGCGACGTGGCGCTGCCGCATGTGCGCAAAGGCCAGGACCCGAACGCTCCACTGAAGAGCATGCCCTATCAACCGCTGATCGGTGCTGATGGCCCCTGCGGTGTGCTGAGTTGCATAACCGACCTGGCCAAGTGGGATGCGATGTGGATGCATGAGGGACAGGTGGCAGGCAAGCCTTTCCTGAAACCGGGAACATGGACCACGATCACCACCAACCAATTGAGCTTCGAGGTTTCGCCGGAGGAAGCGGAAACCGGCAAGCACTACGATGGCGCGGCCATGGGCTGGTTCACCGAGGATCGCGACGATTACAAGATCATCACGCATAGTGGTGGCATGCCGGGCTTCATCCTGAACCATGCGGTTGTGCCGGAGAAGGACTTCGCGGTGATCTGCCTCGGCAATGGCGAGACCTACGATGTGTTCGCCGTCACGGACAAAGTCCTGAACCTGTTCCTCGGTGATGGCAAATCCGATCCAGTGGCGAACATGTTGCCGCGCATCAAGAAGCGCGAAGAGCGCGAGGCGGAACGCGTGGCCGATCGCATCGCAGCACGCGTGAAGAACACGAAACCATCGTTGCCGATCACCTCATACGCGGGCACCTATACAGACAAGATCTATGGCGATGCGACGATCACCGAGAAGGACGGCAAGCTCTCGTTGTCGTTCCTCCCCGGGCCGGAACTTTTCACCGGGCCGCTCGATCACTGGCACTTCGATACCTTCAAATGGACGCACGCCGATCCCTTCCTCGAAGCGGGATACATCACCTTCAGCTTCGATGCGGACCACCAGGTCACCGGATTCAAGATCGATCTGCACTCACCTGATTTCCATTTCTGGAAACTGGACTTCAAGAGGCAGGGATCGCTCGCTCGTTGATGGTTGATGGTTGTTGGTTGTTGGTTGATCGTTGTTGGGCTGCCGATCGGGGCGACGGACAACCGGCAACTTTGACACGATGCCTTCACACAAGCTGATCGCCTCCTTCTTCCTCGTCAACCTCTTCCTCTGCTCCTGGCAACTGGACGGCGGCCAGAACGACAATACCATGAGCCGCGCGGCCATGGTCGCGGCGATCGTGGAGCACGGCACGCTGCGCATCGACGCCTACAAGGACCTTACCGGCGACAAAGCCTTGATCGATGGCCACTATTACAGCGACAAGGCACCATTGCCCGCATTGATCGTTGTTCCGTTCTGGTGGTGCGCGGCGAAGATCGGTTGGGCCACACCAGGAGAACACGGCCTATTGACCAAGGATCTGTTGCGGCTTGGTGGCTTTCTCTGCGGAAGTGTTCCGATGGCGATCATCATCACGCTCGTTTGGCTGATGATCGCAGCGAGCGGGGCCGAACCCGCATGGCCAGCGTTGATCGCTACGCTTCCTCTCTATGGTTCGTTCCTGTTCGCCTATAGCGGCAGTTTCCACGGTCATTTGCTCGGTACGGCTCTTCTGCTCGGTGCGTGGTACGCGTACAGGCGAGGTCGTCATTTCATCATGGGCGCATTGTGCGGCGCAGCAGTGCTGTGCGAATATCCGCTCGCGTTGTTCGCGATGGCTTGGTGCGCGGTGCTGCTCTGGGATCACGTGCGCTCAGGAGAACCAATCAGTAAACTTCTCGCCTTCCTCGCTGGCAGCCTTCCATTCGCACTGGTGCTCCTTTGTTCCAATATCAGCGTTACGGGTTCACCGTTCTCCTTCGGCTACGATCACAGCGAAGGTTATGCGTATGCCTCGCAACGCTTTGGGCTCATCGGTCCGAACGTGGATTCCATTTGGGGATTGAGCTTCTCCGCCTATCGCGGACTCTTCGTTCATACGCCTGCACTTCTCCTGCTTCCATTTATCGCGTTGCGCGCGAACACACGGCCCGATCACCGCACCGTGATCATGACATGGCTTCCATCCGCCACACTTTTTCTCTTCATCGCAAGCACCAACATGTGGTGGGGCGGATGGGCTTTCGGGCCGCGGCATCTCTGTTCGGTCGTAGTGTTTCTCTTGATACCCCTGTTGATCGCGACGGATCGCTGGAGGATCTTACGCGCTTCCGTGATCGCCATCTCGATCATTGGCTTCCTGATCACATGGGCCGCCAAATGCACCACCTCAACCGGGCAACCAACGGGCATACTGCATCCGCTGCGCGAACTCGTTTGGCCAGCATTGATCCATGGCCGGTTCAATGGTTCCGCTTGGCTCGTTCCACCGAGCGAGCCAGCCGTAAATGCCGCGCTGCTCTTCCTGCCGATCTTCGTCGCCGGGCTCTTCGCACTCCATCGCATCGATCGCGCAGCGAGCAGCGCCGCCTGATATGCACCTCTTCCACTGCCCCTCGTTGCTCGCCGATGAACCGGAACTTCCGGAGGAGGAGGCACGACATGCCGTGAGCGTGCTGCGACTTCGAGCCGGTGATCGCATCGGCTTGCTCGATGGAAAAGGAACGCGCGCCGAAGCCGGGATCATCGCGGTCTCCAAACACAGTTGTGCCGTGAGGATCCTCTCACGCGAACACCTCGCGAACGAGCGATCCGCGCGGATCCACATCGCTGTCGCGCCCACCAAGCAGATGGAACGCTTCGAGTGGATGCTGGAAAAATGCACGGAGATCGGGGTGGACCGGATCACACCCTTGATCACCGAACGAACGGAACGAACTAAGCTGCGCCGCGACCGGCTCGAGCGCGTGCTAATCAGCGCGATAAAGCAATCGCAACGCGCATGGCTTCCACAGCTCGATGAGATGACGACGGTCAACGATCTGATCTCCGGGCGGATCCCGGCGCAACGCTTCTTCGGTTGGTGCGAGGGAGAACATGCGCCGCTCTCGCGGACATACGCCCCGACCGCGGACGCGATCATGTTCGCCGGTCCCGAAGGCGACTTCACGCACGAGGAAGCCGCGATCTTGCGCGAACATTCCTTCGCGGCCGTGAGCCTCGGTGGCGCACGTTTGCGCACCGAGACCGCCGCCATTGCCGCATGCGCTTGGATGAACTTCGCGCAACAATAGGACGTTGGTTGTCGGTAATGGCGCTGGTCGCCCGCCGAACAACCAGCAACCAACAACCAGCAACCAGCAACCATCAACCAACCACCAGCAACCAGCATCCAACAACCATCAACCAACCACCACCAGCAACCAACCCCGGGTTCGTGCCCGCTTACTTTCGCCCCATGCTTCGAGCCGCGCTTCTTTTCACTCTTTCACTCCTCTGCACTTCCACTTTCTCCCAAGGCACCTTCCAGATCGCCGTGCTCAAGTACAACGGCGGTGGCGATTGGTACGCGAACCCCACGGCCGTGCCCAACCTCGTGAAGTTCTGCAACGCGCAGATCGCCACGACCATCAATACCGATGTGCCCACCGTGGAAGTGGGAAGCCCGGACATCTTCACCTATCCCTGGCTGGACGTGACCGGCCATGGCAACATCGTCTTCAACGCGCAGGAAGCGGAGAACCTGCGCAACTACCTTATCGGTGGTGGTTTCCTGCACGTGAGCGACAACTATGGCATCGACAAGTTCCTGCGCCCCGCGATGAAGAAGGTTTTTCCGGAACTGGAATTCGTTGAGTTGCCCTTTGCTCATCCCGTCTATCACCAGAAGTTCAACTTCCCGAACGGCCTTCCGAAGGTGCATGAGCACGAGGGCAAGCCACCACAGGGCTTCGGCCTCATCTGGGAAGGAAGGCTGGTCTGCTTCTACGACTACGAATGCGATCTCGGCGATGGCTGGGAGGATGCGGACGTACACGGCGACAGCCAGGAGATCCGCACGAAGGCCCTGCAGATGGGCGCGAACCTGGTGCAGTGCGTGTTCGGAGGAACGCAGTAGTTCCAAAAGTGCAGGAGCAGGGCCAAGGGCAGGAGCAAGAGCGGGCGCAGCGCACCACTTGCGGAACACGGTTGTTCCTGCCCCTGCCCTTGCTCCTGCCCCAACTTACTTGTTGAGCTTCACAACGTGCTTCCTTGCTTTCATGTTCAGCATTTCCACGCCGAAGCTGAAGGCCATGGCGAAATAGGCGTAGCCTTTGGGGATCGTGCTGTGGTGGATCGGCTCCAGTCCTTCGAAGAAGAGCATGAAGCCCACCAGCGTGAGGAAGGATAGCGCGAGCATCTTCAATGCCGGATGCTTCTCGATGAAATGACTGATGCCCTGCGAAAAGAAGAACATGACGACCATGGCGATCACCACCGCGATGATCATCACCTCCACATGTTTCGCCAGGCCGATCGCCGTCACGATGCTGTCGAACGAGAAGACCATGTCCACCACCAGTATCTGGATGATGAGCGCGGTGAACCCCGTGGATGCCTTCGTCGGCTTCGCATGCTCCTCGCCGCTTTCGAGTTTCTCATGCACCTCCTTCACCGACTTGTAGAGCAGGAAGAGGCCGCCGCCGAGCATGATGCAGTTGTGCAGGTTGAATCCGTAGCCGAAGTACTTGAACAGTTCGTTCTCGCCGTTCTTCAGCAACCAACCGAGGCTGATGAGCAACAGCGAACGTACGAGGATGCCACCGATCATCCAGATGCGCCGCGCACGCAGCCGCTTCTCTTGCGGAATGCGCCCGAGTATGATACTGACGAAGATCACGTTGTCGATGCCCAGCACGATCTCCAGGGCGGCGAGCGTGACAAGGCTGATGAGGGCGTCGAGGGTGAAGAGGTCGGTCATGGTTCTTTCAGAACGGCAACGAAGATGCGGAGCACGCGTCTACCTTCGGTACATCAACCCCCACGCTCATGCGAACTCTTCACGTCTGCACCTGTCTCGCATTGGTCGGGTTCGCACAGGCGCAACTGATCAATGGAAGCTTCGAGGATGGATTGAACGGATGGATCACCTATGGTCCAGAAGTAAATTCCACCAGTGTTGAGGACTTTGCGGCTCCTGGTTCCGGTGAACATTGCGCTAGCATATCCTCGCTTTATTGGCAATGGGCTCCGCAAACTCCCAATTCAATCTTTCAGGTTCTCCCACAACTCGCGTTGGGATCCTCTGTGGAGTTCGGCGGCTGGATAAAGGCCCATGCCAATACGTTCAACACGATCAGCTGTTTCGGGTTGGTATTAGCGAATACTGGGGGCATCCTGTGGTCCGTATCGACTCTGCCGATTGAAATACCACCAACCTCGTGGACCTATTTTGATACGACCTACGAGATCACTGAAGACCCCCCCACAGGCTTCTCCTATGGTCTGGCCTTGTTCGGTTCTGATATTTATGGAACCGTGCC
>JANMKC010000003.1:0-6628 GCA_031371785.1 Flavobacteriales bacterium | reverse complement strand
CTGTCCTGCCAGAGATGCAACTGCCCGATCGCTCCAGCCGTGCATACGCCCGCATCGCTACAGCCTTGGGCGTGGGCGATGGTCCCGAACATGGATCCAGCGAGAATGAAAAGAATGCGCTTGTTCATGGGGCGTCGGTTCCGTGCAGGGCGAAGTTCGGCCATCTCTTGCCGTCATTGATCACGGATCGATCACGATCGTCGCCGTGGTTGCCGGTGCCGTGCCTTGTGATCCAACTGAAACAGGAGTACGGTATGTTCTCATCCTGCGGAAGGACGGGCAGCTTGCTTGCCGAAGACGGGCATGTCGATCTGGGCGTTCGCGACAAGCGACGAGAACAAGAGAAAAGCAACGATGGATCCGCGCAGTGCCATTCCTGCGAAAGATGGCACGAACGATCGATCAACGCACCACGAGCCGTTTGGTCCGCAATGCTCCGTTGCCCGCGCGCCACTCCACCACGTACGATCCCGATGCGATATGCTCCAGCGGGAAACTCATCGCACTCATGCCTTGCAGCTTGCGCGTGGCGAGCGCCCTTCCGCAGAGATCCAGCAACCGCACCGTTCCATCAGCACCGTCCGGCAATCGCACGTTCATCACGCCCGTGGCCGGATTCGGGAACACGAGCAGATCAACGGATGGTTCGATCGAAGCGACAGCCGTGCTCACATCCACGGGATCATCGTTCGGATCATAGAGGTTCGTCGGTTGCAGATAAGACAGCACGGCGCTCTCGCCGTTGAAGTTCGCATTGCCCCACGATGGAATGTTCGCTGTTGGCATTTCATTGCCGGTGCCCGTGTGCTTGCCGACGATGATCACGCCGCGCTTCGTCTTGAAGGATCCGTACAAGCGCACGTTGTCACCACCGGCTTGCGTGAGCGTATCCCATTGGCCCACGAGCAACGAGGAGTACTTCAAGGTGCTGAAGTCGTCGGTGTACACACGCGCGAAATCGTTCCAGCAGCTCACACCCCCGTTCGCTGGCTTCACCATTTTCTGGTATGCGTTCGCAGTGGTGATCGTGCGACGACCCTTGCCGAGCACGAGCACGCTGCCATCGGCGGTCACCTTCAAGTTGTTCTTGCTGAGGTAGGTCGTGTTCAGTGTGGGCCATCCGGTGTTCGGGTCGGGCCAACCGTCCAGGTTCGGATCGGCGTGCGGCGTGCCGAGACCGGTCGCGCCCTCGGCGAGTTCGGCGGCGTAGGTGCTGTGCATCAATGTGCCATCGGCAAGGGTCAGCTTGCCCAACCAGCTGATGTGGATGTTGCCGCTGCTGCCTGTGAAGTTGTTCTGGAATCCGCTGGCGCCGGGGTTCGCAGCGATGGTGTTTCCTTCCCAGAGGTTCTCCGTGTTATTGCCGTGGCAGCGCGCGTTCACCACGAGCAGTCCGGTGGCTGGCGGTTGCGAGTAGTCGATCGCCAACGCGTCGATGTATTGGTCAGGGCTGCTGTTCACCGTATCGCCCGCAGGAGTGACCTCATGATAAAGTCGGCTCCACCAGAGCAGCGCACCATCGGGATCCATCGCCATCACAGCCGGTTCGAAGTCGGGCTCGCCGCCGGGAAGTACGCTCTTGGTGTTGAAGCCGATGTACATGTTGTTCGTGCGACGATCGATGCACACGGACTGTGGACCATGTGTGAAGGTGGCGCTGCCGCTGTAGCCCGTGTAGCCCGGACCGTCGGTGGTGTTGCCCACGCCGCCAGGAAGACAGGGTTCGCTGTACAGGATGTCCAAAGGCCAGCTGCCCTTCTTCGTTCCGCCATTGCCATCGGGTTGCCAGAGATCATACTCCGCTTGTGTTGGTGAACGCAATTCGCAGCGCGATGCATCACGCTTCAATACGATGGCGCTGTAGTCCAATGCGGCAATTCCGCCCGCATAGGTCGATGCTATCCCGCGATGTTCCGCTCCGCCGCCGATGGGCCAGTGGATCCGCCACAGGGGCACCACGTCCGGGTTGCCGTCCGCATCGTTGCGGTAGAACGCGCTCCAGTTGTAGGAGTGGCTATCGCCATAACCATACACCACCTTGCCATCGCCGCCCACATCCCAAGGCTGGTAGATCTTGGGGTATTCACCTGCGGAACACTTCACGTTGATCACCCAAGTGAAGCCGCTCGGTGTTCCGTTCACGAAGTTGTCATCGAGCTTGCCGATGAAGTAGCCGCCGGTGTTGCTGTCCTCGGTATTGCCGCTGAGGTAGATGTCGCCGGTAGGTTGTCCAGGAGCGTTACTGAGTTTGATGAAGCGAAGATCCTCGGCCGCACCTTGCGGAAGATGATGCACAGCCAGCATCGTTTGCAATGTGCTGTCGAAGACGATGATGAACGGGATCCTGTTCGTGCCGAGATCGTTGGTGATGCCCGATGCCGTGAGCGTGTACTGCGGAACTCCACCGGCGATCCAGGAGAGATCATCCGCAACGCCGATCACCAGCACATGGCCATTGCTCAGTTGCACCACATCGTTGAAGACCTCGTTGCCACTGCCACCGGCGTAGGTGACGAGGTTGGTCTGGGCGAGTGCCCGGAAAGAAACAAGTACGAGCGCGAGGGTGAAGTTTCTGTACATGGTGATCGATCAGGAAACGGTGGAAAGTTCGGTACGGGGCATCAATTGGATGTGAACATTCGATAATGGGCCCGCCTACGCGCCCCACCGATCTATCGCGATCGCCCGGATACCTTTGCCAGCACAATAGAAACACATGCCCGGCACAGAACTTTTCGGCGAAGAGGAGAAGAAGGAAGTGATGGACGTCCTCAATACGGGCGTGCTCTTCCGGTACAACCACGACGCGCAACGCAAAGGCCATTGGAAGGCGAAGGAGTTCGAGGCCGAGATGCGGAAATTCACCGGCGCGAAGCACGCGCTGGCCGTGAGCAGCGGCAGTACCGCCGTGAACGCCATGCTCGCCGCATGCGGTGTCGGTTACGGCGACGAGGTGATCGTGCCGCCATTCACTTTCATCGCAACGATCGAGAGCGTGCTGCTTGCAGGAGCGCTACCCGTGTTCGCGGAGATCGATGAGACGCTGTGCTTGAGCGCGGAAGGGATTCGCGCCGTGTGCGGACCGAAGACGAAAGCGGTGCTGCTCGTCCACATGTGCGGCGCGGCTGCGGACATCGATGGCATCCTCGCAGTGTGCAAAGAGAAGAACGTGATGTTGATCGAGGACACCGCGCAAGCGCTCGGCGCGACATACAAAGGCATGCACCTCGGCCTTTACGGCAAGATGGGCAGCTTCAGTTTCGACTTCTTCAAGATCAACACCTGCGGCGAAGGAGGCGTGATCATCACAGATGATGAACAACTGATCAAAACGGCTGAATGCTTCAGCGATCATGGCCACAACCACGAGGGCGACAACCGCGGCATGGAACCGCACCCGATCCTGGGCAGCAACTACCGCATCGGCGAGATCAACGCTGCGATCGGGCTGGCGCAGGCGCGCAAGCTCCCCTTCATCCTCAGCCAGCAGCGCAAGCACAAGGCGATCATCGCGTCGCGACTTTCCAAGATCCCCGGCTTGGCCTTCCGCAAGCAATGCGATGATGTCGGCGATAGCGCCACCTTCTTCCACTTGCTGCTGCCCACCGCCGATGCCGCGCTCGCGTTGCACAAGGACCTCGGAGCCCAAGGCATCGGTACCATGTACTGGTTCAACAACATGTACCACTACATCAAGCAATGGGACCACCTGAAGAGCATGAGCATGCCCTACCAGATGGTGGCGCACAAACTGGGTCTGCCACAGGACTTGAAGACCTTGAAGTTTCCGAAGAGCGATGACGTGATGAGCCGCCTCGTGAGCTTCAACATCCGCGTGACGTGGACAGAGGCGGAACTGAGCGCGTTCCTCGACAAGATGGAGGCGGCGGTGAGGAAGGTGATGGAGGGGGTGGTGGCGTAAATGCTTCCCCCATGAACTTCCTTGGCTGGCTTGGAAAGTACCGTAACAAACGGCTCGTTCGCTCCGTGGCGAATGATGCTTCCGGGGATCAGCTTGCCTTCATGTCCGCAATTGAAAGCCAACTCACGCCATTGTTTGCGAAGCACGGTTTTAAAACCATAGTTGTCGACGTAAGAGAGAATGCTTCGGATTTTCTCTGGCGAAACAAGGATCGCTATATCTCCATCTCGTCAAGCACACACCCAACCGACCACCCATACCCGTTCGATATGATGTTAGGCGTCGGAAGGGACTGTGGTGCGGAAGCAACGTGGAACAGTCTGCCCTTGACCATGATCGCGAGGATGAAAGGCGTGAAGGAACCTAATGCCGCGTTGATGTTCCCGTTTCGGGAGTCTGAGAAGGCACTCGCAGGCACACGAAGGATAGTTGAGGAATGCTGCCTCGACTTTCTCAAGGGCAATATGGACTCCTTTCTTCAACTCAGGAAGCAACACAATGTTGGTCGAAAGCCCTTCACGATCATCTTCCAAGACTGGCACGGCAACAAAAGCGAGGTGGTAGATCCAAAGAGTGAAGAGATCAGAAAGAAGTTCAGTTGACCAAGAGAACCTTGGGCGATGCAATTCAGTAAGGCGTTGACATTGTTGTCAGTTACCCCGCCATGAAAAAATACAACCCAGCCGCGCACATCAGGAAGTACGGCACCAACGCCGCCGCGCCCGCATAGTCCTTCGCCACGCGCTGGCCGAAGAAGAGCAGGAAGATGGCCTTCACGCCGAAGATCATTCCGAGCAAGCCGATGCTCGTTCCACAGCCGAACAGCACACAGAAGAAGCCGATCGCAGAGCAACTGCCGGCAGCCAGTTCGATCAGCGTGATCACTGGCATCAGGATCGGCACCGTGCCCTTCAGGATGGACTTCGCGAAGTGGCTCGTGAGGAATTCCTTCTCGCTTTTCCAGTTGAACAGCTTGTCCAGGCTGGATTGCAGGAAGAGCACGGCGGCCATCGCGCCGAAGGCGAGCTGCATCATACGGGTTGCATCGATACCGCAGTTGTGCAGGAGATCAAGGATGTTCATGTCGTTCAACTTGTGGCGTGAAGTTGCGGCTTCCAATTGATCGGATCACAACCTGTTCCTTTGTCGTAACCGGATCAGCGACGGATCGATCATCATCTGATCATCTGATCGTCTGATCATCTGATCGCAATGAACCTCTTCCGCAACTTCAAGTCCGTCACGAAGACCTGCTACGGCCGTGGCTCCTTCGGCAAGCTCGATGAGATCCTCGCTCCACACCGCAGTGGTGGCTTCATCGTTTTCGTCGTAGACGACTACTTCGCTGACAAGCCCGAGTTCGAAGCACGCATACCGGCGCTTGGTCGAGATGAGGTACACTTCATCAGTGTGGACAAGGAGCCAACGACGGACCTCATCGACGGTTTGCGCGATGACATCATGGAACGTCGCGGCATTCCCGCTGGCGTCGTGGGTATCGGAGGTGGCAGCATCATGGATATCGCCAAAGCGATGGCGCTGATGTGTACCAACGAGGGAAGCAGTGTGGAGTACCAAGGCCTCAACTTGATCAAGAATCCCGGCATCTATCACTGCGGCGTGCCTACCATCAGCGGCACGGGCGCGGAGGTGAGTATGACCGCCGTGCTCACTGGCCCCGTGAAAAAACTCGGCTTGAAATGCGACTGGACGGTCTTCGATCAGATCGTACTCGACCCGGATCTCATCGCCTCAGTGCCGCGCGACCAATGGTTCTACACGGGCATGGACACCTACATCCACAGCGTGGAAGCGATCACCGGCACCAAGAAGAACACCTTCGCCGAAGCCTACAGTGAGAAAGCGCTGGAGATGTGCCGCGAGGTTTTCCTGAAGCTCGATCGCACCGATCCGAAGAGCGACGAGAAGCTGATGGTGGCGAGCTACATGGGCGGCCTCAGTCTCACGTACAGCGAGGTGGGCGTGTGCCATGCGCTGAGCTATGGCCTCGGCAAAGTGCTGGAGATCCACCACTGCATCGCCAACTGCATCGCCTTCGACAAACTGGAGGATGTGTATGGCGACTATGTCGGAGAATTCCAGGGCATGGTGAAGCACTTGAATGTGACCATCCCGCAAGGTCTCGCGAAAGACTGGAGCGAAGAGACCATAAGCGCCATGGCCGAAGTGGCCTACAACCTCCCGCACATGTGGGACCATGCCTTCGGACCGGATTGGCAGAGGGTGCTGGACAGGGAGCGGATCAAGGGGTGGTATCGGAGGATGTGATCTAGAACCCTGATGCTCACTCAGGATACAGGTCTGTTGTCAGTACTAGATTGAAAGCGACTTGAAAGTGAACTGCATGTCCAGACTGGGCTTGCTATGGCCCGTAAGAAATGTGATTACGATCCTGAAGAAGCTATCGTCTTCTACTATTTCGTAGCCATTGATCTCTTTGATGGCGATCAGATCGTGGTCCTGAATGCTCAATTCTGAACCCAGCTCGAACACCAGTTCAACATTTTCATAGTCCTGTTTCTCTTCATTGTACTTGTTCACACTTAGGGGTAGCTCGAAGAACCGATGTTGCGCGAGTTGTTCATTGGTCTTCAGATTATGCATGGTTCTGGTGTTCTGAGTTGGGCCATTTGGCCCGACAGGTCACACGATCCCCACGGGTGAGGTGGTTATGAGATGCAGTGA
>JANMKC010000190.1:0-55754 GCA_031371785.1 Flavobacteriales bacterium | reverse complement strand
TCCGCACCGCCGAAGGAACTCTCCACGCGTCGCGTGGAAAAGATGTTGTTGCCCGAGCCCGTTGATCCGTTCGAGTTCCTCCAGCCCACGTGATGGACCTTCGCGCTCCGCCACGGCGATAGCGCGGTTCAATTCAACAATGGATGAGGACTTCATACGCATCAGTTCATCGTACATGCCGATGATCGCCGCCCAGTCGGTATCAGCGTAAGTGGCCGCGTTCGCGTGCAAGGAGGCGATCGCTGCCTCGATATGATAGGTGCTGATCCGATCGCCCGTGGCCGCTTGCGTGAGGTGATCGTTCGCCAACGTGATCAATGAGCGATCCCACTTCGCGCGGTCCTGGTCCTGCAAAAGGATGATCGCCCCTTCGGCATCAACGCGCGCGACGGATCGCGCCGCGTGGAAGATCATCAACGCGAGCAACGCGTGTACTTCGGGCAAGGCGGTGGCCGGATGATCCAGTAACAAGCGACAGAGCCGGAGCGCTTCTTCGATCAGATCCTCACGGATCAGATCGTCGTGATCGGTCGCATTGTAGCCTTCGTTGAAAAGCAGGTAGATCGCCGAGAGCACTTGTTCCACACGATCATTGAGGGCCTCGCCTTCCGGGATCTCCAGTCGGCCGATCGCACGGAAAATTTCGCGTGCGCGGTACAATCGTTTGTTGATCGTCTCTTCATGGGTAACGAAAGCGCGCGCGATCTCCGGCACGCTGAAACCGCAAAGCGTTCGCAGCGCGAGCGCCACTTGTTGTTCCGGTGGAAGCGATGGGTGACAGCACGCGAAGAACATGCGCAGCTGGTCGTCGGTGATCGAGGCTTCGTTCAATTCCATGTTCACCGTTGCGGTCAGTGTCCATTCGCTGCGCAGGAGGGCGGCGTTCTCTTTCAGCAGATCGAGACCGCGTGCGTCGCGACGCAACTTGTCGATGACGCCATTCCGCGCCACGCGATGCAGCCAGGCCACGGGGTCATCGGGGATCCCCTTGAACGGCCAATCGACCATGGCCTTCATCAGGGTATCCTGCACGACATCCTCGGCAAGTTCCAAGTGCTTGCTGCCGAAGAAGCGCGTCAACGAGGCCACCATCCTTCCCGCCTCGCGGCGGAAAAGATGGTCGGCCAGTTCGTTGGTATCGCGATCGGGCGGGATCACATGTTCATCGCCATCACGGCCCGCACCTCAACGCTTCCGTCAGCTTCGAAGACCGGGCAGTCCTTGCTCAACTCGGTGGCTTCATCGAGGCTCGCGGCATCCACGACCAAATAGCCACCAACGATCTCCTTGCTTTCCGCGAAAGGCCCATCAGTGATCTTCTTGGCGCGGCCGTTGACCACTTTGCCACCACCCTCCAAGGGCTCACCACCAAGCAGCTTGCCCTTCGCCGCCAAGGCGTCCATCCAATTTTTCCATTTCATCATTTGCGCCTGCATCTGCTCGGGCGCGGTGTCCGCCGGGCTCATGCCGCCGCGGAAAAGGAACATGTACTTGTTCATGGTAGTTGGTTGTTTGGTTTTATCCGCCGAAGCCTCAGCGTAGGCGGGTTGTTCGTTCCATTGACGAATGAGCATGACGGATCTGGACAAGAGCGTTCCCCTTGCATCCACGGCAACGGCATTGCTTCATGCATCTCGATGCGGATCAGGTCGTCGCCGCGGAAAAAGAAGATGTACTTGCTCATGGGTTGGGGTTTTGGTCGTTGATCGCCTTCTTGGACGAACCGAACCTATCGATCCGGAAAAGAATTCCTGCTCTGGCGATCAGTCCTTCACCAGTCGGTCCAAGTTCTCGAAGTACTTCGCCCAGATCCCCTTCATCTGTCCGGGCAGGATGGGTTCCATAAGTCGGAAGAAACCAGAGGTACGCATGAGCACCGAAAGCTGAAGCCGTGTTACCGGGCCTTCCGCGATGAAGGTGAACGTCTGCGTGGGCAACAACTTCATGCCGCCTTGCGCTTCGATCACGAGCCGCGAATTCGCAACGCGCTCCGTCACCCTCATGAGCAATTGCTTTTTGCCCATGAAGTGTACTTCCTCAAGGAACGTCATGCCCACACCGCTGCCCTTCACATCGCTGATGCCGGGCACGTCGTTGCGCCATTCCGGGATGCGGCGCGGATCCGACACAATAGCGAAGACCATTTCGACAGGAGCGTGGATGATGTCGGAATATTCGAAGGTGAACATGATAGTGCGGATGAAGATGACAAGGTAGAGCATCCATACACGCGCGACCGATCACAGGGCAGTGCGATCTTTCGCCGATGGATCCCGCCCACGCCCGGCTCAGAGCGCACATCGAAGCCACGCATCCCATCAGCGATGCCGAGTTCGACACCTTGCGCGCGTTGCCATCGCTCATGCGCATGAAAAAAGGCGAACACCTTTTCCAGCAGGGCGACATCAGCAAGTATGTGGCGCACGTGGACAAAGGCTGCTTGCGCTACTACACCAACAATGCGGATGGTCTGGAGCGCATCCTGTATTTCGCGGTTGAAGGTTGGTGGGTGGGCGATCTGGAAAGTTTCTACAGCAACGAGCCGACCGCGAACAGTTTGCAAGCCCTGGAGCCGTGCGAGCTGCTGGCCTTCAACCTTGCGGCCTTCGAACAAGCGAAGGAGACCGTGCCTTCGTTCCGGAAATTCCTGGAGATCAAATGGCGGCGCGCCTACACCGGTAATCAGGAGCGCACCTTCCAAGCGATGACCAGCACGCCTGAGGAACGCTATGAGCAATTCGTGAAGAAGTACCCCACGCTGATGGAGCGCATTCCGCTCTACCACATCGCGGCATATTTGGGGATCACGCCTGAGGCGTTGAGCCGCATTCGGGCGCGGCGAGTTGGGAGGTGATCGTTCACCACAGAGGCACAGAGCGCTGGCTTTTGCATTGCCGTAGTCATTCTCCGTGCCTCCGTGTCTCCGTGTGCCATGCACTTTTCCCCGTGACGATCACTTCTTGATCCGGATCAAGGAAACGCCCTTCACGAAACGGACACTTTTGCCCAACCAACAACAACACACCATGAACACCAACACATTGAGCGCGTCGGCCAGCCCCGACGTGTCGGCGGTGATCGCACCGATGACCGGCGAGAAGAAGAACATCCTCGGGCACACCGTTACGGTGAAAATGCGCAGCGAGGAAGGCGCCGGCAATTACGTCTTTGAAGTAGTGACGCCGCCGGGCCTGGGCATTCCGCCGCACAGCCATACAGAAGAGGATGAAGTGATCTACGTGCAGAGCGGCATCTTCGAAGTGGTACTGGGCGAGGAGACCTTCACGGCCGAAGCGGGAACCTGGCTCAACTTCAAGCGGCCGCTGCCGCACGGCTTCCGCAACATCGGCAACATGCCGGGCAAAACACTCTGGTTCGTTGATCCAGGCAAGAAGTTCGAAGCCTTCTTCGATGAGCTTGGCGATTTCCCTCCCGGCCCGCCCGACTTTCCGAAGGTCGCAGCGCTCTTCGCCAAGTACGGAATGACGATCATGCCGCCGAAATAAAAAAGCGCAACGCGATCGAACGAGAGTTTCTTCCGCGGATCCGGAACTTTGTCCGGATCCGCGACCTTCGATCGGCACTGCCGACGCGAGTACCTTCGTTATCGCTTCCACGCACCGGGCCCAGCTTCATGAACACCACATCCACCGCCGTTGCTCCGCTCACGGAGATGCTCGTCAAACAGTTCGATCTGCAAACGCGCCTGTTCACCAACGTCACCGTCGGCGTTTCCGATGAGCACGCGCACACCCGCCCCAACGCGAACACCAACCACATCGCTTGGCTCACCGGTCATACCGTGGCCACGCGTTACATGCTCGCCAACATCATCGGCCTGCCGGACGTGGAACCCTTTCCCGATCTCTTCGCGAACGGCAAGGGCTTGAGCGCCGAAGTCACCTTTCCATCGATGCGAGCATTGTTGAAGGATTGGCCCGGCATCACTGCGAAGATGATGACGCGCATCCAGGAAATGACCGAAGCCGAACTCTTGGCCGATGCCCCCTTCGCCATGGGAACTGGCAAGCGCATCGTAGACTTCATCGCGTTCATCGCGCACCATGAAGCGTACACCATCGGCCAGATCGGCCTCCTGCGGCGCTTCTTCGGCTATGAGGCGATGAAATATGCGTGATCGGTCAATCGCGCGCCCCTAACGTTTCGATCGCGGAGCCAGCTTCTTTTTTGAAGCCGGTTTGGCTGCTGGTTTCCTGGTCGCCACAGTTTTCTTCGGCAGCCCCTTCACGTATTCCAGCGAGAGCTTCACCCACTTCTCCAAGGCCTTCGGACTTTCCACCGCATCGGCATCCACGAAGAGGAAGCCTTTCATGCTCTTGTGGCCGAAGGTCATCGACTTGGCACCCGGCCATTTCAGAAGTTCATCATGTCGTGTACCATCGAAGCGCACCATGAAGTCGCCCTTGTTGGTGATGCCTACAGTCATATGGCCCCGCACCAGGAAGGCCACACCGCCGAACATCTTCTTGTGTTCCGGTTTCGCACCTTGTGCTTTCAGCATTTCGGCGATGCGTTGCTCGAAGACGTCTTTGTCCCGATTCATCGGGAGGGGATCGTGGGCCATGGTTGCGCGCTCAACTGTGCCGTGAAGATGTGAAGAAGTGCGGACACGGGTTCAACGCTTCGGCACATACCGCGTGGTGTTCGGGTGGAAGGTGCGCCAGCTATGCCAGAATTCCTGGTAGGCGGGAATTGAGAACGAGGTTTCCTGTATGGAAGTGACGATCGTGTCGACCGTCCCGACCAGAATCATATTGGAGTAGGCGATCCTGTCCGATGAGGTATCCACCGCCACTCGCGTTGCTACGAAGTCGGCAGAGTTGTGCCCAAGCGTCAGCTCTATCCGCTGTCCTCCGAGCGTATCCGAGATCACGCCAGCATCGAGCAGATCATTCCAATCATACGCCCGCGCCACGCCGTTGTGTACCATGCCCACCACCCAGCTCTTCGGTTGCCAGCTCGCTGTATCGCGCGCTTCAAGGGAGCCCTCGATCGTACCGTCATCATAGCCCTTGAGGCCGGTGTATTGCTTGCTGAACAGCGGGTCAGGTTGTAGCACCAGTGTCTTGGGATGTTCCGCAGCCCACTCCTTCAGGGTCATTTGTTGCGATGGCACTTCGATGAGATGTTGCCCTTTCAGCGGCCCTTCGATGCACTCACCGTTCACCTGCCGCCACCAGCTTTTCGTGCGCGAGTCCTCGAACAACGCGTTGTAGTGGTCCATGCCTACGAGCCGGAAAGTTTCTTGCGCACCGTTCACCTTCGGACTGAACGCTCGCCCCGTTCTGCACACGGTGCAATAGGTCACCAGCACGGGTTCGCCACCGATGGTATCGAGTACTTGATGATGGTATCCGATGATCTCGATGGGGTACGCGCGTGCGTCGCCATTGATCTCCACTCCGATGACCAGGCTGTTCGCCGTGCTGTCGTTCACTACCGGCACCTGCATCAATTTTTCCTTCGGCGGAATGAACAGCTTGTCCGCCATGAACTTGAAATTGAACGCATAGAAGACGAGCGCGCAGAGAGCGGAAGGCAGCAACACGCCGATCCGTTCCCACGCGCCGCCATAGCGCATGTAGTAGACGAATGGTCCGATCATCAGCGCAAGACCGATGAGGCGGATCCACCAGATGTTGTTGTGCAGGAAGTACGCTTGATCCACCTGCGCATTGTCCGTCGGCAGGTCCTGCTGGCTGCCGGGGAAGGGCATGATCCAAAAGACGCGCAGGATCTCTGGAACGAGCACGAGCAGGAAGCCAAGAAAGAAGCGGAGCGCGCGCATCGCAGGCAAGATATCCGGAGCTGTTCGCCGATGGGCAATGATCATGCGGACAAGCCTTGTCAGCATGCGGGCTTTTGCTCAGAGCACAACGATCGTCTCCTCCAATGGCCTTCGCGTGCGTTGCGTGATCTCGCGCGTATGGAAGGGCTCGATCAGTTGCTCCGCATGGCCCAGATGACCGAGCGCGATGAAACACACGATCTCCTCCTGTGCGGTGTCTATCGCGAGCGTCGCGTTCGCTTTCGCATGGTCGAAGCCGCCCATGAGGTGGCAGTAGATATCCATGCTCGTGGCTTGCAGGAGCAGCTGCGCGTTGGCCAGTCCCACATCATGCTGCCAGGCATGGTTCGGCTCGTTGTTGCGGTGCAGCAGTTTGATGCCGGAACACACGCCGAGCGCTGCTGCGTTCTTCGCCCAAGGCTGATTGCCGGGGCCAAGGCAGGCCCATAGGAGGTCGAACCATTCGGTTCCACGCAGCGCATAGCGATAGCGCCAAGGCTGCTCGTTCATCGCACTGGGCGCCCACGAAGCGGCTTCGATCAGCGTGCGCATCATGTCGTCGGTAATGGGCTTGTCGCTGAAGGCGCGTGCGCTCCAACGTTCGCGGATCAGGGGCAGCACATCATGCGTCGTGCGCGCAAGCTTCAGCGTGTTCGTATCAATGACAGGTATGTTCTCCATGCGTGCGCAAAGGTCCGGCTGTCGTGACCCCTTGGACATTGAACCAGTTCAACCGAGTGAAAGAGCTTCAGGTCTTGCGTTCGCTGCGGAAGAAGAGCGCGAGGCATAGTTGAGCTGCTCCACCACGATGAAGGCGATGCTCAACCACGTACTGATGAAAGCCGCTGTGGTTTCTGCCCGGCGAACGTGTTGAGCGTGGGCTGCTTGGAAGACATGTACTTGACGTGGGTCGAAGATCCCACATTCGGGAACAGATGGCTCCGGGCCAAGGATGGTACCTTTGTATCCTTACCATGAACAAAGCCGCCACACCACCCCTGCCCGATCTGGCCACACTGCCCTTGGAGAACGAACCCGATTCACGTCAGTTCGTGTTGCAAGTGGGTCGTTATCGAGCACGCATCGAGTATGACCAACAGGGAGATCGCATGTTCCTCACGCGCACCGATGTACCACTGGCCCTTGTGGGCCAAGACGTAGGGGCAGTGCTCACCGAACGTGTGTTCACGTGGATCGAGGACAACAAGCTGAAGCTCGTGCCGCTTTGCCCCGATGTGAAAGCCTACTTGCGCCAGCACACCGCATGGAAGCGCTTGCTGTTGAAAGGGCTGCATCTGTGATCCCGGCGAAGTCCGAACCACGGGAAACGCTTCGGGGTGAACATCGGTAGCACCACGCCGACCAGGTTCGAGTTGCCTTGACGGGTTCCCCTACCCGTGTGTGCGAACAGGGTGGTATCGTAGGCTTGATCGGACAACTTCCTTTCCATGCCGGGGCGCTTGTTCCACACAGCGACCTTCTTCGCTCGCGCGCGGAACGGAAGCGGTAGGCGTTATGCAACTCCTTACTGAGCAGCTGTTCCGGACATATGACAAGAAGGTGATCCGTTCCCAAGGCACGGTTGCTGTTCCAAGGATGCAAAACAAATAGACCATGCTACGCTGGGTGGTTACCTTTCTCGTCATCGCGATCATCGCGGGCATCTTCGGTTTTACAGGCATAGCCGCTGAAGCTGCCACCATCGCCAAGTTCATCTTCTTCGTTTTCTGTACCCTCATCGTGCTCGCCCTTGTGTTCGGTGATGTGCTCTGGAAGAAAACGGGTTAGTGGGATGCAGGTCCCACTTCCACATGTGCGCGCACCAGAACCTGTTCATAAGGGTCGGTGGGTTCTGCGGTCATGGCATGCGATCGGATCGGATCATTGACAAACCCGACGACCATGACCCGCAAACAAGCGCCTGTCGAACAGACGAGCATCCCTCATTTCTACCTGGTACAATGCGAGAACGATGAGTGGCAGGCCTTCCTCGAAGGGCATCAAGCTCCGCTCAGCGATCACGTCCCCCTTGACCGGGCATTGAAAGTGCTCTCCGACCTGGCCTCGATCTGCCCCCACGCCTCGCTCAAGTCGCACCGCAGAGGACAGGCCCAATACAGGGGATAGCGCCGCATGCATGACCAATTGCGTTCCCCATTTGGGGAGGGTTGTCCACGATCCTTTCCCGCACTGCGCCATATCGTTCAAGGTTCCCGTGGAGACTGGCAATGGTCCGGAGCTTGTTGCCACAACTCCAAACAACCAACTGATGCGAACCCCCAACCCGATCGCCCGCATGTGCGCGCTCTTCCTACCCATGAGCCTCGTGGCCTTGCTCGCTGTGCAATGTTCGAGTCCCGGTGCCGGCACCAACAGTGACGGATCCTATGGCGATCAGGACAAGACCACCATGGACGCCAATACGCTACAGCGCTCGCCCATGGCAGCCCCGAATACCCCGGTGAGAGATGGGGATGCCAAGGCATCATTGATGACGGCGGCCGAGGAACGTCGAACAGCCATGACCGATATGCGCGGATCGCGCGCCAGCTTGGTAGCGGACTTGGAAGAAGTGCGCGATCGGCTGAACGTGGGCACCAATCCATACCCGCAACGTGAAGCGGATCAAAAGCGCGCCGCTGAACTGGCCCAAGGGCTGGAACGCGTAGACCGCGCACTCGTTGCGATGGAAGCATCCACCGATAGCACATGGGCGTCGATCCGCGAGAGCCAGATGAAGGAGGTGCAGGATGTTCGCGAGTGGATGAAGACCTACAAGAGCGATAACGTGAGCGCGAACAAGTAGGAACGGACAGGATGTTCCATCATGGCCGTGAGCATCGATCGCGAACGTGAAGGCAACGTCGGCGCTACCTTGCGCCCATGGCCAAAGGACAACAGACCTTCGCGAAACGACAGAAAGAGCTCTCCCGCCTGAAGCACCGTGCTGATAAGGCCGAGCGCAAGGCAGAACGCGCCGCTGCGGCCAAGAGCGGTGACCTGAAGGACATGATCGCCTACGTGGACGAGTTCGGGCGTATCACCGACAAGAGTCCTGCGGAACAACTCGCTGCCAAGGATGCGGCCGAGCGGAAAGAAGCGGAGGAGCGACGCCAGGCGATCAAGGAAAGCAGGGAGAAGGAGAGCAAGGACTGAGAGGGCCTCCCTTACCCTTCCGGCATGAAGAGGTCTGGCACACCGGGCTTCAGCACCACATACACTCGCCGCCAAGGCTGGTCATCGATCAACCGCCATTTGTGCGCGCTGCCGGTGGTGTCCAGTGCGATGAGCACATCGCCTGGCCGCAGCAGGAAGGTGCTGCCATCATGCATGGTGAACTCCAGTGTGCCGCTGAGGGTGATCACATACTGTGCTTCCGGCGCGGTATGCCAGTCGTAAGAACTGTGCGGCGGGGATTCCGCGAAGTGGATCGCCACCACATCGTTGCGCTTGTGCTCGGCCACCGTGCCCTTCAGCACATGCGAGTTGCCATCAGGGCCGGTGAAGAGCTTGTAGGCGTTGAGCATGGGGGCGAAGGTCGGGCCGGAACCACTATGCGCCGCCGCTACCTTCGCGGCCCTATTGTCTTTCGGTCGCCATAGCCTTGGCGACGGCGACCGATCACCTCATTTTCTGATCTTCAGATCGCTCCTATGTCGGTAAGAGTCCGTTTCGCCCCCAGCCCCACCGGTCCGCTGCACATGGGCGGTGTGCGCACTGCGCTGTACAACTACCTCTTCGCGCGCAAGCACGGCGGGCAGTTCCTCTTGCGCATCGAAGACACTGATCAAGCGCGCTTTGTGCCCGGTGCGGAGGAGTACATCAAGCGGTCGTTGGAGTGGTGCGGGTTGATCCCCGATGAAAGCCCGTGGGTCGGAGGGCCTGATGGTCCATACCGCCAGAGCGAGCGCCAAGCGATGTACAAGCAGTATGCGGACCAGCTCATCGCCAGCGACAATGCCTACTACGCCTTCGACACAACGGAGGAGCTGGACGCCATGCGCGAACGCTTGAAGTCGGCGGGAATCGCTGCCCCCGCCTACAATGGGGTGACACGCGAGCACATGAAGAACTCGCTCACGTTGAGCGCCGATGAAACGAAAGCGCGGCTCGCGAACGGAGATGAGTACGTGATCCGCCTCAAGGTGCCACGCCACGAGGAAGTACGCTTCGAGGATGTGATACGCGGATGGGTGGTGGTACACAGCGCCAACATCGACGACAAGGTGCTTTTCAAGAGCGATGGCATGCCCACCTATCATCTGGCGAACATCGTTGACGATCACCTGATGCGCATCACGCATGTGATCCGCGGCGAGGAATGGTTGCCCAGCGCGCCGCTGCACGTGCTGCTCTATCGCGCGTTCGGCTGGGAGCGCCCGGCATTCGCGCATTTGCCGCTCATCCTGAAACCCGATGGCAATGGCAAGCTGAGCAAGCGCGATGGTGACCGCTTGGGCTTCCCGGTATTCTCCTTGAACTGGACCGACCCGACCACCGGCGAGCAGAGCAGCGGCTATCGCGAACGCGGCTACTACCCTGAGGCCTTCGTGAACATGCTCGCGCTGCTGGGTTGGAACCCCGGCACCGAGCAGGAGATCATGAGCTTGGAAGAACTCACACAACTCTTCGACCTGGAACGTGTACACAAGGCCGGGGCGAAATTCGATCCGGAGAAAACGAAATGGTTCAACCAGCAATACTTGCGCATGCGGCCCGATGCCGAGCTCGGCGCGCAACTGCATGCGAAGTTGGTGGAAAAGGGTATCGAAACCACGCTCGCCCGCGCAACGCACGCCGCGCACCTGTTGAAAGAGCGCGCCACCTTCGCGGATGATATGCTCGAAGGCACCTACCTGTTCACAAGCGGCTCCCCGCTGGTGAACAACGATGCGGCCAGCGAGGAACTGCGGAAGAAATGGAAGCCCGAAGCCGCACCGGCCATTGAAGCTTTCCTGTTGAAACTGGAGCGTATCAAGGAATTCACATCGGCCGCCATCGAAGCCGAATTCAACGCGGTGCTGCACGAGCTGGGCATGAAGATCGGCCAGGTGATGCCGCTGTACCGCCTCTTTGTCGCGGGCCGCATACAAGGCCCGGGCATGTTCGATGTGAGCGCGTTGCTGGGCCGCGAGGAAGTAGTGGCACGCATGAAGGCCGGACTTGAACTGTGCCGCACATGGGCGTGATCGAGGTCAACGGCATCAAGGTGTACGCCTACCATGGCTGCCTGAGCGAAGAGGGGCGCATCGGTGGGCATTATCAAGTGGATGTCACCATTACCGGCGACTTCGACAAGGCAGAGCGCACGGACAAGTTGAAGGACACGATCGACTACGCGCGGGTGACAGAGATCGTAAAAGAGCAGATGGCCGAACGCAGCAAATTGATCGAGCATGTGGGCCGTCGCGTCATCGACGCCTTGAAGGCCGAATGGGGTACCACCTACACCTGGCGTTTGCGTCTCACCAAGGAGCACCCGCCCGTGGCCGGCGCAGTGGACCATGTGGTGTATGTGCTTGAAGGGTAGAGCGTAGTTGTTGGTTGATGGTAGTTCGGCAGCCCAGCAATGATCAACCAAGGACCATGAACCACCGACCATCTATCTTCGCGGACCATTCAGCGGTCACGTGGCCGAGTGGCTAGGCACAGCTCTGCAAAAGCTGCTACTGCGGTTCGAATCCGCACGTGACCTCGAGAGGATCCCTCGCACAGCGGGGGATCTTTTCATTTCTGCGGCTACCTTGCCATACCGATCGCGCCGCGGATGCGTTGATAGAGCCCCGAACGACCCGATGCGACCACACGGATACCGCCTCCTTCTGGCCAGCGCATTCCTCCTGCCGTGGGCGGTGGACGCACAAACCGCCATCGGCCAATGGCGCGAACACTTCCCCTACCTTAAGACCGTAACGGTGCTGGAAGCCAACGGCATTGTTTACTGCGCCACGCGCAACGCGGTGTTCAGTTTCGATCCCGCCTCCAATGAAATGACGCGCTTGAGCAAGGTGAATGCCTTGAGCGATGTGGATATTACCGCGCTGGGATGGAACAGCAGCATGGGTGCCTTGCTCGTGGGCTATGCCAATGGCAACCTGGATGTGACCGCCAATGGGAGCACAGTGAACCTGAGCGACATCAAGCGGAGCAATCTGATCGGCGACAAACGGATCTATGCCATCACCGATGATGGCCCGCTCGCCTACCTGTGCTGCGGCTTCGGTGTCGTGGTCATGGACCTCTCCCGGCAGGAAGTACGCGATACGTGGCTCATCGGCTTGAACGCGGCACAAGTACAGGTGAACGCGCTGGCCTTCCACCAGGATTCGATCTATGCTGCTACCGATCACGGCCTCTTCAGCGCATGGCGCGAGGAAGCGAACCTCGCCGCCTTCACCAATTGGCACTTGCGCCCGGACCTGCCGCAGCAGGGTGGCAACTTCAATTCGGTGGTCTCCTTCGCGGGCAAGCTCGTGGCGAACTACAGCGCGACCGCCAATAATGCGGACACCGTTCTCTATTTCGATGGCTCGTGGCAAAGGCTGGTCGGCGCATACAGTAATCGGAACAGTGCATTGAGCGCATCGTCGGATGGCCAGCGGCTCGTAGTTCCCCATGCTGCGGAAGTGCGGCAATATGATGGCAACATGCAGGAGGTCTCCTACATCGGTTCCATCCAGGGCCAGTCTTTCAAGGTGAACGCGGCTGCGCCGCGCGGTGCGGGCGGAGTGTGGATCGCCACGGACAATAATGGACTTGGGCGTGGAGAAGGGACGGGGAGCGATTCGTTCTTCTCGCCCAACGGACCCCGCAGTACCAGTGCCCAGCGCATGGACGTTCAGAACGGGCTGCTGATGGTGGTTTGCGGTGCGGTAGCCGGCAACTGGACCAACACGTATTCGCATGAGGGCATCCACATTTTCAAGGAGGGTGCCTGGAACACGCATCGCGATCTGGATGACCCCTTGTTGTACGGAGTGAACAACTTTGGTGGCGGGGCGGTGGACCAGATGGCCGTTGCTGTCGATCCGAACGATCCCGGACATGCCTACACCGGTAGCTGGGAAGAGGGCGTCCTCGAATGGCGCGATGGGGTGGTCACAAAGATCTGGAACGCTACGAACAGTTCGCTCGGCACCAATGGGGATCCCGCCAACGGCATTGTGGACATTGCCGGCTTCGACTTCGATGCGGACGGCAACCTGTGGGTATCCAACGCGAATTGCAACGACCTCATCAGCGTGCGCAAGAAGGACGGCAACTGGAAGTCCTTCAGCCCCGGCAACCTGTTGAACAGCGTGAACATCATCGGCGACATCGTGGCCGGACACAACCACTTGAAATGGGTCGTGCGCCCGCGAGGCAATGGCATACTGGTCTTCACCGACAACGGCACCATCGACGACACGGGTGACGACCAGTTCAAGGTGATGAACACGTTCGAGAACCAAGGCAAGCTGCCCACACTTGACGTCTACAGCATCGCCGAGGACAAGGATGACCAGGTCTGGGTGGGCACCGGCAAAGGCGTCGCGGTGTTCTACAACCCGGACGCGGTGTTCAGCGGCGAGAATTTCGACTGCCAACAGATCCTGATCGAACAGGACGGCAACGTGCAGATCCTGTTGGAGACCGAAACGGTGAACGCCATCGTGGTGGACGGGGCGAACCGCAAGTGGCTCGCCACACAGAACAGCGGTGTGTATCTCGTGAGCGCCGATGGCACGCGACAGTTGGAGCATTTCACGGCGGAGAACAGCCCCCTGCCGAGCAACAACATCACCTGCATGACCCTTGATGGCCAGACCGGTGAGATCTTCTTCGGCACGGACCAGGGCATCATCAGTTATCGCGGTGAAGCGATCGAGGAAAGCAAGGAAGCTACTTGCGCCAGCGTGTTCCCGAATCCGGTGCATGCAACATACCAAGGCCCGGTGGCCATCACCGGACTACGTGCCGATAGCGATGTGCGCATCACTGACGTGGCGGGCAACCTCGTGTACAAGACCACTTCGCTCGGAGGCCAGGCCATATGGCCCGCCACCAACCTGAGCGGCGAGCGCGTGGCCACGGGTGTTTATATGGTGCTCGCCTCCGACCCCACCGGTGATCACCATTGCAACACACGCGTGTTGGTGGTGCATTGATCGGGCCGGGCGCTGAACTTCGCGCATGCTCTCCACCACGCGGGCCATCGTGCTGCGCACATTCAAGCATGGCGATCGCAGCACGGTACTGAAGGCGTATACCGAGGCGTTCGGCGCACGCTCGTACATGGTGCGCGCCGGCGGCCGCAGCGGTGCGCGTGATGCGGCACTGCAACCGCTGAGCCGCCTGGAACTGGTGGTGACGGAAACCCATGAACGCGAGATGCACGCAGTGCGGGAGTTGCGCATGGACCGCCCTTACACCCATCTGCATACCGAGCCCATACGAGGCGCTCTCGCGCTGTTCACGCAGGAAGTATTCTACCGCACGTTGCGCGAAGAGAGCGCCGATCCGGCCCTGTTCGCCTTCGCGCAGGAGGTGCTCGAAGCCATGGATCATGGCGGCAACGTGTCGAACTTCCCGCTGGTGTTGCTGGTGCATCTCGCACGTCACCTGGGCTTTTTCCCTGAGCCACCTTCGTCCGGCGAGGAGGGTTTTGATCTGCGGGAGGGTTCCTTTTTCCGCGGGGATCCGCCGCATGAGCAGTGCATGGACAGAACGGATAGCGCGGCCTTCGCGATGTTGATGGACACGGGCATCGGGGACGTCACTGGTGACATCGTGGCATCCGTTCGCCGTTCACTGCTCGAGCGGCTATTGGTCTATTACCGGCTGCACGTTCACGGCTTCGGCGAACTGCGATCAATGGAGGTGTTGCAGCAGGTGCTGCATTGATCAAGGAACGTACAAACGAATGGTCGATCTGGCTGAGGCGGAAGTCGCAACAGCCAAGTAGACCCCGCTCGAAACCCGCACGGGCACTTGATGATCGCCGGAAGCGAGGTGCTGGGCCAATACGCTCCGGCCGCTCGCATCAACGATGTCCAATCGCACTGCGTTTTCAGCATGCACCAACAACAGGCGGTTCGCCGGATCGAAATGGATGGACGGGGCAACGGGCGCCAACGATGGTACCGATGCGATCGCGCTGCCGCACGCAACGCCATGCTCGAAGAGGTATTGTGCTTCTTCCCCGTTCAGTTCGCGGTCGTAGATCACCACATCATCGAGGTCGCCGTTGAGATACATGTAAGCCTGATCGCCGCCGCCACCGAACCCCAATATGCGCTGGGCATCCACCAACGAACTATGGTGGTTCTCTTCAAGCAGGAGCGCCCCGTCGTGATAGATGCGCATGCGGTCACTGGCAGCGCTTGAAGTGAAAATATAGTGTTGCCAAGCGGCGGCGAAGTCATACGGCTGGATAAAGGTGCGGCCGCCGTTGGTGGCATCGCCGAAGTCCCAGAACACGGTATTCACGCCATTGTGGTTGTAGTTCGGGGAGCATTCGAGCCTGTCGTAGAAATCATCAGGCCACAGCGCCACGGCGAAATTCCCATAGGAACCAAGGTCGCGTACCCAGAAGCCGATGCTCACCTCGTCGGTGATGCCGAACGTATTGAAGTCGACCACATCGATGTGTTGGTCCGTGCCATTGAACGCATAGGCGCTGTTCGCTGCCCCGTTGCGGTCCTGCGTGAGCTGTGCGCCGATTACCAAGCCGTTGTGGCCATTCCCGGAATTGTCGTTGGCGTTCCCATGGAAGGGATAGCACCCTTGCAACCCAAGGCCCATGTTCACTTGGGCCAAGAGCGTCGGGGAGATCAGGATCATGGGGATGAACGTGCGGCGTAGAATGTTCCTCATCGTGTGTCTTTTGCGCAAGGTAGATGATCGTGGACGGCACCCACCGCCGGTTATCCCCAATGCGACCTTTGCCGTCCTTGGGCTGTTGCGGGCTGCGCGGGATGATCTTGCGCTTTCTTCGCGCCTTGAGCACATCGACCTTACGTGACCACACGAGCCATCCCACTTCTTCCGCCCGCAGCCGTCCCCGAACCGCATGTGCTCACCGCGCACGGCCGTGCAAGAACGGACGAGTATTTCTGGATGCGGCTCAGCGAAGAACAGCGCGAGGCCAAGGAACCGGACGCGCACACGCAGCGCGTCGTGGACCACTTGAAGGCGGAGAACGTGTATGCGGACGCGATCCTCGCACCGGTGAAGGCCCTGCGCGAAAACCTCTTCAAGGAGATGAAGGCGCGAGTGAAGGAGGAGGACATCAGTGTGCCCTACCGTGAGAACGGCTACTGGTACAACTTCCGCTATGAGGAGGGAAAGGAGTATCCCGTACACATGCGCGTCAAGGTCGATCCCGCGGCTCCGGCCACCATGCCTACCGTGTTCGATGACATCCTCGATGAGAACAAACTCGCCGAAGGCCATGACTACTTCGACCTCGGCGACTATGAGATCAGCCCGAACAATACCATCGTCGCGTACAGCATCGATACGGTGAGCCGCCGTCAGTACACCATCCGTTTCCGTGACCTGTCGACCGGTGAAGAACTATCGGATGTGATCACGAAGACCAGTGGCGGCGGTGCCTGGGCGGACAACAGGACCTTCTTCTATTCACGCAAGGACAAGACCCTGCGAAGCCACAAGATCTTCCGGCACACGCTCGGCACGGACGAGAAAAGCGACGTGGAAGTCTACCACGAGAAAGACAAGGCCTACAGTTGTGATGTATACCGTGGTCGCTCGGACAAATACGTGATGATCGGGACGGAGAGCACGCTCACCACAGAGAACTGGTTCCTGCCAGTGGAAGAACCGCTCGGTGCGTTCCGCGTTTTCCTGCCGCGCGAAGAGGAGCACGAGCACAGCGTGGTGCATGTGTTGGCTTCGCCCACCGCCCCGGATGCGACTCCGGGGTCAGCGAAGTCGGGTAAGTGGAGCATCCTCACCAACTGGAACGCGAAGAACTTCCGCCTGATGGAATGCGCGGAGGGCGATCACGCCGACAAGAGCAAGTGGAAGGAAGTCATCCCTCACCGCGAAGAAGTGATGTTGGAGGATGTGGACATCTTCAAGGACCACTTGGTACTGAGCGAGCGCGAGCAAGGGCTCACGCACTTGCGCATCATCCGCTTGAGCGATGGCCACGAACACGAGATCGCGTTCAATGACCCCGCTTATGTCGCCTACACGGGCACCAATCCCGAATGGGATACGGACCGATTGCGATACGGCTACACCTCGCTCACTACTCCGAACAGCATTTTCGAGCATGACCTCAACACCGCACAGGACACCTTGCTCAAGCAACAGGAAGTGGTGGGTGATTTCGATGCGACGCTCTATGCGAGCGAACGGCTCTGGGCCAATGCGAAGGATGGTGCGCGCGTTCCGGTCAGCATCGTTTACAAGAAGGGAACGCGTCGTGATGGCTCCGCACCGCTGCTGTTGTACGGCTACGGTTCATACGGGATCACAGTGGACCCGACGTTCAGCAGCACGCGTCTGAGCCTGCTCGATCGCGGCTTCGTTTTCGCCATCGCGCATATCCGTGGTGGGGAGGATCTGGGCCGTGCATGGTACGAGCAAGGGAGGATGGAGCACAAGACGAACACCTTCACCGACTTCATCGCGTGCGCTGAGGAACTGATCGCGAAAGGTTATGCGGACCCGCAACGCCTGTTCTCCATGGGTGGCAGTGCGGGCGGGTTGCTGGTGGGCGCGGTGTTGAACATGCGCCCCGATCTGTGGAACGCGATCGTCGCAGAAGTGCCGTTCGTTGACGTGGTGACCACCATGCTCGACGACAAGATCCCGCTTACTACTGGCGAGTTCGATGAGTGGGGCGACCCGAAGGAGAAGGATGCTTTCGAGCGGATGCTCGGCTATTCACCGTACGACAATGTGCGTGACGCGAAGTATCCGGCGATGCTCGTGCTCACCGGATTCCATGATAGCCAGGTGCAATATTGGGAGCCCGCGAAATGGGTGCAGCGACTGCGCGAACATCAACAGGGCGAGAACCCTATCATCCTGCACACCAACCTGGAGGCGGGTCACGGCGGGGCTAGCGGTCGCTTCGAGCGGTTGAAGGAAGTCGCATTGATCTATGCGTTCCTCGTGTGGCGCGCTGGGCTTGTGACCTGAAACCCGCGTCCTTTTCGAAACCCGCCTCTCGGTCGATCCTTCAGGAAGCGATGCTCTCCACAGCCATGATCTCTTCGGGCTGCATGTCGATCACGCTCACGGGCTTCTTCGGGTCGCGCTGCAAGCGCTCATAGTCACCTATGCTGGCGAAGAAAAGTGTGCGCTTCTCCGCAGCTTCCACTTCCCAGATCACACCGAACACCTCCTTTCCATTGCGCAGCTTGAAACGGCAGTGCTTGTGCGCGTAAGGTCGGATGCGTGTGAGATCCATGACGGAAGGCTGGGAGTTGACGGGGAATCTGTCGGAAGGGCCTCCGCAAAGTAGACGACGACGCGGGTGATACGCTCGTCGAATTATGAACATACAGCGACGACCTGTGTGAAAAACGGGATCGATCGCGCGGCTATTGCCTGATCGTCAATGGGAAGACGGGAATGTGCGGAACACGAAGAAAAAGGCGACCACTCTTGGATCGTAGCCGCTCGGGATCAGCTCTTCTGCACGCCGACCTTCAATTTCTTCCCCACCACGAGCTTGCGCAGGTTCATGTCGCCGTTCAAACGCCTGATCTCCGCCACGGTCGTACCGGGATAGTGTTGGGCGATGCCCCAAAGTGTATCTCCGGGCTGCACGATGTGATAGATGTAGGCCACAGGCGATTTCGCGTCGGCGCTCACCTGTTGGTCGATCGCGGCCTTCTCCGCGCGTTGCGATGCGGAGGAAACGGGTTTGGCCATCATCACCACAAGCCGTTGCCCGGCACGAAGGCGATCGTTGTGCAAATTGTTCCATGCGCGCAGATCGCCGAGGCTCACGCGATGCTTGCGGGCTATGGTGCCGAGCGATTCACCACGCCGCACCACATGTGTGCGCTCCGACGTCGCATCGATCTCCGCGCCTCGCACATGCGCTTGGCGACCGGCCGGTGCGGGGGTGCTCATGTCGGGCACGTAGCTGTAGTGGAGCTGATCCTCGTTATCGATGAAATTGCTCACGAGCGAGCGTGGCAGGTACACGGTAGCCGACTGTTCCACATCGGGCACCACGCCGCGCTTGAACATCGGGTTCAGATCGATCAGTTCCTGGGCGTTTCCGCCGGTGATCTCCGCGAGTTTCTCCAAGGTGAGCGGGTAGCATACTTGCACGGTGTCCACTTCGTAGGAACAGTAGTTCGGGATCACCGGGTACATGTTGTGATCGGCCGCGTGGTTGAAGATGTAATTCACCGCGATGAAGGCGGGCACGTAGCCGCGTGTTTCCCGGGGCAGGTAGGAATAGATGGCCCAATAGTCCAGCGTTCCACCTGCGCGGCGCACGGCCTTGTTCACGTTACCGGGCCCGCAGTTGTAGGCGGCCAGCGCAAGCTCCCAGTTACCGAAGATGGAATGGAGATCCTTCAAATAACGGCAGGCCGCATCGGTGCTCTGGTAGATGTCACATCGCTCATCCACGTAGCTGTCAACATGCAGCCCGTACAATTTGCCCGTGCCGATCATGAACTGCCACAGGCCCACAGCCGAGGCGCGCGACCGGGCTCCAGGATAAAGTGCGCTTTCGACAACCGCCAAGTACTTCAGCTCCTGTGGAAGGCCATAGCGGTCCAGCGCTTCTTCGAACACCGGGAAGTATAGCTGGGCAAGACCCATCATGCGTGCGGTCTGCTCACGCTTGCGTCTGGTATAGAGGTCAATGTAGGATTGCACCGGCTCGTTGTAGGTGAGCTTGAACGGTGTGCGCTCATCCAGAATGGACAGTCGCTGTCGGATCATCTCCGGGGAGTAGCTCGGTGTGTCGGTCGCGGCGAAGTGGTGAACGTTGAGCTGCGCCACATCGGTGACGAACGGATCGTTCTTCAACCAGGGCAGTTGGCTCAGCGCGTTGAGCCGTTCCAGCACGGCGTCATCCGCAGGCACGGGGTTCTGGGCACAAACCCAAGCGGGAAGCGCGAACGCGAGGGCAAAAAGGCTGGGTCTGAACATCAGGGGGCGAAAAGTAGGGTTCATACGCGGCGCGGCCAGCATGGTTCTAAGGAGCGGTCAACGATCGGATGTGAACGGCGACTTCGATGAACGACAAGAACAGACACATAAAGCCAACCAACGGACATACGGTCTGAGGGGGTAACGGAACTAAACGAACAATTGGTGCGCGAGGCGCAACAAGCGCTCATCATCGAAGGGCTTCGCCATCAGCTGCGTGCCGAACGGCAGGCCATTGCTGTGCGTGCCCGTAGGAATGCTGACGGCGGGAACGCCCGCCAGATTGGCCTGCACCGTGAAGATATCCTGCAAGTACATCGCTACCGGATCGCTGATCTCGCCGTGGCCGAACGCGGTGCTGGGACAGGTGGGCGTCATCACCAGGTCGAAGGTCTCGAAAGCCTTGAGCGTGTTGTCACGGATCAGGCGACGCACGCGCATGCCTTGCGCATAGTATGCATCGTAATAGCCAGCGCTCAGTACGAAGGTGCCCAACAGGATCCGGCGCTTCACTTCCGCCCCAAAGCCTTCCGAGCGACTACGACGATAGGTATCATCCACGCCCTTGGCCTCCTTGCTGCGGTGGCCATACCGAATGCCATCGAAGCGTGCCAAGTTGCTGCTGGCTTCAGCGGTGGCCAGGATGTAATAGGTCGGCACCAAGTGGTCCAGCATTGGAAGCTCGATCGGTTCCACCGTATGCCCTTGCGCCTTCAAGCGTTCGATCCGCTTGATCATGTGCGCCTTGATCTCCGGATCCAGCCCCGGTCGCTCCAAGCACTCACGGTAGTAAGCGATGCGCAACGTCCCAGCTGCAGCCTGCCTGCTGCTACTGCCGACTTCCCTGACACTGCTCGTATTGTCCAGCGGATCATGCCCCGCGATCACGCGATGCACGGCCAGCGCGTCCTCCGCAGTGTGTGCGAACGGACCGATCTGATCGAATGAACTGGCAAAGGCGATCAGGCCATAGCGGCTAACGCGCCCATACGTGGGTTTGAAACCGAGCACGCCGCAGAAGGACGCGGGCTGCCGGATGCTGCCCCCCGTGTCGCTGCCGAGCGCTATGTTGCAGATGCCCGCCGCCACGCTGGATGCCGCACCACCACTGCTGCCCCCCGGGACTTTGGATGCATCCAGCGGATTGCCCACGTTGCCGTAAGCGCTGTTCTCGTTGCTGCTGCCCATGGCGAACTCGTCGCAGTTCGTGCGGCCGATGATCACCGCATCCGCAGCGAGCATGCGCTCGACTACGGTCGCACTGTAAGGACTCACAAAACCTTCGAGGATCTTCGAAGCGGCAGAGACCTTGTGTCCTTTGTAACAGAGATTGTCCTTCAGGCTGACGATGGCACCGGCGAGCGGGCCGGCGTTCCCGGCGCTGCGTTTCGCATCCACCTCGGCGGCTTTGGCCAGCGCGCTTGCATCAAAGAGTTCGAGGAAGATGTTCAGGTGCGCATGCGAGCGTGCGCGGTCGAAAGCGGCACGCGTCAGGTCGAGAACCGAAGTACTGCCATTGACCAATGCGGCCTGTGCCTCACGGAGCGTAAGCGGGGAGGAAGACATCGTGCGGGCCGCAGCCAACTACGACGGGTTCGAAGGCGGAGCAGGATCGTCCTTTTGGGCATCCTTGAACTCCTTCATGCCCTTGCCCAGGCCACGCATCATTTCAGGGATCTTTTTTCCGCCGAAGAACAGCAGGACGATCACCAGGATGAGGATGATCTCAGTTGGGCCGATTTTGCTCATGATCGATAGCGGCAATGGCCAAAAGTGCCGGGCCGGTTCCGCGCGGCGAAGGTAGTCAGTTCGACGGGCCGGTTATCCGGTCGACTCCGATAGTGTCATAGAGCGTTGGGTCGACGAAGATCCGCTCGCCCGTTCGTTTGTTCTCGATCAAATCAATATCATGGTCTTTCCAGAACGACGACTTGAAGAGCAAGTGGATATTGAATGAACCCCAGTGGATCTCTGCTACCTCTTGGTGCACGGTCCATTCCTTGTCCATGCCGGAATCCTTCAAGCACGCGTCGCACCTGGCTTTGAACAAAGCGGCATAGCCGATGCAATTGGCCTTTCCGCTCACAAGCGCTCGATCCGGTCTGCTCTCAGCTTTTCCAGTGGTGAACCGGAGTGAGCAGGAAGTCTCCTCTAACGCTGTATTGATGCAGCCATTGATGTCATCCGCTCGCTTGGGTTCGAATGTCAATGAGTTGGCACCGACTACGTTCCGTTCCCGCAATACCTCATAGTGAAAGCAGGCTCTATAGATGGTGCCTCGTGAAAGCCAGAGGACAACAATGATGACGACCATAATGGCACAGACCCATTTGAAAGCGCGCCAGACCATGGTCGCTCACTCCTGGAATATCCACTGGGCGGGATCCACTTTCACCAGATCACCATCGCCGGTGATCTTCCAGATCTCGATGTGGGCGGTGGATCCATCGT
Organism: Flavobacteriales bacterium; assembly: GCA_031371785.1. Taxonomy (GTDB): domain Bacteria; phylum Bacteroidota; class Bacteroidia; order Flavobacteriales_F; family PHOS-HE28; genus PHOS-HE28. The sequence goes on along the minus strand of JANMKC010000190.1, from coordinate 33,358 downwards.
CATCGGTCATCACCGTGCCTACGGCCTGCTTGGTATCCACCTTCTGGCCCTTGCTCACGCTCACTTCGCGCAGGTTGCTGTATACCGTGCGGTAGGCACCGTGGCTCAGCACTACGGCCTTGCCCGCACCGGGGATCACGATCACGCTGCTCACCTCGCCACGGAAGATGGCCCTCACACTTGCGCTCTTCTCGCAGCCGATATCGATGCCGTTGTTCTCGATGGTGATGCCCTTCAGCACCGGGTGCGGTTGCTTGCCGAAGCCGCTGGTGATGGTGCCCTTCGATACCGGCCAAGGAAGTTTACCCTTGTTCTTCTCGAAGTCGTTGCCGAGTTCCTTGGCCTCCGGGGTGAGCAGGAATTCGGGCCTCGCCGCTGAGCCTTTGCTCGAAGTGCTCTTGGTGGAGGTCTTCGACGATCGGGCGATCTCCGTTTCGATGGCTTTGCGGATCGCCGCCGCCAGATCAGTGCGCTGACGCTCCTGCCGGTGCATGGTCTCTCGCAATTTGCCTTCCTCCTTCTTCAGCCCGGTCAGTGCGCTTTCGTGGCCGCTGCGATCGGTGGTGAGCTTCTTCTTCTCCTGCAATTGTGCGCTCAGAAGGCTCACTTTCTCCTTACGTCGGCCTTTCAGGTCATCGGCCTTCTTTTCGAGGCCCACCTGTGTTTCCGCTATCAACGCAGCTTGTTGGCGGCGCTGTTCCGCAAGCTGATCGAGGTAGCGCGAACGCTTGAAGGCCTGCTGGAAACTTTCGGCGGCGAAGATGTAGCTGAGACGGTCGTACGAATTCCGGTTCATGTAGGCATACTGGACCATGCGCGCGTATTCGTCCTTCAGTTTCGCGAGGTCGGTTTCGAGCGAACTCACGACGTCCTCCGTTTCGGCGATCTCCTGGTCCACGCGGAACACTTCACTGTTCATCGTGTTGATCAGCTCTTGGCGTTGTTGGATCTGCGCTTGCAGCAACTGCAGTTGTTGTTGCGTGGCTTTCTGTTCCTTCTGGGCCGCATCGATCAGCGCGGTGGTGGTCTTGATCTGCTTGTCGAGCTGGTCGCGCTTCTTCTCCAAGTCCTTACGGCTCTGCGCGGAAGAAAGAAGAGGCAGGAGCAGGAACAGGAACACGAGAACCCGAACGGGCGATGCATGCAGCGCCCCGACCCAAGATCTACGGCATGGGCGTGAACTTCTCCGGGATCCTGAAGTTGAGCTGGAGGGGTCCATCAAGACTTATGCGGTCCAGTGACAGTGTGGCATCCACGCGGCGGTGGGGGTCCGACAAAGAAAGGCTGATGCGGCCGGGCAGTGATCGACCATTCACGCGTATCCGCTCTGAATAACGCACGTCCGCTTGTTGATCATGTGCCAGATCAACGATCAATACGCGCGTTACTTGGAAGCTGTCCGGTTCGATCCAGTACTTGTACACGATAGCGTCCTTCTTTCCCGCTTTCCGCAGCGTGCGTTCCAGTCGGCGCTCGCTCATGTCCTTATCGTCGGGCAACGTGTCGTCGATGGCAAGATCCTCGGCGGCGCGGCGGAAGCGCCGCCGCTCTTTGTTGGTGAGCGTGTACTGTCCGTCCTCACGGTCGCTCTTGTATTTTTCGTCCGGCTCCAGGTCGATGGGTTCGCCGAGCAGCGCTTGTTGGAAGAGGCCCAGTTCAGGCCGCAGGCCGAATTTCTTCTTCGCCTGCGCAGTGTCGCCGATCCAGAAATGATCGCCCAGCTTGTCGAGCATCTTCAGCGAATCGACCGTGAGCAGCGCACGTGCCACTTCGATCCCCAGCAGCGGCACCACGCTGATCCACGCGGCGCTGTCCATCACGCAGCGCACATGCGCCTTGAAACTGCGCGAGCCCGTGCTGTCCTTCATGTCCACATCGGCCTTGGCGCTGAAGTACCGGACATCCGTGATCCGATGCGCGCGCAAGCTGTCCAATAGTTTCTCCGGACCGCGGGCCGGGATATCGCGCACCACCTGCACGGTTTGCTGGCGCGGATGACAGGCCGCGAGCAGCGCAGCGCAGATCCAGAGGCCGGAGCGTGTTGCCCGGTTCATTCCACCAGCTTGCCTTCGGTGACTTTCCTGTCGATCAGTTCGCTCGCACCGCCCAGGCTCTTGGCTTTTTTCCACTGCTCCATTGCGCCGGAACTGTCGCCCAGTTTGAAGAGGATGTCGCCGAGGTGTTCTACGAGCACGCCTTCACCCGCACCACTTTGTGCAGCGATGGCTTTCTCCTGTTGGGTCCGTGCTTCCGCGTATTTGCCCTGCTTGTACAGCACCCATGCGTAGGTGTCGATATAGGTGGCGACACCGGGCTGCAGGTCATTGGCCTTGTGGCTCATCTGCTCGGCCTTGTCCAGTTTGTCTCCGCGTTCGCTCAGGTAGTAGGCGTAATTGTTCAGCACGGTCACGTCGTCGCCGTTTATCGCGAGCGCCTTGTCGTATGCGGCGTCGCTCTTTTCATGGTCCTTGGTTTCGTTGTAGGCATCCCCGAGCGAGCTCCAGAACTGACCTTCCAGTTGTTTGTTGTCCACCACCAGATCGCGCCCGGTGACAAGCGCCTCGATGGCCTCATCGTATTTCTTCAACTGGCTCAATGCTATGCCGCCGTAGAGGTGGAATTCCGGTTGCGTGGGAAAGAGCTCTATGGCCTTTTGCGCGTGTTCGTTCAACGCGGGATAGTCGTTCAATTGCGCATCCAGTTGCAGGAGCGCCGACCAAATGGGGAACTTGTCCTGCTCATACGTGATCGCCTTGGCGAACGCATCTCGCGCTTCCTTCTTCCGGCCTTCACGCGAAAAAAAATCGCCTTCGATGCTGTAGGGTTTCCCGCTCTGCGGATGCGCCTTCTTCAACTCGTCGATCAGCGCATGGCTCTGCTGCACGAGATCCATCGATGACGTATCGCCCGCCCGCCCCGTCATCTCATAGAAGCCCAGGAGCAATTGCATCTTCGGGTCGATGTCGAGATCGGGATCAGCGAAGGCCACGCGCAGTTGCTGGAATCCTGCGGCGATATGCCCTTGGTTGTAGTAGAACTGCGCGAGGGCGATGCGCGTCATGCTGTCGTCCGGATCATGGGCGAGGGTCTTCTCATAGAGTTCGCGTGCCCGTGCCGTATCGCCAAGGGTTTCGCAGACCTCGGCGAGCATGCCGTAGTACTGCATTTGTTCAGGGTCCTGCTTGATCGCGTTCTCCAGAAGTTCACGTGCGGCCTGTGTTTGTCCGGCGTTGGCGAGCATGTCGTACTCGCGCATCACCAGTTCCTCGCTGCTGCCGAAGCGTTTCTCCATGTCGCGGAAGACCTGCCGCGCCTCGGTGATCTTCTTCTGTTGGGCGAGCGCATTGGCAAGACCGAAGTACACCTCAGTACGATCGGGCCATTTGTTCACGATTTCCTGGTAGGCTTTCGCTGCGCCGCCCAGGTCGCCGTTCTGGGTACTCATGTCAGCAAGCAGGAATCGGTACCAGATGTTCTCCTTCTCCGTGGCTACGGCCTTTTTCGCCAGGGCCAATGCGGCCTCCGGCTGTTGCGCCTGGTTATAGAGCTTGGCCAGTTCGAACATGCTGGCGCCGTTCAGCGGATCTTCCTTCAGTGTGGCCTCATAGATCTGGATGGCCTTGGGGAGTTCACCCTTCAAACGCGCCTGCTCCGCTTCCATATAGAGCCGCATCACCAGCGCGCGCTTGTTCTTGCCCGTTTGCAGGTGCGTCGCTTCGGCCCCCTCGAAGTCCCGCGTTTTCTCCGCAACAGGTTTGCTCCCACCGCAGGCGAAGAGGAGCATTGACAGGAGCAGGGCCGGAGAGCAGGTGCGGAGCATAGGGTACAAAGGTCAGCCGATCGTGCTGTCGTCGCTCATGCTCAGGTCCAATGCGTGACCGGTTACCACGGCGCGCTCACCGATCATGCTGTTGTCCATCACGCAGTCCTGTACACGCGTATTGCCGCGCAGGATCGAATTCTTCACAACACTGCCGCTGATGTTCGCGCCCTTTTCAATACTCACGTTCGGCCCGATGATGCTGTTGGTGATCGTCACATCATCGCCGATGAAGCAAGGAGGAATGATCACGCTGTTCTCGCTTTTCACTTTCACGCTGACCAACGTCTTGTCGCCCTTGAGGAAGCCGAGCACTTTCGTGTTCGTGTCCACCATCGCGTTCTTGTTCCCGCAGTCCATCCATACGTCCACGCTGCCGGCCTTGAAGCGCGCGCCTTTGCGCTTCATGTTCTCCATCGCGTTGGTGAGTTGGTACTCGCCCTTGTCCTTGATGTCGTTGTCGATCAAGAACTGCATTTCCTTGCGGAGGTATTCGCCATCGGCGAAGTAGTAGATGCCGATGATCGCGAGGTCGCTCACGAAGGTCTGTGGCTTCTCCACGAACTCTGTGATGATACCCTTGTCGTCGAGCTTCACCACGCCGAAGGGCTTGGGGTCTTCCACCTTGTTCACCCAGATCACACCATCGCAGTCCTTGTCCAATTTCAATTGCGCGCGGAAGAGCGTGTCAGCGAAAGCGACGATCACGCGACCGTTCAATGCGCTTTGCGCGCAGAGGATGGCGTGAGCGGTGCCGAGCGCGACCTCCTGGTAGTGGATGGTGCCTTTCGCACCCACGCCTTTCGCGATGGCGATCAGTTCTTCTTCCACCTTCTTGCCGAAGGCGGGGTTTGTCACATAAGCGACTTCTTCCACCGGCTCACCGGCAACAGCGGCCAGATCCTCCACGAGGCGTTGCACGATGGGCTTGCCCGCGATGGGCAGCAAAGGCTTTGCGGTGGTGTGGGTATGCGGACGCATCCGCTTGCCCATCCCCGCCATGGGTACGATGATCTTCATTCCGTGCTGATAGCTCTAGCGCGTTCCGGTATGGCCGAAGCCACCTGCACCGCGTTCCGAGGCGCGAAGGTCATCAGTTTCCGCCAAAGTGATGCGCGTGTACTTCGCCACCACCAATTGCGCGATGCGTTCGCCGTCCTTCACCTCGAAGGGTTCGGTGCCCAGATTGATGAGCAGCACGCCCACTTCGCCACGATAATCCGCGTCGATCGTACCGGGCGCGTTGAGGACGGTGATACCATGTTTGAAAGCCAGTCCGCTTCGCGGCCGCACCTGCGCTTCGGTGCCTTCGGGGAGTTCGAGGAAGAGGCCCGTAGGGATCAGCGCGCGTTGGTTCGGCGAGAGAATGATCGACGCATCAAGGTTGGCACGCAGGTCCATGCCCGCGCTGTGCTCGGTGGCGTAGGAAGGGAGCGGGTGCTTGCTCTTGTTGACGATGCGGACCGCGATGTGGTCCATTGTTGTGTCGATCATTGGGCTTTGCGGATCATGTCGGGGATCTCAGCGGTGGAAACAAGCAGGCCGAATTTTTTCCGGCGAAGTCCGAGCAGCAACTTCTTGTCCCCGGTCCAAAGTGGGATACCGAGATGAATGGCGAGCGCCACGTAGTTCTCATCGTCAGCATCCAGCCCTGTCATCATATCACGCGCTTTGGCCCAGTTCACAGTGGATATGAGTCCCTCGTTCAAGAACGTGATGCGTGACAATGAGAGCATCTCCAGTTCGAGCATCGTATGGGATGACCGCTTGCTGAGCTTGAGCAATTTGGCGCGATGATCCGCGATCTCTTCCCGCAGAAGTTCCGGCGCATAGAGATCAAGTGGCGGGTGCGAGTTGAAGAACACATCACCCACAATGCTGTCCGACCGGAGCAGACTGCTGAACACAATGTTGGCGTCTACAACCAGCTTCACGAAGCGACGCGCTTGCGGCGTTTGCGGGCCATGCTGGCGTTCACCTCGCGGGCCAACTTGTCCACCTCGGCTTGCGGCACCTTCATTCCCTTTGTAAGGTCGAGATAGCGGAGGTAGTCGAGCGCGCGCTGCAACGCGTCGGGTTCGATACCACCGGACAAGGTGATCACCACCTCATCGTTCTTGCTACGCGTCACTTTCACTGCCATAGTGCTTCAAAAGTAGCGGTTGGCGCGCAGGTCCATTCCGGCGCTATGCTCGGTGGCGTAGGAAGGGAGCGAGTGCTTGCTCTTGTTGACGATGCGGATGGTCGTCGTTTCGAGCAGAGTTGAGACGGTGGACATGGAGCAAAGGTCGCGTCCAGGATTCATGCTGAACAGCACCATGCATGTTCTGTGTCCCGAAGCGGAGGTCTCGATCAAATGAGAAGCTACTTGCTTGGTGCGAAAAGCCCCGTGGAATACCCGCCAGCTCCTTCCCAAGTGGTCTCTTGGTCCATCTTCTTTTCATCGATGAACTCTCCGGACCAGGGATTAAAGACCCATACGCGATAGTGGTTCGTTCGAGTAAAATGATTTGGCCTAGCACCACGCACAACATCGGAACCTATCCGTTGGGTCACATAGAACCGGAAGTGGCCGTTGTAGAGCGAATGTGTTCGAAGTCCTTCCCATTTCAGGAACGCTTCGGCGCGAGTGGTGTCGGTTTCAACCAGACCATGCTGCCTCGAAATATCCAAGGCCATCGCATGAGTGAGTTTGAAAACCTTGTCGGCCGAGTCTGGAAGTTGTTCGAAGCCATAGATGCTCTCGTACGGGTCCGGAATGAACTTGCCAACGGAGTCCAGCTCGAACTCGATCATCTCATCATAGACATGCGTGCCATCGAATTTGATGTTGTATCGGAGCAGGAATTTTTTCGGCTCCTTCGAGAATACATCATCCCAATCGCCTTGCTGATCTGAATTGTACATGTATGACCCATCAATGCACCAAACGACATTCTTGCTGAAGAACTCCAAGCCATAGATCGCCTTGATCAAGCTGTCTCCCTTTGCGCGCATCCGGTCTTGGAGCTTGCCGTATCGATGCCGTTTCACATTCACCACTGTCCAAATGCCTCGGTCATAGTCCTTGGTGAACTCCAGCCGTCCCTTCTCATCGAACTCGTTGCCAATTCCAATTCGCCTACCCAGTGTATCGTAGGTAGCAGTTTCGTGAATGACCTTCGAGCCTTGATAGTAGAAGCGGTAGTAGATGAGGTTCTTGGCCCTCATCAATTCCCGTACTTCAACACCTCCTGGATATTCAGTCGTCACGACCATGGACGAATCAGTTCGCAGTGTGTCGGGCTCTTGGGCAACGCCTGAGCAGGAGATAAGCAAGAGTGAGATGTAGGCAACGATCCTCATCACAAGTGCATCTATTGCAGCGCCGTATCCTTCGTAGGTCTTCTCGCCCCTTCCACCCTCCAAACCAACCCCAAGTACCCAGAGAACACCACCGCCCTCACCGCATACTTCATCACTCCTTCCAACGGCAACTGCTCACACACCCACCACGCCACCACACCGAAGGCCATATAGCCCAACACGCGCACGAGGTTGTACGGAATGGGATAGTGCTTCTGCCCCCACACGTAGCTGATGATGGCCATGCTCGCATAGCACACCAGCGTGGCCCAGGCCGCGCCCATGTAGCCCCAGAGCGGGATCCACCAAAAGAGCAGCACAAGTGTGATGGCAGCGCCGATGAGCGCGATGGTTCCACCGGCGCGCGTGCGATCGCTCAGCTTGTACCACACGCCCTGGTTGATGTAGATGGCGAGGAACACATTGGCGAGCATCAGGATCGGCACCACGCGCAGGCCCGGCCAATAGGCGGGGTTGGGGATGAAGTGCTTGAACACGTCGAGGAAGAGCATCACCAGCAGGAAGGCGCCCATGCACACGGCCACGAACACGTTCATCAGGTGCGCGAAGGTGTGTTTGCTGTCCTTTTCCTTGGCGTGGCTGAAGAAGAAAGGCTCGGCCGCGAACCGGTAGGCCTGGCTGAAAAGGGTGATCAGCATCGCCAGTTTGTAGCACGCGCCGTAGATGCCGAGCTGCGTGTCCGCGATGTTCGCGGGCAGCAGGTGTTTCATCAGGATGCGGTCCGCTGTTTCGTTCACCATGCCGGCGAGGCCCGCGATCATGAGCGGTGTGGCGAACACCAGCATGGGCCGCAGCAACTGCTTGTCGATCCCGAAGAAATAGTCCGGCCCGGTGCGCAGCCGAACAGGCGGCCACTGCGGTAGGAGCATCAGGAGCTTCACGCCGCTGCTGATCAGGTTGATGAAGAAGACATAGCCCACGCCGAGGGCCGGGTCGTACACCGCATCGATCAGCGCATTGTGTTGGCCTGCGTTGTATTTCGGCATGCAGTAGAGCAGCACGAAGAGGTTGAGGACGATGTTCACGCCGACGGTCATCGCATTGATGCTGGCGAACTTCCACGGCCGGTTCTGCTGCCGCAGCCGGGCCATCGGCACAGCGGTGATGGCGTCGATGCCGATGATCAACACCAGCATGATCACCATGTTGGTGTGCGTGGGAAAGCCGAGGAAGTCAGCGATGCCCTGCGCGAATACGCAGCCCAGCAACATGAAGAGCGAAGAGGAAATGGTGAGCGCGTAGACAGCAGTGGAGTAGACGCGTACAGCTTCGCTCCCCTTCTCCCCGGGAGAAGGGGTCGGGGGATGAGGGTCCCTGCTCGCATAGCGGAAGAAGGTGGTCTCCATCGCGTAGGTGAGCACCACGTTCATGAAGGCCGTCGGCGCATAGAGCGCGGTGATGATGCCATACTCCGCTGGCAGGAACACGCTCGTGTAGAGCGGCAGCAATAGGTAGTTGAGGAAGCGCGCAACGATGCTGCTCAGCCCGTAGATGGCCGTTTGCCCGGCGAGTTTGCGGAGGATGCTCACTTGGTTTTTCGCGATAGTGCGAGGTAGGCGCGATCACCACGCAACGAGATGAGATCCTTGTTGAGCCATCGGATCCTGAAGCTCATACGCCCACCAACCGAGTTGAACTGGATCGAATCACCGGACAACTGATAGGTACCGCGCGATGACAAGGGAAGGGAGAGCGGATCGATCGGCGGAGTGTGCGGTCCCGGCCCAAGGGCGAACGAGTCTCCTGCCATGAATTGCAGTTCACCTTCGCTCTGTGGCGACTGACGATGCACCGTCCAATCGCCTTCGATCTTCTTTTCGAAGAAGAGGGAACAAGCGCTCAACAGCGCAACACAACATGAGATGCTCATCCCATAGATGGCCGTTTGCCCGGCGAGTTTGCGGAGGATGCTCATCGGTTCAATCGCTCCTCTATGTCCATGCGTCCATGCAGCACCCTGATGATCTCGATGGCGGTGGCCACTCCATCTTGCCGATAGAAGATCAGGTGTGATCCAACCTTCAGGCCGAAGTAGCCCTCCCGCACATGCCCGAAGTCCTTGCCAGCACTTGGATCACGCAGGACATGATCGAATCCGTCCAGGATCAGGTTGACGTACAGGTCGGCCTGTTCCACGGACCAATGCTCGGCCGTGTACAGCCAGATGCTTTTCAGGTCATCGGTCGCGGCCCGCCTTACATTCAGCTTCATGCCTTGCGGCCATGCTTGCGGTGCAGACCGGCCAGAAAGTCGTTGCGTTCGAAGTCAAGAACGAAGCCCGACCGTTCGCCCTTCTTGAGCTCCTTGATGAGGCTTTCGTTCTTTGATTCCTCGACCTCGAACAACCGCAAGGCCGCGCGGATCACTTCGCTTACGGAGGTGAACTTGCCTGACTTCAGTTGCCTGGCCACGAAGGCTTCGAAGTGATCGCCCAGGAGGATGGATGTGTTTTTGCTCATTGCTCAGGGAAAGCAGCACGAATATACCATGTGTTGGTACATTGGTTTGATCAGGGAGTCGATGGCCGTTTGCCCGGCGAGTTTGCGGAGGACGCTCACTTGTCGAACCGGTACTTGATCTTCTTGAACGGGAACCACGAACGCTCTTCCCCGAAGTGCGGCACATTCCGCTGTTTCAGGAAGAAGGACAATGCTTCGATAGGTCGAACGATGAATTCGCAGAACTCGATCTTCCGACCATCCTTGAAATAAAGGATGACCACTTTGTGATGTTCCTCATCCATCCAAACATGCGCTTTGCTGAACCCCTGCAACTCGGCCGCATTGAATCGCAGCGGACCGCCAAAGGGTCGTGTACCAAGGAGATCCCCTGTACTGTGATCCAAGGACAGTCGATATGGATGACGCAGGACGATCAAGCCCGCTTGGGCAGCGAGCAGCCCGATCATGCTTGTCAACAGGAGCATCGCTGGAAGCTTCTTGGCCTCCACTCCCTGTAGTAGCCACAGCAGCAGCGCGACTGATACGGCGGCAAGGGCAATGAAGAAGAGCCAACAATAGCCAAGGTTGAATTTGTTCGGAGCAAGGGTGAATGCCGTCTTGCTCATCTCGCGGAACTCACACCCTTGTTCGTATGGAGCGGGGCGAACAGATGATCGAGGAAGCGCGCAACGATGCTGCTCAACCCATAGATGGCCGTTTGGTCGGCGAATTTGCGGAGGATGCTCACTTGGGATCGAAACTGTAGCGCAGGAATAAGCACCACGAAAGCTCAGAGCCGAGACACTTGACCTTCTGATGCTTCAATAGTGCTTTGAAGCGAGCAACCCCTTGATGCGAATATTCATAGACCTCCACATGTTTGCCGGATGGAAAATAGAGGATAAGGCCACTGTTGCCTGTTCCACTGAATTGCGCCGTGGAGTTGCTATAGCCGATCAGTTCGTTCGACAGATACGAGAAGGATCCGCCGAGAAGAGGATGCACGTCGATACGTCGGGTCTCAAGATCCAAAGAGATTTCATTGAAGCTCACGATGAACAAACGGAACATGTAAGCGATGCAAAACAAGATGCCGACCGCGAAGCAGAAAAACATGGTCACATAGTCATTGAAACGAAAATGGGGTTTGGGCAAGACCCCCCGCAGGCCGAAGTAGCAAATTCCCAAACCCAAGAGTAGAACCAGCAGCCCTCCGGGAACCATATAACCACGATCCACCCGAAGTTTGAAGACCTTCTCTACAGGATCCATCCCGCTACTGTCCACTGAAATTCGCCGCCCGCTTTTCCATGAACGCGCTCGTGCCCTCCTTGAAGTCCGCCGTGCCGAAGAGCTTACCGAACTCCTCGATCTCGCGTTGCAGGCCATCGGCACCCGGCTCGTAACCGGCGTTCACCGCGCGGATGGCGGCAGCGAGAGCGGTAGGTGAGTTCTTCATGATGGCGGCGGCGAGTTCATTGCACTTGGCGAGCAACTGGTTCCCGACTTCGCCGGGACCTGCGGCCTGTGCTACAACGTGGTTCACGAGCCCCCATTGCAGGGCCTCGTCGGCTTTGATCATGCCTGCGGTGAAGATCATCTCCATCGCCTTGCCCTTGCCCACCAGTCGCGCCAGGCGTTGTGTGCCGCCGTAGCCCGGGATCACGCCGAGCGAGACTTCCGGTAGGCCCATGCGTGCGTTGTCGCTCGCTACGCGGATGTGGCAGCTCATCGCCAGTTCCAGTCCGCCCCCGAGCGCGAAGCCGTTCACCGCGGCGATCACCGGTTTGCTCATGCGCTCCACATGATCGAAGAGCTTCTTCTGGCCATCGGCGCTCAAGGCTTTGCCTTCTTCCACAGCGAAGTGCGCGAACTCCTTGATGTCTGCACCCGCGACGAAGGCCTTCGGTCCGCTGCCGGTGATGATGAGCACGCGCACGCTCTTGTCCGCATCGGCTTCGTTCAACGCGCTGTCGAATTCCGCGATGGTCTCGCGGTTGAGCGCGTTGAGCTGTTGTGGCCGGTTGATGGTGATGGTGCGGACGCCGCCATCATCGGTGATAAGAAGGTTGTTGAATGCCATGTGTCGATCAGCCGATCAGCCAATGAGCCAGCCGAGGGAAGCAAATGTATCGGCCTCTTCTTGCGGACACGGTGATCACATATGATCCGATCATCGCTTTCGCTCTTGCAAGTAAAGCGCTGCGTCACGGAGCGACGGGCGATAAAGTGGAGAGGTCTTTTCAAGCTTTTGTGCCCATACGATGAACGCTTTCTGCTCTTCCGGAGAAAGCAGTAGCAAGTCGCGGAAGGTCCGCAACGAGGGCTCGTCGTGGATCCTATCCACCAACGTCTTGCATTCTTCCCGAAGGGATGCCAGTGTCATGTTCGGTCGTCTTTAGCGCAATGCATTGCCACGAAGCAATGATGTGCATTCACTCCAGTACTACCCGCTGCGTACTGATCGCGGTGCCAGTGCGCAACGTCACGACATACACCCCGCGTGGCAAGTCACCCACCGCGAGGGTGTGCGATGTGCCGGTCATGGAGGCGCGCAAGACCTCGCGCCCGAGGGCATCGGTGAGGGTGAGGCGTTCATTCCGCAAAGGCGCTGCTGCGGTGATGTACAATTCATCCGCAGCGGGAACAGGGTTAATGGCGAAGCCAACAGTGCTATGTGCTGCGATGCCCGCGCTATTGCCAGCGAGTTTCACCACCCACGCGTCAGCGCCCCCGTGGTTCCCGGATGCATCCCCATCCACCGATGAGGTGAAGCCCGTAAGAACAGTGCTACCATCACCGCAGAAGGCTGCACCGTTCCCATGGTCCAGCTCAGTTCCGCCCAGACTTCGTTGCCACTGCAAGGTGCCGAAGGCATTGAGCTGTGCCACCCAAAGATCCCCGGCACCGTGTTGGATGGATACATTCCCATCATCCGAATAGGCCTCGCCCACGAGGGTCAGTAGCCCATCGGTCGAATATGCGGACCCCCAAAAGCTATCGAAGTCCGTACCACCCAAGGCGCGCTGCCATTCGATCACACCGGCGGCGCTGAGCTTCACGACCCATCCGTCCGGATATGGATAGCCCTCCCAGGGGTCGTACCCTTCGTGCCATCCGGTGACGTCGCCATCGGTAGAGTGCGTGTAACCTACGGCGAGGTATCCGCCGTCGATGGCTTGATGCACGCCCATGAACGTATCGATGAAGCTCCCGCCGAGCGCACGCTGCCATTCGATATTACCCGATGCATCCACTTTCACCACCCAGCCGTCCTCGCTGTTGTGCAGTCCCCAAACGTCCCCGTCGTTGGAGGCCGTGACGCCAGCGAGAATGTAACCACCGTCCACCGTTTGTTGCATAGCGGTGATTATGTCCGACGAGGAGCCACCGTAAGTGCGTTCCCAGAGTATGGTCCCTGCGGAGTCCAGTTTGGCGAGCCATGTATCGTCCGCCTGATCGACGGTCCCGACGTTCGCGGTGAGCGCGTATCCGCCTCCCGAAGTTTCGAGAATGGCATAGGGTATCGCCCCGCCCATAACCCCGTAGCACTGCTCCCATTCGATGGTGCCCGACGTATCCAATTTCACCACCCAGGCCTGGATCAACCCAACGGTGTCGTTCGTCATCACATCCCCATCCGTTGAGACCGTGGACCCCAGAATGAGGTAACCACCATCCGAGCAAACGGTCAGGTCGTTCGACTCGTCCCCATCCGATCCACCCAAGGCGCGTTGCCATTGTATATCCCCGCTCGCGTTGAGCTTCACGAGCCACACGTCTTCATTCCCGTGCGCACCTTGCACTTGGCCATCAGTGGATGTGGATGAACCAAGCAGCACGTACCCCCCATCGGCCGTGGGCCTGATCCGTTGGCCAAAATCCCCATCGGATCCGCCCAAGCACTTCTGCCATTCGATGGTGGGCGCTTGAGCAAAGGCGGCCAACGACCATGCGAGGCCGAGGTAGGAAAGGATCGGTCTTAATTTCATTGGGGAGGGTCACCGTTGTTGATGATGGCAAGATGCCGAAGCCGCGAACCCACTGGTGGTAACCCCGGTCGCACTTGTGAACAGAACGCAGTTCGTCGAACTCAGTGCGATTGGTCGAACGGTAGCGCTACGAAGAACGAGGTGCATTCATTGATCCGCGTCTCGAACCAAACTCTCCCCCCCGCCTGTTCTACCATCCTCTTCACCATCGCCAGCCCGAGGCCCATACCGCTCGTTTTCGTTGTGAAGCTCGGCGTGAAGATGCGTTCGCGCGCTTCCTCCGGAATGCCGCTGCCGTTGTCGCGCACTTCGGCGATGGCCTCGTTCCCTTCGCTGCGCAGGATCACATCGATCTTTCCGCGCCGTCCTTCGGGAATGGATTGCAGCGCGTTCTTGATCAGGTTGTTGAACACACGCAACAAGTGTTCACGATCCGCCTTCACCGTTAACGGCGATGAAGTGTTGAGCGAAATATCCACGTTCGGTTCACCGCTGAAAAGTTCCACGGCGCTCTTCGCCACCTCGTTCAGGTCGAGCACCGTTTCGTTCGCTGCGCTCATCTGCGCGAACTGCGAGAAATCGCTGGCCACGCGGCTTAGCGCATCGATCTGCTCCACCATGCTCGCGCTGAAGCGATCGAGCTTCTCCTTTGCGTCGGGCGCGTCCGCATCCCATGAGCGTTGGAAATGCTGGATGCCGAGCTTCATCGGCGTGAGCGGGTTCTTGATCTCGTGCGCCACTTGCTTGGCCATTTCCTTCCACGCGCTTTCGCGTTCGCTGCGCGCGAGTTTCTCGGCGCTGTCACGCAGCTCTTCGACCTTGCGGTTGTACACACGCACCAGATCACCGAGCTCGTCGTTGCCCTGATAGACGATCGGTTCGTTGCGCGCGCCAAGTGCGATGCGCTCCAATCCCCGCTTCAGCAGCAGCAATGGCCGCGTGGTCCAAGTGGTGATGATGGCCGCCGCCGCAACGCTCAGCACGAAGAGCAGCACGAAGAGGTTCACGATGGCCACGAAGCCCGCGGTCCGTTGTTCCTCCACTTCGCTCTGCCGTGCGAAGTAGGGCACGGCGAGGTAGGCGAGCACCTGCCCACGATCGTTCAACAGTGGCCGGTACGCAGCACGGAAAACCGCGTCACCGATGCGTTCCTCATGTGCGAAAACGCTTTTGCCCTGGATCGCCATCGCGACGAACGCATCCGGATCCATGCGCGGGCCAAGCAGGCCATTGGTGAAGACCTGCTCACGCGAGGTGGCGATCATCATTCCTTCGGGCGAATAGAGCGAGAGGTCCGTTAGCAGTACTTCGCTCGCGTCATCGATCCAGTGGTCGAGATCCCGCAGCATGTTCGGGGCGATATCCTGTTCGAGGTGTACATGGCGTCGCAGATCGGCGATGGCCGATCGTGAGCGCTCATCGATCTGCTGCGCGGCATGATCGGCGTAGTTCCTCCGCAACAAGCGTTGCGCCCCGAAGGCGAACAGCACAAGGGCGATTCCTGCGAACAGGAGGATACCGGCGCGCAACTTGGCGCGCAACTTGGCGCTCACGTCGAACGGTGGAACACCACGCCCGGTGAAGAGGGCGCGCAGCACAAGAAAACCTGCACCGAGCAGCGCGAAGAAGATGAACACGTAGGAGAACGTGGTCACATGATCGAGCAACGTGGGTGCGGAAACCCCCAGCACCACCAGCGTTCCGCCCACTTCGCCGATGGCCAACAGTTCAACACCCTGTTGCTGGAGCAGCAGCCCATCGCCGGGCACAGGGAGCGTCCAATGGATGGGGAACGCGAAGGGCCCCGAGCTTTCCACGAGCGCACCGCGCTCGTAGCGCGCGCGCGCGTACCGGTCGGACCGGCGGTCCACAGCGCGATCACCGGCCAGCAGCAGTTCGGGGAAGCCAAGACCCTCCGGCATCACGCGTGGCAGGAGTTCCACGATCAACCGTCCACGACCTGGGCCATCGATGGGGCCGATCACGCCGATGTAGAGCGCATCCTCAGTAGGTCGATGCACATTGCGCAGCGTGGGATCGCCCGCCACAGGAACGCCTTGCTCGAAGCGCGAACGAAGTTGGTCCAGCGTGGGGAGCGCGTTCGGCGATGTGCTCCCGCGCAAGGTTCCGGAGCCGCTGAAGAGATGCAATCGCACATCGTAGTTGTTCCATGGGCCTGAAAAGAAATTCTGGCGAAGGCGCAGATCCAGTTCGGCGGCGGAGATGCGTGAACTGTCGGTACCGATCAACGTGTTCGCGTCCCGATCGATAGCGATGTCGTTGCGCGCATCATGGAAGAGCAGTTCGATCACGGGATCCTCGCGCGTGCTGGCGGCCTCGGCGAGGGCGAGACGATCGCTCTCCTGTCGTTTGAATGTCTGGCGGTTCAGGACATGGACCGTGAACAACGAAAGCGAGATGACCAGCAAGAGACCATGCGTGAAACGTGGCCGGTCGCGCCGTATTAGCAATAGTGCGAGGAGCAGAGGCAGAGGCCATAGCACCAGCACCGAATCGTAGTTGCCATGCAGGTGGTACGCGGCGTGCGCGGCACTGAAAGCGATGATGGCGAGAAGCGAAAGCATGCGGGGCCGAAGTCCAGGCGCGCACCATCGCACGAGCGCATCAGCGAGCAGCAACCATGCGAAGAGCAGGAAGGCAATGGCGAAAAGCGCGATCACGCTATGGGCGTCAAGGCTCTGCACGTGGAACAGGTCGAGCGTGATGCGGCTGTCGCGCACGAGGGCGATCATCACCATATTGATCCAGCCAGCGAACGCGATGAGCAAGAGCAGGCCGAAGAGCACGGCGACGGCCGGTCTCGTGGGCGTTGATGCAACGCGCAAGACCTTGCGCACGAACGCGCACAGGAGAACGAGCAATGCGACCGTGACCAGCAGGTCGCCGAGCGATGGCAGCACTGCGGAAGCCGCGAAAAGATCGGGATCGAACAACGGGAAGCCCGAAAGCAAGGGCCACGGTCCTGCGTGCAAGGACAACCAGCGGGCACCTGTGATGATCGCCAACAGCACACCGATGGACAGCCAGGCACCACGACGGATCGCGATGCTGGAAAGCCAGCCCCACAATGCCGCAAGTGCGAATGCGGCGCAAACGAAGAGCAACATGAGCCTGAGCCATGTGATCGTTCCGGGTGGCGGTGTATCGCTCGCCCACTGCAGCCGGAAAAGCACATCACCCTTCCGGTCATGCACCACCGGGCCAAGGCCCGCGTCGAGTGCCGCCACAACTCCGGTTCCCACATGGAGCGACGGGTGGAAGTGCTTGTGGAGATAGCGATTCTCGAAGGGTGGCTGCGACCACAGCGCACGCAGGGTGTGTACGTCCACGCCGGAAGACGATCGCGCCAACGCATGCAACCAGCAACCGTTCGCATTGCGGATGAACGCACCAGTGGCCGTGTCCGCCACAGGGGCGACCGGGTTTCCGCTCCAAGCTTTCAGATCGCCCTTGCAGAAGATCGCGTATTCGATCCCGTGCGCGGATCGTTGCGCGCTGTGCCTATCCGCGATCTTCCAGCCTGCGGAGGAATTAGCGCAGTCCATGGCGTGCGCGGCGTCCAACAGGTCGTCGCTGATCCTGCGCAGTTCGGCCTGCGCTTGCTCCACCTGGCCGTTCAGGCGCGTGGCTTCCGCGTTGAGCCGTTCTTCCGGCGAAGGCTCTTTCAGCAGCGCAACGATCGCCGCCGGAAAAGCGGCGATCAAAAGGAAGAGAAGCGGGCGGCGCATGCGTGATCGGTGCCCCAAGAGGGGAGCCAAAGTAACCGCGCGGTTATGCGTGGATCAGAACCAGAAGTTGTAGCCGCCGCTAATGCCGAAGCCCGGAGGTTCCGACTGGATCTTGATCGACGGGTTGTGCTTGAGCGCATCGATGTCATCACGGAAGGCATCAGGCCGCACGGGGATCAGGAGCGCGACGCGCCAGTAATTGTTCGTGTACTTCTTGTGGAACTCGCATCCCGCGCCGAAGGAGGGACCGTAGTAGATCCTGTTCAGCTCATCCGCTCCCTTCACTTGGATGAAGGCGTTGTAGCCGTACATCGCCGTAACGAATGGGCAAACGCGACGGTCTGGAAGGATGCGTCCCACTGCGCCCACGTTGTACCCGAGGCCAACGAACACATACCCACCCGCAGCGAACAGGGCGACGTGCTTTTCCGGCAGGTAGTTCAATTGAAGACCGAGGCCGCCATAATCGAATCCGAATCCGATGCCCATGTTCACCTGCTTCCCCGGCGGTGCATAGTGCATGCTGTCCGGGCGCTGCTGCACATAGTCCTGGGCGAGGACAGCGAGCGGTGCGGTGCAGAAGAAGAGAAGGAGGGTTCTCATGCAACGCAATGTATCCCGCAAGTGGTAACGAACTTTGAGGGTACCGAACTGGCGGATCGCGTCGCGCGTTGAAGGGCACGAGACAGTACATTCGCGGGACCACTTCATGCCGTTACCCCACACCACACTTAAGCGATCGAGGATCGTACGCGACCGCGTGATCTTCGCGGGGGATGATGTCGTTGGCTCCTTCCTGCGCCCCATCATCGCGAGGAAGAACAAAGCACCCCGAATGTCACCAAGTTGGGCGCATGTCGCCAAGCTGGTGGAGACGTACACGCATCGCAACACCGCCTTTCTTGTATTTCTTGATTCGCTCGACCCGGCGAACCTCAAGGAGGTCTTCGACGTGGCCAACCAACACCTGAAGGACTGGGTCGGCATTGAAGGGGAGATGTCCGACCCGTTGGTCAGGCGCGCGGTGGCCGATCATTCGGAAAGCATCCGGAGGATCAAGGTGAAGACCCGCAGCATTTTGGAGAAGGACATGCGCGAGGTGATCTCCCGGTCGACCGCGGATCGCATTTCCAAGCGATAGCCGACGCAATGGCCCGGATCGAGCAGCGACAGATCGTTACCGTTCGCTATCCGGTTTCGGCGCATCCACATCCGGCTGTTGTCCTCAGCGTGGATGAAGGCAACGATGATTGGGTAGTGTGCGTGATGATCTCCACGATCGACTGGAACGATGAATTCTCTTTCCCTCTGACGAGCGACATGGTGGAACCACCGATGTCCAAGCGATGCGAGGTCCGCCTGCACATGGTCGGTGGATTTCCTGCGGACAACGTATCGCCGGACCGGCAGAAGATGAAGCCAGCAGCGTTCAAGCGGTTGCTACGCGAGATCAACGCGGTGGTGTTCGGGCAAGGCTCAGCTTAGTCCGGCGGACAAAAGCCCGCTGGTTGGGGAGGGGGAAGAGGCCGAAGAACTTCGCGGCGCTCGGCGCGCACCAGAGGAATGGATTGCCGAGCGCCGGAAAGGGAGAACCTCAAGGAGGTCTTCGACGTGGCCAACCAACACTTGAAGGACTGGATCGGCATCGAAGGGGAGATGTCCGACCCGTTGGTCAAGCGCGCGGTGGCCGATCATTCGGAAAGCATTCGGAGGATCAAGGTGAAGACCCGCAGTATCCTGGAGAAGGACATGCGCGAGGTGATCTCCCGTTCGACCGCGGATCGTTGGGGTCACAGACCCCGCCATCCCTTTCGCCCTCTTCCATCGCCAGTAGCGTAGGCACGGAGGACGGCGGACCACGTGAATATTATCGAACTGGCCTGACTCCCGTGCCGAGGTTACCGGAAGACTCGTGTCAGATGGGGGCCAGTAGGGATTCGGTTCGACGCTCCAGTCGATAACCTCACGCCGGACGTTGCAATGAACATTCTGGATCATCTTTGAGTGACTTCGGTTGCCAGCCATGAACGTCCCAGCCCCTGAGCCCCACGGCAAGGTCCTGCCCAACCCAGCCTTCTTCGCTTGGCTGAAGGGCAATCCGATCGCGTGGATATCACAGTCCATTGCGGCTGTGCTCGGCTTTGTGACATTCACCTACTACATCACTGGACTGGGCAGTCATGTGGACCTCACTGCAAGGCAATTGGTTTGGATCAACACGCTCATTCATATCCCGCTCTTACTTGTCGCCTGTATCTACTTCGCATTCCATTTGGATGACCACCAAGAAGGTCGCACCCGAACTGGGTTCCTTTGGAAGAGCCTGTTTTTTGGTGCAAAGGATTCACGCGAAGAAGACATTTGGAAAGACTGGAAAGTCAAGACAGAAAGTGCGGAAAAGGCCGTGCGGTATTTCAAACTGTACTTCCTTGGGTTCATAACATGCACACTGATGTACTATGCCTGGTCCTTTCGGAACAGTCAAAACCCTTGGGACGACAAGGAGCCGAAAGAAACAAGGGGGACCGCAATCGTCATTGACAGCATTTGGGTCGGGGGGAACAGCACCCGGCTGCCCCTGCAAGTTCAGCGCATTGTCCGTAAGGACAGCATTTGGGATGCGGAGGATACAACCCGCCAGGCCGAACGAGTTCAGCTTCAGCGAGATCTCCGTGTAGATAGCATTCGCGTTGCCTGGGTGAGCATTGATGCGAAGGAGTCCCCGAACCATAACAGTTGCTTTAGACCAGACCCGCGCCCGCCGGATGAGAACACCAACCCATGCGCCGATTGCAAGGTGCGGGTGTTCAACGGGCACTGTCCGAATGAGTCCATCACATCGGACCCAGTGAGCATATTCTCCTTGATGAAGATCATTGAGGACGAGTACGTAGGTTTCGTGTTGAACACAATCGAGGGCGTCTTTCTGCTGCTGTGCTTCCTTCAACTATGGCGGCCCAATGAAGGACTTGGGCGATGGGGCAAGATGCAGTGGTCCACTCGATGGAAATATGTACTGGCGGGGGTCGCCGCTCTTGTTGCCTTCGTAGCCCCGTTGTTCGTCGGTTGCTCCATTGCTGGTAAACCCACATTTGGCGATCTCGTCAGTATTACGATCGTCCTGAATTGGGTATCCGGCCTTTTCGTTGCGGTAGTCATGATGCTTCTGATCTCCCGATTGGACAGCAAACTGATCGGACTTCAATCGAACCTGGTCGGGGTCCTTTACGCCTATGCGGCGGTTCAGACCCTCTTCGCCGTGTTCCCCCCAGGGGAGATGGTGGAGATCAAGGCGTTCACGCTCTACGCGGTGCTCTTTCTCAAGCTATACTTCTTCTTCATCATTCAATATGCCCTCGTTCAGGGGCGCATATTCTGCTACCTGGTCTGCGCACCAGAAATCCAGCTCAGAAGAGGGACACCAATCGCTGGGCGAATGCAAAAATCGCGAACATTCTTTGGCGCGATGGCGCTAATTGTCATCACTGCCCTGTATGGTTTGCTGAGCCACAAGGAAATAGGTTCGGGGAAAGGACCTGAGGCTATTAACGTCGCTCTTCATGAACTTGAAAAACCGCTGGACTGGCTGAACCTGGCTGTCTGTCTGTCTGGACTAATGATGGGTGCCATTTGGTTGCTCAGCGGTCGGAAATCCGTTGTCCGAGGAAACCGAAAGCGCGAGGTTGGTAATTTGATGCGCTGGTGGAGTTGCTATTATACCGTTAGAGCGAAGCGCCGTTGGAATCGTCTCACTCTTCGTTGGCCGTCATGGGAATCGATGAATGAACTCTCCCTTACGGACCAGAAGTTGAAAAGCAAAGAACAAGTCTGGGTGGACAATCAGCACCTCGATTCTGCAATAGCTCGGTTCGTGACCCGGTTCGTCGCCTTCCTTGGTTGCCTCGTGCTCTTCTATGCATGGGAGCTTTGGGGTAAGGGGTTGCTTACAGGCACAACTCGACAAGCGGATGCGCTTAGGACAATGGTGTTGGTGCTTCTCAATGGCGCAAGTGGCCTCTTTTTGTTCCAGTCTTTCTTGGAGCTCGCTAAGCCACGTACCTGCTTGCGGTACAAAAAGAAACGCCTGCTCTATCGCAGATTCAGCTGGATGCTGTTCGGCGCGCTCGTGCTCATGGGGGCCATGGTGTTCTACAGGTGGTCAAGCGCCTCGGACCTGAGCACGCCAGATGAGGGACGGCTTTTGCTTTGGAATACGGTTTCGGGCGTTTTAGTGAGCATTGTTCTTGCTTTGTTCATAGCGCGCTTCGATGGCACGCTGATGTGGCAGAACACAGCCGAGATCCGGTGGCTGATGATCTACGCTGGCATGCAACCATTGATGGTCCTGTTTGGTAGCGTGAACGAAGCCATATTCGAGCAGATTAAGATCATCACCATTGCACAAGCTTGCCTGCTGAAACTATGGTTGATACTGGTCGTTGCACGGGCCGTGCATGGTGGTGCATTAACGGGCTACCTCCTCATGTTCCCGGATTTCGATGAACGAGCGAACCGGGTCTTCCGCAACAGCTTCTTGATAAGGAATGGTAGCAGCCATCCCGGTCAGTTCACGATCGACATATATGAGAACGATGTTCGAGTGCTCTCGTCATCCAATGTTCTTGCCGGAGGGCAACAAGGCTTTATGAAGACTATTCGTCGCTTATGTACGGAGCAACCGACCTACGTCCAAGACGAAGTAAACGGGGCCTATGCGGTCAGGGCCAAGTTTGAGGGACTCACCTTCACCGGTCACCGCGACTTTCCAAGCGAAGAGAAGGCACAGGAGTTCATCACCAAGTTCAAGAACAGACTTCCGTTCGCCAAGGTCACGTATGAATGACCGGCCTACCCCGGCCTCTTCAACTCAAACCCCTCCAAAAACTTCGTGTTGAAATCCCCTGCTCGGAACTTCTCGTTCTGGAAGAGCTGTTGGTGGAAGGGGATGGTGGTGCTGATCCCTTCGATCACGTATTCGCCGAGGGCACGTTCCATTTTGGCCAAGGCCTCTTCGCGCGTAGCGGCCACTACGATCAGCTTGGCGATCATGCTGTCGTAGTTCGGCGGTATCGTATAGCCCGCGTATACGTGCGTATCCACGCGCACACCGTGGCCTCCGGGGCTGTGGTAGCTCGTGATCTTTCCGGGCGTGGGGCGGAAGTTGTTGAAGGGATCCTCGGCGTTGATGCGGCACTGGATCGCGTGGCGCGTTGGCTCGTAGTTCAATCCGGAGATGGGAACACCCGCAGCGATCTTGATCTGCTCGCGAACCAGGTCGTAGTCGATCACTTCCTCGGTGATCGTGTGCTCCACCTGGATCCGGGTGTTCATCTCCATGAAGTAGAAGTTCCGGTTCTTGTCCACGAGGAACTCCACCGTGCCCACGCCTTCATAGTTCACGCTCGCTGCGGCCTTGATCGCCGCTTCGCCCATCTTCTTGCGCAGGGCCTTGGTCATGAAGGGCGAAGGCGTCTCTTCAACAAGTTTCTGGTGGCGTCGCTGGATCGAGCAATCGCGCTCGCTCATGTGGCAGAAGGTGCCGTACTGATCACCCGCGATCTGGATCTCGATGTGGCGCGGCTCCTCGATGTACTTCTCCATATACATGCCCGCGTTGCCGAATGCGGCACCGGCCTCCTGGCTGGCCGTCTCAAAAGCGTGTTCGAATTCTTCCTCCTTCCACACTTGGCGCATGCCTTTTCCACCGCCACCGGCAGTCGCCTTCAGGATGATCGGATAGCCGATCTTCTTCGCTTCTTTCTTCGCCAAGGCGAGGTCGGTGACCAGTCCTTCGCTGCCGGGGATGCACGGCACGCCGGCGGTCTTCATCGTGGCCTTCGCGGTGGCCTTGTCGCCCATGGCTTCGATCTGTTCCGGTGTGGCACCGATGAACTTGATGCCGTGCTGTTGGCAGAGCTTGCTGAACTTGGCGTTCTCGCTGAGGAAACCGTAGCCCGGATGGATGCCATCGGCATTGGTGATCTCCGCTGCGGCGATGATGCGCACCATGTTCAGGTAGCTCTCCTTGCTGGGCGGTGGACCGATGCACACGGCCTCATCGGCGAAGCGCACGTGCAGGCTCTCGCGGTCGGCGGTGCTGTACACGGCCACCGTTTTGATGCCCATTTCGCGGCAGGTGCGGATCACGCGCAGGGCGATCTCGCCGCGGTTCGCTATGAGGATCTTCTTGAACATGGAGGGCGCAGGGGATTAAACACAGAGGCGCTAAGGACGCGGAGTTCCGCAGAGTAGGAGGCTGACATCAAGGTCCGAAGCGATGGCATGATGCTCTGCGATTCGCGCCTCAGTGGCAAAGAGAACTCCGCGTTCCTCTGCGCCCCTCCGCGCCTCTGCGTTTGGAACTAAGCGGGATCCACGAGGAACAATGGCTGATCGTATTCAACGGGCTTCGCGTCGTCCACGAGCACCTTGATGATCTTGCCCGTCACCTCGCTCTCTATTTCGTTGAAGAGCTTCATCGCTTCGATGATGCAGATGGGCTTGCCCTTCTCGATGGTGTCTCCGACGTTGGCGAAAATGGGTTTGCCCGGACCGGCAGCGCGGTAGAACGTACCGATCATCGGGGCTTTGATGGTGATGTACTTGCTGTCGGCAGCAGGTGCGGCGGCTGGCTTCTCGGCTCCGCTCGAAGTGACGGTCGCGGCAGCGGGAGCAGCAGCAGGTGCGGCAGCGACCTGCATCTGCACAGGTGCGGCCACCATTTGCACTTTTCCGGAAGGGGTGGTGATCCTGATCTTGAAATCCTTCTGCTCGATCTCCACCTCGCTCACACCGCTCTTGGCCACGAACTTGATCAGTTCTTGGATCTGCGTTAGGTTCATCGGTTCGCTCATTTGGTTCAGGCTGCCTTCCGAAGAAGGATCGCCAATGTAGAAAGTCCCGGCTCAGCCGCCGTAAGCCCACTTGAGGTAGATAGCTCCCCATGTGAAGCCACCACCAAAGGCACTGAGTATGATGTTGTCGCCCTTCTTCAGTCGGGGCTCCCATTCCCACAGGCAAAGAGGTAGTGTGCCGCTGGTGGTGTTGCCGAACTTCTCGATGTTCACCATCACGCGGCTATCGTCGAGCCCCATACGGTGCGCGGTGGCATCGATGATGCGTTTGTTCGCTTGGTGCGGGACGAGCCACGCCACGTCCTCGCTTTTCAGGCCATTGCGTTCCATGATCTCGGCGCTCACGTCGGCCATGTTGGTTACCGCGAACTTGAACACGGCCTTGCCCTCTTGGTACACATAGTGCTCCTTGGCCTCAACACTACGGATCGTGGAAGGGCGCGCTGAACCGCCTGCCTTCTGGTGCAGGTATTGGCAGCCGCTGCCATCGGCGCGAAGGATGCTGTCGAGGATGCCGACGCCTTCCGTGTTCGGCTCGAGCAGGACCGCACCGGCACCATCGCCGAAAATGATGCACGTGGCGCGGTCGGTATAGTCGATGATCGAGGACATCTTGTCGCCACCGACCACCACTACTTTCTTGTGCTTGCCGGTCTCGATGAACTGCGCTCCAGTGGTAAGGCCATAGAGAAAACCCGAACATGCCGCGTTCAGGTCGAAGCCCCACGCGTTCTTCGCGCCCACCTTGTCGCAGATCACATTGGCCGTAGCCGGGAACTGATAGTCGGCGGTAACGGTGCAACAGATCAGCAGGTCGATCTCCATCGGGTCGATGCCGCGCTTGGCACAGAGCCCCTTCACGGCTTCCACGCACATCACGCTCAGACCTTGATCCTTGCCCTTCAGGATACGTCGCTCCTTGATGCCCGTGCGCTCGGTGATCCACGCGTCGTTCGTGTCCACCATGGTTTCGAGCACGGCGTTGCTCAGAACGAAATCTGGCAAGTAGCCTTGGACAGCAGTGATGGCGGCGGTGGTTTTCATGGTGTGGTATTACCGCAAAGGACGCGAAGAGCGCAAAGAATGCGGATCGGGCAGCGGTGGTCTTTTCATCGGTCTCTCTCCTTCACGCTTTTTGCGGTACAACTCATTGGAACGCATCCCTGATCCGCTCGTTCAGCCGTGCGTGTACCACATTGCGGCTCAGGTGCAGGAGGTTCTTGATGGTGATGTCATTGCTGATGCCGTGGCCGATCATCACATTGCCGTTCACCCCCAGCACGGGACAGCCACCGTAGTTCTCGTAATCGAAGCGATCGAAGAAGGGCTCATGCACCCCCCGTGTCTTCAGCAGGTCATGGAACGCTTCGACGGCCTTGAGGACAATGTTGCCCGTGAAGCCATCGGTGACGATCACATCGGCCTTGTCATTGAAAAGATCGCGGCCTTCGATGTTGCCCACGAAGTTGAACTGGCCGCTCTCCTTCATCAGCCCGAAGGCGCTTTGGGTCACCACGTTGCCCTTTTTGTCCTCCTCGCCGATGTTGAGCAGCGCCACCTTGGGGTTCTGGATGCCATAGACGGATTCCGCCAGGAGCGAGCCCAGCAGCCCGAACTGGCAGAGCACATCGGGCTTGCAATCCGCGTTCGCACCCACGTCGAGGATGATGCCATATCCGCCGCTTTCCTTGGGCATCACGGTAGGGATGCATGGCCGGATCACGCCGGAAATGGGCTTCACACTGAAGATGCTGCCTACGAGCATCGCGCCGGTGTTGCCGGTGCTGGCGAAGGCATCGAGACTTCCTTCCTTCAGCAGTTGGAAACCGATACTGATGCTGCTGCGGGGTTTCAGGCCGAGCGCCTTGGTGGCGTTGTCGTCGAAGGTGATATCGTCAGCGCTCTCAACGATATCGAAGGCTGCGGGGTCTGCGCCTTCCGCCCTCAAGCCAGTTTGAATGATGGCGGGATCGCCGATGAGGACCAGCCGCACATCAGCGGGCAGTTCCTTCGCCGCCAACACGGCAGCACGAATGGGCACGACCGGGCCGTGGTCGCTGCCCATGATGTCCAATCCGATCCTCATGCCTCACCCGGCCCTCTTCCGGGCGGAGGGCAAATGAAGGTCATAGGCGCGTTACTCGGCCTTGGTCTTGGTGGAAACCACCTTGCCGCGGTACATCAGGTCATCCCCTACTTGGTAAGCGCGGTGACGCAGGTGTATTTCGCCCGTGGCGCTGTCGGTGCTCAGCGTAGGTACGGCAGCCTTCTTGGTGCTTCGGCGGCTCGCAGTGCGGGTCTTGGAAAATCGGCGTTTCGGGTTTGGCATGGTCGTTCAGGGTTGTCCCGACCGGCAGTTGCATGTCGGGGTCTTTCGATTATCGGGTCTTGTTCTTCAGGGCCTTGAGCGCTTCCCAGCGAGGGTCGGGCACAGGTTCATGTTCCAGTTGGATCTTCTTCAGGGCACCGTCCACTTCCGGGTCGCATTGGCCTTTGGGGTGAACGTGGCGAATGGGCATGTGCAGGCTGATGCACTCGAAGAAGTAATGGGTCAGGCTCACCTCGTGCGCGCGCGGACCGATGGTCACCAGTTCATCATCATCGCCATCCTCCTCATCGAGCAGCTTGAAGATCTGTCGTTGGTCACCTTTCACGAGCTGCTGCATCGGTGCGTTGCAGTGGTCACAGAGCATGGCCACCTTGCCGTCGACATGTATGGTGGTCACCAGCAGGTGCTCGCTCTTGTCCATGTCCACATGCGCCTTCACCTTGCCTCCCAAATACTCTTCCACCCCGGTGGCCTTGAAGAAGGCATCGTTCAACAGGAAGTCGAACGCATGCGCGCCGTCTTTCAATCCTGAGAAGGGGATGGTATGTTCGCTCATGGCTTCCATTTGCCAAGGAAGGGGTATAGGCTGCGAAAAGGACCGGCAAATGTAGGTGGATCAGGGGTATGGCCATTTGGCCAACACAGGTCGATGACCGGACGGACGCCCTTCCCGCAGAAGGAGGCCTGCGGGAACTAGAGCACGCGCATCTCCGTCCGTCGGTTCTGCGCCTTATGCTCCTCGGTATCATTGGCCACCAGTCCTTGATTGGATCCATAGCCCTTGGCCTGCAGCCGATCGGGTGCGATACCATTGGCGATCAAGTGATCGACCACGGCCTGTGCGCGGGCATTGCTCAGCTGGTCATTGTGTTCAACCGTGCCATCGCTGTCCGTGTGGCCGCCGATCTCGAGTCGCAGCTTGGGGTTCTCTCGCAACAAGCTTAGTAGCTGGCCCATTTCGGCGAGCGAGGTGGGGTTCAGTGCGGCCAGGTCGCGCTCGAAAAAGATGTTGCGCATCACTTCCTGATGGCCGGTCTCGATCGGTTGCAAGGTGATGTTCATGTTCATCTCCAGTGATCCGCCATCGGCAGGCATGCTGATGTTCTCGGAGTGCAAAAGGAAACCGTCGGCATGAATGCTCATGGCATAGTCGTGCCCGCTCGGCAATGCGGCCATGAACTCACCGGTCTTGGCATCGCTGGTGAAGGTGGCCACGAGATGGGCATCCTGCAGGTCCATCAGTTCGATGGTGGCCTCCATGCCGGCGAGCATCTTCAGGTCCATGATGCGCCCCTTCAGGAGCACGGTCCTCATGGCGTTCGTATTCTCCTTGGCCGGTTTTCCTGTGGTGGTGAGCGAGGCCGTTTCCTCGCCTTTTGTTTCCGGCAGGAAATCCACGCGATAGATGTCATCCTCGCCCATCCCGCTGGGGCGTACGCTGCTGAAGTAACCGGTGCTGCCGTCCGCGGTGAGCACGAAGAAGAGATCGTCGTCGGGCGAATTGATCGGCCAGCCGAGGTTTTCCGGTTTGGACCAATGACCGTCCGCAAGGGTGCTCTTGAACACATCGTAGCCCCCCATGCAGTTGTGGCCCTTGCTGCTGAAATAGAGGGTCTTTCCATCGGGGTGTATGAATACGCCATCCTCATCTTCCGGCGTATTGATGGTCGCTCCGAGATTCTCCGCGATGCCCCATTGCTTGTCCACATCATCCCAGCGGCTCACATAAATGTCTTGGCCGCCCTGCCCGCCTTCGCGGTCGCTCACGAAGAAGAGTTGCTTGCGGTCGAAACTGTACCAGGCACTGCTCTCGTTGGCTCCGGAATTCACATTGCCGCCCAAGGTGACGGGTTCGCTCCATATATCGCCTTCGCGCTTGGTTTCGAACAGATCGCCCGTGCCGTCAACGTCGCGGTACACGATCATGGTACGGCCGTCGTTGAAGAGGCCCACAGAGGCATCATTGATGGGCGAATTCACCGGCTGCGCCATGGGCAGGGGTTCGGTCCAGCCCGAAGCGGCACGATCGCAGGCATAGATGTCTTCGAAGTACTCGTGCGTGGCCTTGTTGATCTTCCCACCGGTGCTGTTGTTGCGGCGGCTGGTGAACATCATGTGCTCACCATCGGCGGTGATCAGCACGCCGTAATCGGCCACTTCGCTGTTGATGGCCGGCCCCATGTTGCTGACCTGGCCGGAAGTCGGTTTCGCATAGAAGGCTTTGCCATTGTTGCACTCGGCGATGCGCCGGTCGGCGCTGTTGTACATCGGTTCGGGATCCGGTGCGGCGCGGCCCATCGAGGCGCGGTGCAGGCCATACTCCGCGATCGCCTTGTCCCATTCGGCGGTGAGCTGGTAGCCATAGCCGAGGAGGAAGTGGATGCGGGGTATGCTGGGTTGCAGCGCGTACGCGTTCTGGAAGAAGCCGACCGCTTTGTAATGGTAACGGCCATTGAGGTGGCACAGGCCCATCTTCAAATTCAGCTCGGCATTGTCGGGGTTGAGGGTGTATGCTTGGTCGTATTGCTCGAGCGCTTCGGTATAGTGCGTGCCACCGTTCTGGAACAGGGCATCCCCTTGCTTGATGGCGGACAGTGCTTTCTTCAGCCCATTGGCATTGGCGAAGTGCTCCTTGTCGAAGGGCGTGTCGGTGCGTTGCTCGGCGGCTTGGGCCAGCAACAGTGCGGGGATCAGCAACGACGCGGGGGAGAGGAACGCGCGGAGGTCCATGTTGGAGTTCGGTTTTTTGCGAA
Organism: Flavobacteriales bacterium; assembly: GCA_031371785.1. Taxonomy (GTDB): domain Bacteria; phylum Bacteroidota; class Bacteroidia; order Flavobacteriales_F; family PHOS-HE28; genus PHOS-HE28. The sequence continues at coordinate 4,054 of JANMKC010000190.1, read as the reverse complement.
GCGGCTGTTAATACGCGGAGGTTGGGCCGGATGTTCGCGACCGCCCAGGCGGGTAGTTTTGGGCGCTCGCATGGTAACGCACCCGGAGCTTCATCCAGGGATCGCCCCAACGCATCGAACATGGCCAAGAAGAAGAAAGGAACGAAGAAGGGGACCGCCGTCTCAACGACCAAAGCGGGCAAGTGGAAGAGCATCTTGGACAAACCAGCGCTCGACTTCATGGAGCGCTACCTGAACAATGCCAGCCCGACGGGTTTCGAAAGTAGCGGGCAGCGCATCTGGCTTGACTACCTGAATCCTTACATCGACACGCACTTCACGGACAATTACGGCACGGCGGTGGGGGTGATCAACCCCACAGCGAAGTACAAAGTGGTGATCGAAGCACACGCGGATGAGATCAGCTGGTTCGTGCATTACATCACGAAGGAGGGCTTCATCTATGTTCGGCGCAATGGCGGAAGCGACCACCTCATCGCACCCAGCAAACGGGTGAACATCCACACGGACAAGGGCGTTGTGAAAGCCATCTTCGGCTGGCCCGCGATCCACGTGCGCAATGGCAAGACGGAGGTAACGCCCTCATTGGACAACATTTTTCTCGACTGTGGCTGCGCCAACAAGGCGGAGGTGGAGAAGCTGGGCGTGCATGTGGGATGCGTGATCACATACGAGGATGAGTTCATGGTGCTGAACGGGAAACACTATGTGGGCCGCGCACTGGACAACCGCATGGGCGGCTTCATGATCGCGCAGGTAGCACGCCTGCTGAAGGAGAGCAAAGTGAAGTTGCCCTTCGGCCTGTACATCACCAACAGCGTGCAAGAGGAAGTGGGTCTTCGCGGCGCGGAAATGATCGTGGAGCGCATCAAGCCCGATGTGGCGATCGTGACGGACGTTACGCACGACACACAGAGCCCGATGATGAACAAGATCCAGAACGGTGATGTATCCTGCGGCGGGGGGCCGGTGCTGAGCTATGGTCCGGCGGTGCACAACAACCTGCTGAAGCTGATCATCGGCGCGGCCGACAAAGAGAAGATCAAGTTCCAGCGCGCTGCGGTAAGCCGAGCCACGGGTACGGACACTGATGCCTTCGCTTATGGCGCAGCCGGTGTTCCGAGCGCGCTCATCAGTTTGCCGCTGCGGTACATGCACACCACGGTAGAAAGCGTGCATCGCGAGGATGTGGAGAACGTGATCAAGTTGATCACCGCTTCTTTGCGGGCATTGAAGAGCGGGCAGGATCTCCGCTACATCAAGTAAGCGTGATCTTCGTCCTGCGATGAAGTGGGAACTGGACGACAACACGCGTAGTGCGCTACACTACCTGATGCTGGGCGCGTTGGTGATCGGCGCGATACGGCTCGGTTGGTGGGGGGTCTACGCGATCGCCTACCGTGGCCTGCCGTCCGAGGAATTGATGTTCAGGCATGGCTACCTCGGATTGTCGAGCATCACCCTGGTCGTGGCTGAACACACTGCATCTGAAAGGATCCTCGGTGCGTTGGCGATCGCATTGGTCTCAGCGTTCGCCGTAGGCATCGTGGTCGCTCTTGTTCTGCGCGGCGACAAGGGCAGGCTCTTCCGAAAAGTGGCGGTGATCACCTTGATCCCCGGCCTGATCTGGGCGTTGTGGGCGGCTTTGTTCAGTCCTAGGAAGTATGCCGATATCCTGCCCGATGCCATTGTCATCCATTACCAGAAGGAACTCTTTCTTGACCTGCCCTTGCCGTTCACGGCGATGGAACAGATGCTTGACCGGAACGGGATCCTTCTGTTGGGATCGTCACAGAGTGATCCATCCCTATCACATAGGCGCATTCATGCCGACGTGAGCATCACCGGCAGTGCAGGTCAGGAAGTGATCGGATGCGCGTGGTTCCCTGACGCCGACCACCGGATGGACAAGGCGCGGTTCTTCCCGCAATGCGATTCATTGCTCCAACGTATCGGCCCGGTTATCGGCATTCCTGCGGATATCGGACCGCGCGAATAGTTTGCTTCGGACCCGCCCATGAACACCGGTCGCACCATCTCCCTCGAACGCTTCCTGTACATCGTGCTGGTCGTAGCGGTGATCGCTGTCATTGGCTGGTTTCTGCATCTATTGAGCGCGGTGCTCATGCCTTTCTTCATCGCGCTGGTGATCGCCTACCTGCTCGACCCCACGGTGGACCGCGTGAGGAAATTGGTGCGGAACCAAGCTGTGGCCGTGATGATCACGCTCGCGCTGCTGTTCGGGCTGATGATCGGCTTTGTCATGCTGATCGCGCCGCAGATCACCAAGGAGGCACAGCGCTTCGGCTCGCTCATGGCGATCGAATTCCCGCTCTGGCAGGCGCAGGCGCAGCAAACGCCGTGGCTGCATGATGTGTTCGCTCGGATCGCGGCGATCGATCCGCAACGGTACCTCACGGAAGAGAACGTGTTGGCTGCTGCGCGAAAAGTGCTCCCCGGGTTCTGGTCGGGCATCAGCAATGTGTTCGGTTGGGTTCTTGGCCTGGTCGGTGTGTTCACCACGATCATCTATCTGCTTTTCATCCTGATCGATGAGGAGGATGTGAAAGAGAACTGGGAGAAATTGATCCCTTCCGGCTACCGCAGGCACATCACCGGTGTGATCGGGGATCTGCAGCGCGTGATGAACCTCTGGTTCCGGGGCCAGTTGAAACTGGCGATGGTGCTTACCGTGGTCTACGTGCTCGGCTTTTGGATGATCGGGTTGCCGCTGGCGCTTGTACTGGGGTTGATCGCGGGCGTGTTGAGCGTGATCCCCTATTTGTCCTTGCTCACCTTGCCGATGGCCTTGTTCAGTGCGGGGCTGTTGGCCCTGGAGGAGCAGCGTTCGATAGGTCCCATCATGTTGCTCGCCCTGCTGGTGTACATGGTCGCCTACGCATTGGACGGCATGTTGCTCACCCCGCGCATACAGGGGAAGAACACCGGGTTGCGACCACAGTACATTCTTCTCTCGCTGTCGATCTGGGGCTATCTCTTCGGCATCACCGGCATGATCATCGCGCTACCGCTCACCACGGTCATCATCAGTTACTACGAACGTGCGGTGCTTGAGGAAGCGCCGACGGAACATACCAGTTGATACTGGCGCGGCGTTGCCCATCTCCCCAACTTTGTTGCGCCGGTATTCTCCATGCGCATCAAGTTCATCAAAGCCACCGACACGCACACCCTGCGGCACCTCGTGTTGCGCCCGCACGAGACCCTCGCTGACTGCGACTACCCGAACGACCGCAACCCTGAGAGTTTCCATCTGGGCGTTTTCCTTGGTGAGCACCTGATCGGCGTCGGGTCTTTCTATGCCGAGAAACACGAGGGCCTGAAAGGCTGGAAGCAATATCGCCTTCGCGGCATGGCCGTTCATCCGGATCTTCAAGGGCAGGGTGCGGGCAGCGAACTGATCGGCTTCGCGATGGAGCATCTGCGCGCGCAGCAGGCGGACCTGTTGTGGTGCAATGCACGCGGCGGGGCGAAACGCTTCTATGAAGGACTGGGGTTCACGGTACACGGCGAGCCCTTCGACATGGCGGGTATCGGTGCGCACTATGTGATGCAGCGCCGCGTGTGATCGTGTGCCGTTAGCTTCGGCGCATGCGCAAGGTCTCCACGGACACGTTGTTGGTCGTCGGTCTGCTGGCGCTGAACGGTGCGCTCAAGTTCGGTTGGCTCGGCGTGAACGAGATCTCCAACGATGAACCTTTCACGATCTTCTGGTCGCAGCAAGACCTCGCCGACTTGTTCGCGATGTTGCGCACAGAGAACAATCCGCCGTTGTACTTCCTGTTGGTGAAATGGTGGAGCGGCGTGGTGCCGCTGCATGCCGCTTGGCTGCGTGTTCCGTCCGCACTGTTCAGCGCGCTCACGGTGTGGCCGCTGTTCCTGTTGTCGCGGAGACTCGGCGGGCAACTGCTCGGGATCACCGCGTGTTCGCTCTTCACGTTCAGCAACTACCATTTCGGGTTCGCGCATGAAGTGCGGGCGTATTCGCTCTTCTGCCTGCTCAGTGTGATGAGCATGTGGCTGCTGATCCGCA
>JANMKC010000187.1:0-1634 GCA_031371785.1 Flavobacteriales bacterium | reverse complement strand
CTATAGGAACGGCGTGGGCGCAGGCAACTGGACCCGCGTCGATGGTTTCTCCGAAAGCGTGATCGACTGGATCATCGCACAGGAGAAGCAAGACTAGAGCCATAACCAAAAGCGGTGTCATCCCGGAAGCTAGACGCGTCCAAACGCGAAGCGTTTGGGCAACGCGTCTTGCTATCCGGGACCCAGGAGTGACGTGCGCAGAGCGCAATCTCCTGGGTCCCGGATGCCAGGCTCGCGCGCCGAATGCGTCCGCATTCGGGCTCGCCTAGCTCCGGGATGACAGCTAATTTCTCCAATGAAAGAGAAAGTGTCATGTACGAATTCATTGAATCTCGCGGTGTCGCAATCAAGGCCTGGACGCAAGGCGTTCCTCTTGAAGCCGAAGCCCGCAAGCAGTTGCAGAACATCGCAGCATTGCCGTTCATTCACGGCCACGTGGCAGTCATGCCTGACGTGCACCTTGGACGTGGCGCGACAGTCGGCTCCGTCATTCCAACGAAGGGCGCCATCATTCCGGCAGCCGTCGGCGTCGACATCGGTTGCGGCATGGCGGCGGTGATGACGAACATCACCGCGTCGCAATTGCCTGACAGCCTGAAAGCCATCCGGTCGGATATCGAAAGGGTGATCCCGGTTGGTCAGGGTTCGCACAAGCAGCCGCCACGCCCGGCAGAATCCGCCTGGTACTCACGCCACAAGTCCGGCTGGGAAGCGATCGAAGCCAGGCACCCGAAGATCTCCGAAAAGAAATCGGCAGCGCTGCAGATCGGCACGCTCGGCGGCGGCAACCACTTCATCGAGCTCTGCCTTGATGAAGCTGACCGCCTCTGGGTGATGCTGCACTCGGGCTCGCGCAATGTGGGAAACCGCATCGGGACCTACTTCATCTCGAAGGCGAAGGAGGAAATCGAAGCCGCGGGCCTCAAGCTTGCCGATCGCGATCTCGCCTGGCTTGGCGAAGGCTCGCAGTCCTTCAACGACTATGTCGAGGCTGTAGGCTGGGCCCAGGACTACGCGCGATCAAACCGCGAGGTCATGATGGGGGCCGTGCTGAAGGTCTTGCACGACACCTGGCCTGGCATCGAGACACGCGACGTGGCGGTAAACTGTCACCACAACTATGTCGAGCGCGAGGAGCACTTCGGCGAGCGTGTGTGGCTCACCCGCAAGGGCGCTGTCCGCGCGAGATTGGGCGAACTCGGAATCATTCCGGGCTCCATGGGTGCGCGCTCGTTCATCGTGCGCGGGCGTGGCAACCCGGATTCGTTCGAGTCCTGCTCACACGGGGCAGGCCGGGCCATGTCACGTACGGCCGCAAAGGAGCGCTTCTCTCTCGAGGATCACATTGCAGCAACGGCCCACGTCGAATGCCGCAAGGACACCGGCGTCATTGACGAAACGCCGATGGCCTACAAGGACATCGACGCCGTCATGGCCGCCCAGTCCGACCTTGTCGAAATCGTGCACACCCTGCGCCAGATCGTCTGCGTGAAGGGCTGACCCGCTGGGAGCGGGGGGGGGCCACCCCCCCGTGGTTTTGAGGAAAACCCGGGGGGGTGCCCGCCCCCCCCGGCCCTTGAAGCCGTGTAATAACCAACGGCCCCCAAAAAAAAAACGCCAGAAAATAAAAGGAA
>JANMKC010000457.1:0-3982 GCA_031371785.1 Flavobacteriales bacterium | reverse complement strand
GACGGAGACCCTGAGCGAGGAGAAGTGCTGGCACACAACTTCGTCACGCTCACGTCATGCTCGCGTGCAGTTCCACATCTGGCACAAACATTTGAGCTTGGTGCATGCAAAGCCCTCCACATGCGGATATTGGTCGTTGATGATAATCAGGATGGGGTGCGTACGATGGCGCGAGTCCTTGCCATTAGCAAGCACCTGGTCCAGGTGGCCTTCAATGGTGCTGTTGCTGTGAAGGAGGCTGCGCTATGGCGGCCTGAGGTGGTCCTCTTGGATATCAGCATGTCCGGCATTGATGGTTACGAGACCTGCCGTATCATCAGAAAGATGCTGGGGGACAAGGTGTATATCATCGCCATCACCGGATGGGGAAGTGTGGAGGATCGGCAACGGTCGCGGGATGCGGGCTTTGACGAGCATCTGCTGAAACCCGTGGATTGGAAGGTGCTCAAACCGCTCCTGTTGACGGTGGAGGCTTCAGCCAAGAACCCAGGGGGTCCCGAAGTGGAGACCGTTGAGTGAGGAATGGATCGAAGAACACATCACTCGCCAGATCCCCGTACTCGCGCGAGCGTCCTTCGCTCGTGCGTTGCTGGACTTCCATTCGTGCGTGCGGCAGCGTGCGTCCGTTGCATACATTGGCGTTATAAGACATGAGCATGGACATTCGCGCCAGAGATGGAGGATCGATCCTTGGGGCCGTTCCGTTGTGGAGCGCTCCCCACTTGGCCGCGAAGAGGCGATCCACGGCATGGTGCGTGCCCATCGAACCCCGAACAACTTGAACCATCATCCTTACTGACCATGCGCAAAACACTTCCCATTGTCCTGCTGATCGCAGGACTTGCCATCATCGGATACGGACTTATCGAGAAGGACGACAAACAGACCCATGTCGATCTGGGTGTCGCAGAGGTGAACTTGGGAAAGAAGGACAGCGTGTTCACGCCCTACTTCATCATCGGGGGCATTGCCGCCGTGGCCGGTCTCGTGCTTCTGGTGAGCGGGCGGAAGAGTTGAATCCGCTTAGCCTGACCGCGACGGATCCTCTCCTTCTCTCTTTCCGCCGGGGTCCGGGTTTCAGGCCCTCGCAACCTCTCGCACGGGCCGCTCCGCCAACACTTCCGCATACCACGCTTTGATGCGCCCTTCCAACGCCGGGCGCTCCACCGCATCCGTTGTTGAGCACGCTGAAGAGAATGCGGTGCGAAACAATGCGGCCAGCGTCGTGTTCGCACCCTTGTCGGAGCATTTCACGAACGTGTGGAGCAGCACTTCGCACGCGCGATCTTCGCATCGCAGCACACGCTGCAACACGCCGTACACCGCGGGCGCATACGCATCATACACTGCGGAAATGATCGTATGATCGACACGCGCGCTGGCAACCGCTTTGGCGATGCGTTGCAACTGAGCGGCTGTGGCGTGGTCGCACATGATCGATCAGCAGATCAAGACCAGCAGTGAAACGCAGAGCAGCGCGACGAACGGCGCCAACCACGTGAGTCCCACTTCAGGGGTGCGGATCCGTTGCGTACGGTGCAGGGTTCTCATCGGGGGGTGAAGGATAGGGGACCTCATCAGCCGCATATCGCTTGGCGCGAATGCGATCGATACGCACCCGCTCCAGGAAGCGCGATGCGCGGGTGGTCCATTTGTTCAGGATGACGTTCGGAAGGGACAGTTTCATGTTATGGGGCACAAGAGCGCCCCCGAAAATTCGGGGGCGCTCCCGGTTGATGTTCACTGGCGATGGTCCGTACCCATCTTCCGTGATGCTTTCATGCTGGAGCCTTTTGCCCCTTTGCTGTCGCGGCCATCCCTTTCGGCTTCCGCTTCGAGCTCCATCACGTTCCCGCCCAGTTCGGAGAGTGTGTCGTCGGCACCCTTCTCCTGGTCCAATGTTTCCTGCAGCAGTCCCACCACTTCGTTCAGTCCGAGGTGCTCGGCGCAAGCGATCAGGTTGCTGTAGGTGGCGATCTCGTAGTGCTCCGCCTTGCGGCCACCAGCCACCAGAGCGGCGTCCAGCGCTTCGTCATCGGCGAACTCCTCCATCAGCTCGGTGCATTCCTGCACGATACCGAGTATGGCCGGGCAGGTCTTGCCTTTGGCGGGCAGGTCCATCAGTTCGAACACCTGTTCCAAACGCTCCAATTGGCCTTTGGTCTCTTCGAAGTGCGCGGTGAAGGCACTGCGCAGTTCATCGTTGGTGGCGGCCTTGGCCATTTTAGGAAGCGCCTTCAAGAGCTGCTTCTCCGCGTAGTACGTGTCCGCCAGTTGGTCTTCCAGTAATCTCCGGATGCCCCTGCTATCCCCTGCTTTCGTTTTCATGTTGTCGGTTGTTTGGTTGGATCTGATCGGACCTCTTCCGTCGGCAGGCGATACGCCTGCCGACGGAAGAGGTTCCATGGATCGCTCAGCGCTTGCCGCTGGTGTTCGTTCCGGAGTTCGGCTTTCCAGAATTCGTGATATTCTTTTCCTCGTTCGTGGTGCGCTTGGCATCACCCTGTTGATCGTCGTCTTCCTCATCCGGAGTGTTCTCGCGATACCCTTGCTTGGAGGTCGGCGTGTTCTTGTCGGCATTGCGCTCGTTGTCCTTGTCGCGGCTTTGGCTCGAACCGGACAGGTCGCCTTTGTCACTGTCCCGCTTCTTGTCCTGGCTGCTCCACGTGCGGTCACCCGTGGTGGCTGCACCGGCATTGCCGGTCTTCATAGCACCTTGCTCGCGCTCATTGCTGGTCTGCTGGCTGCCGCTCGTGGGCGTACCGGCCTTGTTCGGGGTCGCACTTGCGGTGTTTCCCGTATTCACATTACGCTCTGCCATTGTAGTAGGGGTTGTTGGTTTCTGTGATCGGCCTGCCCGCTCCGCGGATCTTCGACCGAGCACGGCCACACTCCCACAAAGTCGCGTCCGATCATTCCGGTATGCCGTTCAACGAATGCGCGGATGCGATGAAAGCCGCGCCTGATGCTGGCTTTCGGTGTTGATGGATCGAGGGATCGGATGTGATCGGCGCTTGCGACATGTGGAGGATCATGCACGATCACGCATGCCACGCGCCCCAGCATCGCCCCCCGCCCAACACCCTGTATCCTTTTCCTTTTGCAGGCGCATCGGGCGCATCGCTGATGCGGACCTGGTTCCCGGTCGGGGATGGATCACTGAAGAGCTGGGTCGGGCCGGTGGTGAGCTTCCTACCACTCTCTTCTGCGCATTTTTTTGAAAAGGCTGGCCGCTTTGGCGAACTGTCTGTTTTGGTGAGCACGGCTGTTCATGACGTGGAGCAACCGCCACATAGCGATGTTATTGGGGTTGTTCAGCCCCAAGGATCCACCGCTGCGAACGCACTTGCCGGGGAGGTCAGCGTGGCACATACTGTGTTCCGCACAGGCTACAAAAACCAGTACAACAACCCCGATCCATGCGAACCATCAAAACCCGAGACAACTGCGAACTGTATGTAAAAGAGCAAGGCACCGGTCGTCCGGTGATCATGCTCCACGGATGGCCGCTTACCGCGGATACCTTCGATGACCTCGGACTGGCGCTCGCCGATGCAGGCATGACCGCGATAGCCTACGACCGCCGTGGCTTTGGCCGCTCCGAGCAACCGGTGGACGGGTATGACTATGATACCATGGCCGATGACCTGGCCGCAGTGATGGAGCACTATGATGCCCAGGATGCCACCCTGCTCGCATTCTCCATGGGCGGCGGCGAAGTGGCGCGCTACCTCACCCGCCACGGCGCGGAGCGCGTGCGCGATGCAGTGCTTATTTCGTGCATCGTGCCGTACATGCTCAAGACCGACGACAATCCGGAAGGTGTGCCCCAACAAACGTTCGAGGAGATGACCGCAGGCATGAAGAAAGACCGACCGCATTTCTGGGCCGGTTTCTTCAAGGACTTTTATGGCGTAGGCATGCTGGACAAGCCGGTAAGCGATGAAGTGCTGTACTGGTCCAACCACATGGCGATGCAGGC
>JANMKC010000449.1:0-8196 GCA_031371785.1 Flavobacteriales bacterium | reverse complement strand
CGAACTGACCATGCTCGGAAAAGCCGAGAAGAACACCATAGACAAGGACAACACCACCATCGTGAACGGCGCCGGCAAAAAAGCCGACATCACCGGACGCGTGGCGCAGATCAAGGCGCAGATCGAGAACACCACGAGCGACTACGACAAGGAGAAGCTGCAAGAGCGTTTGGCCAAACTGGCCGGCGGTGTTGCGGTGCTCTACATCGGTGCCGCTACGGAGATGGAGATGAAAGAAAAGAAGGACCGCGTTGATGACGCGCTCCACGCTACCCGCGCCGCTGTGGAAGAAGGCATCGTGCCCGGTGGAGGCATCGCTTACATCCGCGCGCAGAAGGCCATCGAGAAGATGGAAGGTGTGAACGCCGACGAGACCACGGGTGTGGCCATCGTGCGTCGCGCACTGGAAGAGCCGCTGCGCCTGTTCGTGGCCAACGCCGGACTCGAAGGCAGCATCGTGGTGCAGAAAGTGCGCGAAGGCAAAGCCGACTTCGGCTTCAACGCCCGCACCGAGGTGTACGAGAACCTGCTCGCCGCAGGTGTGATCGATCCCACCAAGGTGACGCGCATCGCGCTGGAGAACGCCGCTTCGATCGCGAGCATGTTGCTCACCACCGAGTGCGTGATCAGCGAAGAGAAGGAAGAGAAATCCCCCGCAGGCATGCCGCATGGCATGGGCGGTGGGATGGACATGATGTAAGTCCCGTCCTCATCATTGAGAGCAAGCCCCGGCGGAAGTCGGGGCTTCTTGTTTTTTCATCTATCCGGATCTCACCCGAATGGATGACGTTAATGCCAGCGGCGGTCGGTTGCTTTGTAGTGTTCTTCACCGACCAGCCAAACCCGTTCACGATGACCCGCACAACATTCCTCTTGATAACCTGTGCAACGACAGCGTTCGCATCCGGCCAGCCCGTTTTCAACGCCGATCCTGAACCGAACGACCATTTCCAGGATGCCGTGCCCCTCACTTTGGGCGTGGCGTTCGAAGGCCAACTGAACGTGCTTCCCGGGGATATCGGTGACATCTACTCGTTCGTGCTGCCGGATGATGGCGTGCTGCTGCTCGATGTCCAATGCGAACAGAGCGGGATCATGACGGACCAGATCGCCATCCGTGGTTTCGCGTTGATGGATTCCACGAGCATCATGGTACCCATGGCAGTGGCCGCGATCGGCAACAGCGGGGTGCCTGCACAATCGAACACGGAGATCAGTTGCATGAAAGCGGGAACGCACTACCTGCGCGTGGCGTTCGACCTGGGCAGCACCAACACGAACGCCATTTCCTATAGCGTCACCGCGACGCACCGGCCCATGGCGTTCGCCAACGACGTGGAACCGAACAACACGATGGCCACGGCCATACCGCTGGCAGCGGACACTTGGACGGAAGGACGGCTTTCCGTGGAATGGCCCAACACGGACCCCGCCGATGACTTCGACTACTACGTGATCACGAAATCCTATACTGGCCCGCTCGTCCTGTTCACAGAGGTAGCGGCGGAATACGCGAACACGCCCGACGAGCTTTTCGAATTCAACGTCCACAATGCGGACATGACCGTGGTGAGCGAAGGCGATGGCCGGGTGTCTTCAGGGTCAGAAGGCGTGCCCGTTGCGGACACGGCGATCTACACTACCATCGTTGATTCCGGGATCTGGTACGTCCGGGTCTACAATCCACCCTATTACGGCTTGTGCTATCGCTTCTCCTATTCTTCCACCGAGTTCCTGGGCATTGCGGGTAAGAGCGAGGCACTCGTCGGTGTGGTACCAAACCCCTCCGATCGTTCCTTCCGGTTCACTGGGGCAGACATCCGATCAGTGGTGATCAACGATGCGCAAGGGCGGTTCGTGGATCGACTTTCGACCGACCCCAGTCCTGTTTGGGACGCGACCGCGAACGAACCGGGGATCTACATCGCACATGTCTTTTTCTCCAACGGGACCGGGTCGAGCTTGCGCTTGGTGTTGACGAGTTGAACCGCTACTCACTATCCAATGAACAAGCCCCGGCGGAAGTCGGGGTTTGTTGTTTTCCGCCCGTTCGGGACCACCCCCCGCTAACTTCCCACAGTGCGGAAATGGATCGTCATAGGTGTGCTTTTATCCTTGCGCTTATGCCCCCAGTCCGACACGTTGCTGGGGCTGCACTTCCAGTACCTCACCACCGCTGATGGGCTCTCGGACAATGTGATCAGGGCCTGGCCCAAGCGGTGAGGAAAGCGGTGTGCAGGCGCATCGCATGATCCAGGATCTTCCCGTTCGTATTGCTCGGTGCCGTGGTGATGAGACACCCATTCATGCGATGGAACACTTCGGTGCAGTGAGCGCATTCCTCCGGTTCATCGCATCTTTCGCCTGCAATCCCGCGCATGAACGGCCCTTCGCTCTCGCTCATCATACCGGTATACAACGAGGAACGCAGCCTGCCGTTGCTGTTCGAGCGATTGCGTGCGGCCCTGGATGGAAGCAACTACGAAGTGGTCCTGGTGAACGACGGTTCGCGCGACGCGTCCTTTCGTGTACTGCGCGAGGAATGCGCGAAGGATCCGCGTTTCAAGGCTATCGACTTCCGCAGGAACTTCGGGCAGACCGCGGCGATCAACGCCGGTATCCAGCATGCGAAGGGCGAAGTGCTCGTATTGATGGACAGCGACCTGGAGAACGATCCGGCCGACATTCCGAAACTGCTCGCCAAGCTGGACGAGGGTTTCGATGTGATCAGCGGCTGGCGGCGCGACCGCTGGAAAGGACAGTTCCTCACACGCAAACTGCCCTCGTTGCTGGCGAACAAGCTCATCAGTTCGATCAGCGGCGTGAAGTTGCACGACTATGGTTGCACGCTGAAAGCCTACCGCCGCGATGTGATCAAGGACGTGACCCTCTACGGACAGATGCACCGCTTCATTCCCGTGTACTGCAGCTGGCAGGGCGGGCGTGTGGGTGAGATGCCCGTCAACTACCAACCGCGCCAGTTCGGCAAGAGCAACTACGGCCTGTTCCGCACCTACAAGGTGATGCTCGACCTGCTCGTGATCCGTTTCCTCGACGCGTACATGACCAAGCCGATCCACTTTTTCGGTGGCGCGGGCTTCCTCAGTTTCCTCACTTCCTTCCTGTGCGCCGCGCTGGCCGTCTACTTCAAAGTGACCCACCAGAAGGACCTCGTGCAAACACCACTGCCCGTGTTCACCGCGATGTTCTTCATCATCGGTCTGGTGATGATCCTCATGGGCGTGTTGGCGGAGATGATCATGCGCACCTACTTCGAGAGCCAGCGACGCACGCCGTTCAGCATCCGTGAAACGATGAACCTCTGATGGCGCGCAAGCTGAACCTGGGGTGTGGCGAGGACTTCAAGGAAGGCTACGTGAACGTGGATTTCCACAGCCATGTGGACATCGACGTGCAACACGACCTGAACAGTTTTCCCTATCCGTTCGAGGACGCATCCTTCGATCATGTGCTCGCCTCGCACGTGCTGGAACATCTGGACCGACCCTTCGTGGTGATGAAGGAACTGCACCGCATCCTCAAGCCCGGCGGAACATTGCTCGTCAAGGTCCCGCACTTCAGCCGCGGCTTCACACATGCCGAACACAAGGCGGGTTTCGACGTCACCTTCCCCAAGTATTTCGATCCCACCTTCACGAAGAGCGGCTACTTCGGCGTGCCCTTCAAGTTGGAGAAGTTGGAGCTGCACTACTTCGCCTTTTTCCATCTGCTGCCTTACATGGGCGTTGGAAAAGTGACGATCGCGATCATGCGCGTGGTGAACGCGGTGATGAACTTCTTCGCCAACCTGAGCCCGCTGGCATGCAGCCGCCTGTGGTGCTTCTGGGTGGGCGGCTTCGAGGAGATCGAATACCGCTTCACCAAGCCGTGACGCAGCAGCAGGTCATCACTGATCAGCGCACGGCCGATGCGTTCGCGACCTCATGGAACAACCTGCCGGAAGGTTCGGTGTACAGCACGGCCCAGTTCGAAGAATGGTTCGCACCATTGACGCGCAAGGACGTGGAAGGCCGCCGCGTGGTGGAGCTCGGTTGCGGTGGTGGCAGTTTACTTTCGCACATCAGCACGTGGGCGCCGAGCGAATTGATCGGCGTGGATCTCGGCTCCTCCGTGGACATGGCCGAGCGCAACATGGCCCGCGCCGGCGCGAAGAACTTCCGGATCGTGAAGCATGATCTCACGACGTACGCCGAGGAACCCTGCGATCTGGCCTACTGCATCGGTGTGCTGCACCACTTGAAGGATCCGCGCACGGGCTTCGAAGCAGTGCTCCGCAACACGAAGCGCGGCGGTCGTTTTCATTGTTGGGTCTATGCGCACGAAGGCAATGGCGTGATCCGTTGGATCGTGGATCCCATCCGCCGGGTGGCGTCCGTGTTGCCGTGGTGGTTCACCAAGTTCGCCATCGCCACGCCACTGGTGATCCCGTACTTCCTCTACGCCAAAACACTGAACGCGCTTCGGTGGCCTGTGCTACGCAAGCTGCCGCTGTATGACTATTCATTGTGGATCGCGCAACGCGGTTTCAGCTTTTTCCGCCATGTGGCTTTCGATCAGCTCGTGACGCCACAGACCACTTACATTCGAAGGAGCACGATCCAAGAATGGCTCAGCACTGAAGATGTGGATGACGCAAGCGCCTACATCATCTTCCGCAATGGCAACTCGTGGAAGTTCGGCGGCATGAAAAAGTCCTGATCATCATTCCGTATGTGCGGCATCGCCGGCTTCCAGGGAAAAGGCACGCTTGACGACGCGCAGCGCATGATCGCGCGCCTCGCTTATCGCGGACCTGATCGGCAGGACGCCACGGTGATCGCGGACACAGGTCTTGCCCATGCGCGCCTGAGCATCATCGACCTCTCGCACGGCGCCGACCAACCGATGCGCGACGCCAGCGGACAGCTCACCATCGTCTTCAACGGCGAGATCTATAACTACAAGGCACTGCGCGATGTGTTGTTGCGCAGCGGGAAGTACACGTTCATCACCAGCAGCGACACCGAGGTTTTGCTCTACCTCTATGCCGAGCACGGCGCGGCGATGCTGCCGATGCTCAACGGCATGTTCGCACTGGCGATCCACGACGCGAGGAGCGGTGAGCTTTTCCTCGCACGCGATCGCATGGGCAAGAAGCCATTGCACTACGCTCAGGAGAATGGAACGTTCGTCTTCGGCAGCGAACTGAAAGCGGTGCTCGCGCATCCGGAGGTGAAGAACGACATCGACCTCGTATCGCTGAACCAATACCTCACCTTCGAGTACGTGCCCACACCGCGCAGCATCATCCAAGGCGTGCGCAAACTGGAGCCCGGACATTGTATGACGGTGAAGAACGGTCGCATCGTCAACGATCGAGCATACTGGGAGATAAACCTGACGAAGAAACCTATCAGCGAGAACGAAGCGATCGCGCGGCTCGATGATGCGTTGCACAAAGCCACCGCACGACGATTGATGAGCGACGTGCCTCTGGGTGTTTTCCTCAGCGGCGGCATCGACAGCAGCGCGGTGGCTTACTACGCGCAGAAGAGTTCTACCACGCGCATCAACACGTTCAGCATCGGTTTCGAGGAAGCCAGCTACGACGAGAGCGATCACGCACACCTTGTCGCGGAGTGCATCGGCAGCGATCACCATGTGGAGATCCTGAAACAGCGCGACAGCCTCGATCTGATACCCGCGCTCTATGCGATGCTTGACGAGCCCTTCGGCGACGCCTCACTGATCCCCACGCATCTGCTGAGCCGCTTCGCGCGCAAACATGTCACGGTATGTCTTGGTGGCGATGGCAGTGATGAGTTGCTCGCGGGCTATCCGACGTTCGCCGCGGACCGCTTCCGCAAGGCGTTCGGCTCGTTGCCCCACGCGGCGATCCGCGCTTTGCAGGGCATGGCGCAACTGCTGCCCGCGAGCGATAGGAACATCAGCTTCGATTTCAAGGTGAAGCAGTTCTTGCGCGGTTTCGAACTGGACGCCCGCTACGTGAACACATTGTGGCTCGGCAGTTTCACACCGAACGAGAAGCACTCGCTTTTGAGCGCTGATGTGCGTTCCGCCTTGAAGGGCGCGCATGGTCTTGAACCGATCGATGACCTGCTCCAAGGATCGCCATGGGCCGATGGAGGACTGAACGAAGTGATCTTCACCTTCCTGCGCACTTACCTGCTTGACGACATCCTTTTCAAAGTGGACCGTGCCAGCATGTACACTTCGCTGGAAGTGCGCGCACCCTTCATGGACGTGGAAGTTGTGGAGTTCATCAACTCACTGCCTGACCACTTCAAGCGCAAAGGCTTTGCTGGCAAGCAGCTTTTGAAGAAAGTGATGCGCGGCAAGCTGCCCGACGCCATCATCGACCGTCCGAAGAAGGGCTTCGGCATTCCGCTAAGCGGCTGGTTGCGCAAGGAGTTGAAACCGATGTGCGAAGAGCTGTTGAGCAGCGAACGGATCAAGCGCGAAGGCTACTTCGATGCGCTCTACGTGGAACGCCTGAAGCATGAGCACATGCGCGGCCACGCCAACCACCGCAAGCTGCTATGGACGCTGATGGTGTTCCAGATGTGGCTGAACAACAGAGAACGGTAGCCAACTTTTTCGCGATGCCGGTTCACCCCGGAGTTTTCATCCGGGGACGGCATGACAATCTTCATCTTCGTGCGATGTGGTGGCGGTGGCTCTTCCAAGCGCGCACGTGGTTGTGGCTCGGCATCGCGTTCGTCGTTCGCGGCATCTTCTTCTGGATCTTCCTGCACGAGCATGGACTGCACGGCGCGTGGTACGGTTGGGGCGCGGAGAACGGCGATACACCCGGATACTTCGCACCGATCGATCAGTACCTGACAGGCCATGCGTACCTGCCGGATTTCCGCATGCCGGGCTACGGACTTCCCTATCTCCTCTTCCGCCTTTTCACCACGCCGCAAGGTGCAGGCACAGCGATCCTGTTCGCTCAGTTCCTTCTCGGTGCGATCAGCGTCGTGGTGCTCGCGCGTTGCGCCCGCATGCTCGGTGCGCCGACATGGGCCCAACACGCGGTGTGTATCCTCATCGCATGCTGCGCTCGTGTGGCTGTGTATGATGTTGACTGGTTCCCGGAAAGCTTCTGCACCAGCGCGCTGATCTTCGGTGTGCATGGCTGGCTCGCGCATCTGCGCTCGGATTCACGTTTGGCATTGCTCTGGAGCGGCGGGTGGCTGGCCTGGGCCGTATTCCTGAAGCCTGTGCAGGCGATGTGGCTCGTGCTGCTCGCGGTAGGCATCCTGTTCATCGCGACGGGGAATGCCCGAAGTCGGATCGCACGTGCGCTGCTCCTTCTTCTTCCCTTCCTCATCGCCGATGGCATCTGGATGCGGCGCAATTGGGTCATGCACCGCAAGCTGCACCCGCTCAGCCAGGGCACCATCATGCCGGAGCTCGCCAACTCGCATATGTATCCCGTGATGCGCTTCATGCAAGCGGTCGGCGGCAACTACATCCATTGGGATCCCTCGGCCGACATCCGCTGGTTCAACATGCGCGAGGGACCACGAGGTGCACAAGGCAGACGCGCGGACGAGGATCTCGCAATGCCTGCTTTCGCCCTGTCCAAGAGCATCACCAGCGACAGCCTGCAATTGCTCGCTGATGAAATGGCGCGCTGGAGTGACCGGACAACCTTGCCGGAAGAACGCTTCGCGCTCACGGGGGTGATGCGCGCACGCTGCGATCGTTTCATCAACACCTACCAGCGCGAACGCCCGTGGCAGTATCAAGTGATGGCGCGAGCGCGGTTGACGAGGCTCTTCTTCCAACGTGCGGGGCTGCGTGGCGTCTTCGGTTATCCGGCGCGCACGCAGGCATGGTGGACGCATGCCCTTGATCTCTTCGATGCGATCCAGCACTGGTGCGTATTGATCGCTGGCCTGTTCGCGGCCTTCTGGTCACTGGCGAAGTGGAAGCGCATCCCGCGCGAACGCGTATGGCTCGCCGTACTTGTCCTGACCGGGGTGTTCGTGTTCCCGATCGCATTGCGCCTGTGCGAAGGGCGCTATCTCGTGCCGATGTATCCGTGGCTCCTGTTGATGGCGATAACGATGCTCGGACATTGGAGGAACGCGGGCAATGGATCCACCGACACGTGAACCACTGGCTGTCGCACGTGTACTGGAGCGCACCACCACGACCCATCGCGGC
>JANMKC010000433.1:0-3616 GCA_031371785.1 Flavobacteriales bacterium | reverse complement strand
GCGCAATTCTGGATCGGGCTCTGGGCGGTGATCACATAGGCGTTGCTCACTTGCGGGCTGTACACCATGTCAACGCTTACGCCTGCCGCATACATCAAGGTGGCGATGGCGGAATTCGGGCCGCTGATCGAATTGGGCATGGATCCCCAATCGAAAGTGGTTGTGGCGAAGTTGGCGGAGAGCGTTCCGTACTGCGGGTGATCGTAGGAATGGAAACCGGTGCCGGTCGCAGGATAGTTCCAGAACTTCATCACCTGTGCCATGGCGGTGGCCACGCAGCCCGTCACCGAGCCGCCCGGGCATAGTGCATTGTAGTTGGGCGATTGGCTCCAAGTGGTCTGGAGCAGCGGGTTCACACTGCGATCGCCATCATCCCGCGTTTCCGCAGCTGGTTGCAGGAGCGTTTCCCATCGCGCCTGCACATCCTCATCGGCCGCAGCGTTGATGGCAACGGCCGCAGCGATCACGCCTTTGTATCCCTCGATCCACTTGGCCATGTTCTCCGGCAGGTGAGTGGGATCGTAATCGTTGCGATCGGAATAGCCGAGGACCGGCGTTACCGCATCATCGCCTGCCACGATGATGAAGCCCGGCGCATCGTGCGTGTTGAACACGTAGTAATAGGTGCTCACGCCTGCCATGTTCGCGGGGTTGATACCCGCCGAGGTCACGCGCCACGCGAGATCCAACGCGATCGGCGTGTTGTCCCCCGAGCGTGCCGAGGTGCGTTGCAGGAAATGCTCACCGATGGTCCGTGCGGTGGCGGGATCGACCTGTGTGGCCTGGCCGAGAAAGGGCACAAGCAAGAGGGAGAGGAGCAGCGTAATGTGTTTCATGTGCATAGGGTGTTGAACAGATGCGGAAATTCTTCGACGGGAAAGGTAACGGGGTCTGATGGAACAGGCACATCCCGAATAATGGGGATGCAAGGCAGGGCGATCAGCGCAACTTGCCGAAGTGGATCACATCGAGCAGGCGGTCATCGCTCGTGCGGAAATCCTGCCGCAACAGGCCTTCGCGGGCGAAGCCGTTCTTCTCCGCCACGCGGATACTGGCCACGTTGTCCGGATCGATGCGCAGGAACACTTTGCTCATGCCGTGCGCGTGGAAGGCCTCATCCACCGCCCAAGCGAGCGCTCCAGTGGCGATGCCGTTGCGCTGGTGTTGAGCGGAAACGAAATACGCCAGTTCGCATTTGGGAACACGCCGGTCGAAGGACTTCAGGAACACAGCGCCTACGGGATCCGCTTGGTCCTCGATGCGGATAAGGAAGCAGAACGTTTCCCCGGAGACCGCCTGCGCTATGAGGTCCTTCACATAGTCGGCACAAGCGGAGGCGTCGGTCGTGCGGCCTGTGGTGATGGGGAAGTAGGTCACGAGGTTTTCGCGTTCCTGACCGATCAAGGAGAAGAACGAGGGGGCATCCTGCAGGGTGATCGGAAGGACGGAGAGTTCCATGCGATCACTGCTCATCCTTCATCCGCATCGCCGCCTCGCGCATCGCGTGCGCGCGCTCCTTGCCGAGGTAGCGCTCCACCATTCCATGCACCAGATAGATCAACGGTGTGGCGAGGATGGCGACGATGAACTTGTAGCAGTAAGCCGTTAGCGCGAGCGCGGTCGCTTGCGCGAAGGGCATGCCTTTGAAGATCCAGAACGCCACGTAGGTCACCACGAAGCTGTCGATCAACTGGCTGATCAATGTGCTGCCGGTGGCGCGCAGCCAGATGCGCTTGTCGCCAGTGAGGCGTTTGATGCCGCGGAACGAGAACGCATCAATGAACTGGCCAAGGATGAACGCGGTGAGCGAGCCGAGTATGATGTTCATGCCTTGCCCGAAAATGGAATTGAACGCCGCCTGCATGTCGGGCACGCCTTGCGTCGCGCTGCTGGTGATCCACCAACCCATGTCCGGCGGCATGTGGATCGAGAGATACATCACCACGAATGCGAACGCGACAAGCGCGGCGGTAAGGATCGTGAGAAAGCGCACGCCGCGCACGCCATAGTAGTCGTTGATCACATCCGTCATGATGAAGATGATGGGCCACGGCAGAACGCCAACGCTCAACACGAACGACAAGTGATGCTGGCCGAGCAAGGTGAAGTCCGCATGCGTCGCGCCGAACAGATCCTCCAGTTGGAAAAGCTTCACGCCGATCATCTCCGCGATGAGCGCGTTGGCGATGAAGAAGCTGCCGAGGATGATGAAGAGCCGCGTGGATTTGTCGCGGAGGATGGAGTGGATCATCGGCGGGAAGGTACACGGTGGAATATCAAACGCAGAGACGCCAAGACGCAGAGAAGCGCAGAGCATTGATCGCTCTGCGCTTCTATAACGATTGCCGGAACGCGCCCTCTACTTGTACGCGATCGCCGCGCTCGTCGGGCCTGCCAACGACATGATCGCCGTGCGGCTGAATCCTGCGGCCTGCGCCCATTTCGTGAAGTCATCGAAGGTGTAATCGAAACCGTCGCTGGTCTCGACCAGCATGTTCAGGCTCATCAGCATACCGAAGACGTTCTGCTTGCGATCGTTGTCGATCACGTTCTCGATCGCCACGAACGCACCGCCCGCTGGCAAGGCATCGTAGGCCTTGCGCATCAACGCCACCTTCTTCTCTTCGTTCCAATCGTGCAGGATGTTGCCCATCACCACCACGTCCGCTTTCGGGAACGCATCGGCGAAGAAGTCGCCCACAGCGGCGCTCACGCGATCGCCCAGTTGGAAGTGCGCGATGTTCTCGTGCGCGATGGGCTGTACGGGCGGCAGATCGAAACTGGTGCACGTCATGTGCGGTTGATGCTTCGCCACCATGAGCGACAAGTGCGCGCCAGAGCCGCCGATGTCCACCAAGGTTTTCGTCTTGGAGAAATCGAACTGCTGCGCGAAGGACATGAAGGCGCCCATCTGCACGCCTGACATCGCGTTCACGAATTGGCGCAGCCGAACTGGATCGCTGTACAGTGTGCCGAAGAAATCGTTGCCGGTCTTGGCCTCGTTCTGTTGTTGTCCGGTGCGAAGGCCGGTCTCCAAGTTGCCCCAGAAAGGGTAGAGCCGATCGTTCGCCATCTCCAGGATGCCGCCGAGGTAGCTCGGCTTTTTCTTGTCGAGGAAGAAGTCCGTGTCAGGGCCGTTGGAGTAAACCGCTGAAGCGAGCAAGCCTTCACGCTGCAAGAAGCCGAAGCTCGCCAGTGTGTCGAGAAAGTCGAACACATGGCGGTCGCTGCACTTCAGGTCGAGCAGTTGCTTCACTTGCGTGGCGGACATCCCACCTTTTGCGGCGAGGTGGGTGAAGAGTTCGAATTTCACGGCGGTAAGCATCACCTTCGATGCCCAGAAGCCCATGCCGATCTTCATGATCATTTCCGGCGTGGGGTGATCGTCGTGGCCATGCGTCGACTTTGTCGAGGGAGAGGTCAGGGTTTCCATTTGTTCGGTTGTTGGGACAAAGATGCGTGCTCGGGCTGCGGCGTAATACCATTTAGACATTCAAGATCGTCCAAAGGGCATTCGTGGGCTTGAAGTGGTCGAAGTCGCAGATGGACCTGACCTCGGAGCAGGATAGGGACTGGACCTGCAGTGCGAGGAAGTCGCTGAGGTGGTCGAGTGTTT
>JANMKC010000423.1:0-14345 GCA_031371785.1 Flavobacteriales bacterium | reverse complement strand
AGAGCACCCCACATCCTCTCCCGATCGTTGTCGCCACCGCAGCGCCGGTGACACCCATTTCCGGGAACGGCCCCCAGCCGAAGATGAGCGCCGGATCCAAGATGATGTTGATCGCATTGGCGAGCCATAGTGTGCGCATCGCGAGCGCCGCATTGCCCGCACCACGGAAGATCGCGTTGATGCAGAACAACAACATGATGATGATGTTGCTGCCGATCATGATGCGCGTGAACGTGGACCCGAGAGCGACCACAGCCTGTGAAGCGCCCATGATCCCAAGAATACCTGGAGCGAACAACACTCCCGGCACCGCGATGACAAGACCACTGATGATGGCCATCAGGATCCCCTGCGCCGCAGCCACGTTGGCATCCTCGCCGTTCTTCTCCCCGATCCGCCGCGCGACCACCGCAGTGATGCCCATGCCCAGTCCCCACGCGAGGCTGTATACGACCACCATCACTCCTTCCGTCAGGCCGATCGTGGCCACCGCATCCACACCAAGGCGACCCACGAAGAACACATCCACCAAGGCGAACAAGGATTCCATCGCGAGTTCGAGCACCATCGGCACACTGAGCAGTATGATGGCGTGGCGCACACCGATCGCGGTATAGTCGCGCTCCTCGCCACTGAACGAATCGCGCACGATGCGCAACAACTTCTTCATCATGCCCGCCTGATCCCGGCGCGCAAAGGTGGCGCGGACGGCGCTTACGCGATTAGGCCGCGCATGCCTGTTAATGTTTGGTTAACCGGCATAGTGCGTTGCAACCCCGGCCTACTTTTGGTCCGTAGCAACGCCACAAAACCAACAACACACATGAAGAAGTTCATCGCCACCCTCGGTCTCAGCGCAATGTTCCTAGGAGCCATGGCCCAGGAAGGAAAAGTGGTCGGCGGCTCCGGCCCCATGATCAGCGTGGACAAGGAAGTACACGACTACGGCACCATCGATCAGGGCGCTAACGGCACCTGCGAGTTCAAGGTGACGAACACGGGCGATCAGCCCTTGATCATCAGCAACTGCAAAGGCAGCTGCGGTTGCACCGTTCCCAAGTGCGATACCGCTCCTGTGGCACCCGGCGCTACCACTATCGTTACGGTGAAGTACGACAGCAACCGTGTCGGTCCCATCAACAAGAGCGTGACCATCAGCAGCAACGCCACCAATGCCCCCGAGAAGATCGTCCGCATCAAGGGCGAGATCAAGGCCTCTGCGACCACGCCTACCAGCCCTGTGAAAGAACAGAGCCCGATGGCTCCCACGGAAGCTCCGAAGCAGTGATCGGTGGTTCCCATTCATAGCAGAAGCCTCCGGAGATCCGGGGGCTTCTTCATTTTCGGGCCGCCCGCATTGTTCATTGCTCCGCCACATCCGCGATCTTCGCATCGTCAACCTCCCCCGAATGCCATCCATCTCCCAGAAAGGCCAGCGTATGCCAGCCTCGCCGATCCGCAAGCTGGTACCCTATGCGGAAGCCGCCAAGAAACGCGGTGTGAACGTGCTCCATCTCAACATCGGGCAACCGGACATCCGCACGCCGCAAGTTGCGCTCGATGCGATCAAGCATATGGACATCGGCGTTGTGGAATACAGCCATAGTGCAGGGATCGAGAGCTACCGGAAAGGGCTTGCCGGGTATTACAATGATCACGGTATCGCGGTATCGCACGAGGACATCATCATCACCACCGGTGGATCCGAAGCGTTGCTCTTCGGCATGTCAGCCTGCTTGGATCCGGGTGATGAGATCATCATCCCGGAGCCGTTCTACGCGAACTACAACAGCTTCGCCTTGTCCGCTGGTGTTACGGTGGTGCCTGTTCGCAGCGGCATCGATTCCGGCTTCGCACTACCCCCCATCGCCGCGTTCGAACGAGCGATCACGCCGAAGACAAAGGGCATCCTGATCTGTAATCCCGGCAATCCAACGGGTTACCTCTATTCCCGGACGGAGCTCGAAGCGTTGCGCGATGTGGTGAAGCAACATGACCTCTACCTGTTCAGCGATGAGGTCTACCGTGAGTTCTGCTATGACGGCGCAACACATGTGAGCGCGATGACCTTGGACGGCATCGAGCGCAATACGGTGATGGTGGACAGCGTGAGCAAACGCTACAGCATGTGTGGTGCTCGCATCGGGGCTTTCGTTTCACGCAACAAGGATCTCATGGCCACCGTGCTGAAGTTCGCACAGGCGCGATTGAGCCCTCCCACCTTCGGACAGATCGCGAGCGAGGCCGCCCTGCGCACACCGAAGAGCTACTTCGACGATGTCATCAACGAATACCGCTCCCGCCGGGACACGCTCGTCAATGGATTGAACAGCGTTCAGGGCATCTTCTGCCCGAAGCCGAAGGGCGCGTTCTACTGCGTGGCCGAGCTGCCCATCGATGATTCGGACGCTTTCTGCCAGTGGTTGCTGGAACATTTCGAGCACAACGGCCACACGGTGATGATGGCACCAGCCACCGGCTTCTACTCGACCCCGGAACCAGGCCGCAAGCAAGTGCGACTGGCTTATGTGCTGGAAAAAGCAAAGTTGGAACTGGCGGTGGAATGCCTTCGGGAAGCCTTGATGCGCTATCCCGGACGCACTGACCCCGCAAGGACCACCGCGGCCATGACCGTTTGAGACTCATCCGGTTCCGGGCATCCCGTTGACAACCTTCCCGTCTTCCTGTTGAAAGGCCGCAGGACTTGCGTATTTTTCAGCGCCATAGGAAGACCGGATGGAACATCGATACTCTTTGCCCTCCTGCATCCCTCTCTGTTCCGCACTCGCGTTCCAGTTGGCGTTGTGCAGTGCGGCTTTGGCCCAAAAGCCCGTGGAGCACAGCTATCTGATCGAACTCTCCGGTATGCCCGACCGATCGCACGAGAAGGTGGTGATCTCGGCTATCAAGGATCAGGACCCGAACGCATTGATCAGCGTTGCCCTTGCGATACAGCAAGTGAAGGTGCGCGCCTGGGCCGAGATCGATCCTCAGCAACTTGCCCAGGCCATTGCGCCTTGGGGTATCAGCATCGTGCATTTCAACCCGCTTTGGCCCCTGCTCATTGAAGAGCGCTCCTTAGGCCAGGTGCAACTACCCGGCTTCCCGAATTTCATTGACACAGGCCACCCTGAAGAGGACGCGGCCGACTATCAGCAGCGAAAGCTGCTGTGGATCGGTGCGCATCCGGATCTCTATCCTCCATCCAGCCATGGCACCCAACAAGAGAGGTGATAAATTCTTGTTGGCCGTGCGAACCGGTCGAACGCCAAGGCAGTGCGCGTTCGTATTGGCCCTCGCGCTGATGTCATGCACCGGCGCGATCGGGCAATGCACCAATAACAACACACTTACAGGCGCGGCCATCACAGTGCCTTGCCCTGGTTCCACTACGGTACCCTGCATACAGGGAGGACAGTACGCCTTGGTGAATGTGACGCTCGGCAACATCTACACCTTCTCCACCTGCACGGGTATTTCTTTCGATACCCAGATCACCCTCTTCAACAACACTGGTGGAGCTTCGCTCGGATACAACGACGATTTCTGCGGCCTGCTGGGGCTGCAGAGTTCCGTGCAATGGACTTCCACCTTCAGTGGCCAGTTGCGCGTACTGGTGGACCAGTTCCCCTGCGCCAGCAATACGACCTGCATTCCACTCACGGTCCAATGCGCCGCACCGCCACCACCGGTCACGAACAACGACCCGTGCCAGGCACAAGTGCTGGGCGTCACCAACAATTGCATTCCGAACACTTTCAGCAATGTGGGGGCGACCCTTACTACCGTGCCGGTGATCCCCGTGCCCGGTTGCGGGAACATGGTGGCAGGTTCCGCTGATGTCTGGTTCCTGTTCACCGCACCACCTTCAGGCATCGCCATCATTGAAACTGGCGCTGGCACGCTGACAGATGGTGCCATGGCGCTGTATACGGCCACCCCGAATTGCAATGGCACATACAATCTCGTGCAATGCGATGACGACAGCGGTCCCGGCTTGATGCCCCTGCTTTCATTCAGCAACCTCATTCCAGGGAACCAGTACTATGTCCGCTTTTGGGGTTTTGGTGCCGCCACGGGAACTTTTACCCTGTGCATACATGGGCCAACTTCGATTCCCGCAGGCAATTGTGTTTACCTGCTGCAGGTGTATGATTCGTTCGGTGATGGGTGGGACGGCTCATACGTCACGATCACGATCAACGGCGTGCCTTATGGGAACTACACGAACAATGGTACCTACAACGCTTTTCTGATCGGCGTGAACATCGGCCAGGTACTCGTTGTCCAGTACACGGCGGTCGGGCTGTTCGAAGGGGACAATCGCTATACGCTCAGCTTCCTGAGCACCAACCAGGTCGTTTTCAATTCGGGTACACCTCCCGTGCCCGGAGTGGTCTACACCACCACGGTCACCTGCAACCCTCCCCCGGCCGTACCTGAGGATTGCGTAGGTGGGATCACCCTGTGCAATAGTCAGGGCGTCAATAACAACACGAACAATACGGGCAGTGTCGCGGATCTGAACCCCAGCAATTATGGCTGTCTCCTGGCCAGTGAGCAACAGGGCACCTGGTACAATTTCTCCATCTCCAATGGCGGCACTCTGGGGATGACCATCGATCCCACCGCGCTTGATGCGACCGCACCTGATTATGATTGGGCCGTCTGGGGACCGTACCCGGCAGGTTCGACCACAACCGGCATTTGCCCACCGTTGGGCACACCGGTCCGCTGTTCCTTCGCGTCCGGATTTGATTCGTTCTCCGCTACGGGCGGGTACAATACCGGGATGGGCATCAACAATCTCGCTTGGGCGAATCCGCGATGGGCCGCGCCCCTGCCGATCTGGTCCGATCCCGCAGGCGGCGGTGATGGGTGGACGCCAGGTCTGAACGTGACCACCGGGCAGGTGTACTTGTTGTACATAAGCAACTTCAGCAATACGGGCCAGGCCTTCACCCTGTCCTGGCAATTGGGTTCCGGGGCTTCATTGGATTGCACCGTGCTACCTGTGGAACTCGTGTCGCTATCGGCCGCTCCCGCAGGCGACAATGTACTCGTGCGCTGGAGCACGGCCTCGGAACAGGATGCGCAACGCTATGATGTGCATCGCTCACGCGATGGCGTGGATTTCGATCCCATCGGCCAGGTGGAAGCCGCAGGTACGAGCACGGTGACCACCGATTACCACTTCATCGATCGCAACCCGCTGATAGGAATGAATTTCTATCGGCTCGACCAAGTGGACAATGATGGTACGCACACGTTGAGCAATATTGTCGCGCTGGAACGGTCAAGTTCAGCGAGCACCGGTGGTCCGTTCCCGAACCCTGTAACGGGTATGGCCTGGTGGTTACTGCCGGAGAACATCCCGTTCGAACGGGTGGATGTGTTCGATGCTTTGGGCCGTGCCATCGTGCGATCGGTCAGGACGCCTGATGCGGACCGCCTCGTGCAATTCGATACGGCACTTTGGCCTGAAGGTGCTTATTCGCTGGTCGCTTATGCCGGTTGCGGGGAGGTCTTGCTGCGCGCCTCGCTGATCAAGTACTGATCCAAGCCGGACTCCGCGCATGCGCGGCGTCGGGTCATCTCCGCGTATCGTTCGTGGGCAGCGGGATGCGGGTTTTCACGATCCACTTGTTGAAAGCCACTTGGTTGTTGTGATCTGGCCAGCATTCCGGAGCCTCTACTTTGCTCCGCGTCAAGCGCTTCCCCGCAGGACGCTTGCACTAAGCGCCAAGCCCCGCATGTTGCCCGGAAAAAGTGACTTCGCCATGATCGTGCGCATGAAGGTCGTGCATCTTTTCGCACTGTACCGATACGTTCCGTTCGCTATCGTCCTCTTGTCTTCGACAACTCTGGTCGCGCAGGAGGATCGCATGTTCCTTGCACAATTGGCCGGTCTCACCGACCGGGATCATGAAAAGATCCTCGATGAGGCCATGCATGATTGGAACGTTCAGACCTGGTTCGATGTGGACCTGATCGATCAACGCATGAAATTCACCGCCGATCAAGCGGTGGATCGAACGATGCTCGCTGAATACCTCGCCCCTTATGGGTTCTCGGTATTGAGCGTCGGTGAACCCGCACTGGATGGAACCACTGACGGAGAGGGCACCGACGTGGGTCCCTTCCCGGTATACCTGAACACGGGAAATGACGCAACGGACGCACAAGCCTATGAGAACGCCAAACGAGCGTGGCTCGCATCGAACCCCGGATGGATCGAACACCACGTGCAACAGCGACCCTTGCTGGAACCCGAAGAGCAATGAACCGGAACCTCCGCGTCCGAACAGTCCCCTATCATATTGTATGGATAGCCGCTTTGGTCCTGTTCTTTGATAGCGCGCGGTCCTTTGCCCAGTGCGGAAACAACAACACCGCGATCGCTGGTGGGGCGATCACGATACCCTGTCCGGGATCGGCGGCATCACCACCCTGCGTGCGCGGCGGGCGGTATGCGCTTGTGAACGTGACCAACGGGAACACCTACACCTTCGCCACCTGCGGGGGCAATGTCTATGATACCTACATAACGCTTTACAACAATTCGGGTGGCGGTGCGCTGGCCTGGGACAATGATGGGTGTGGAACACAATCCTCGGTAACCTGGACCGCCACGTTCACCGGGCAGGTGCGCGCGCTGCTGGACCGCGGGGCCGGCTGCAACAACAGCAACCAATGCACAACACTGAACATTTCGTGCGCCACTGGAGCGCCAGCGAACGACCTGATCTGCAGCGCCACCACGCTTACGGCGAACACCAATTGCGTGAACGCATCCCCTTCACCTACCAATGTGAACGCCACGAACACGGCAGGCCCGCCAGCACCCGGTTGTGCCAATTATGTGAGCGGTGATGTTTGGTTCAAGGTGGTCGTACCCTTGGGCGGAGCCGTTACCATAACCACCAGTTCCATTTCCACCAGTGCTCTGCTGGACGCAGGATTGGCCGTCTATAGTTCGAGCAACAACTTGTGCAGCGGTGTGCTCACATTGCTGGGCTGCAACGACGATATCAATTTCCCCTACAACCAGATGTCGTCGCTGGCCCTCACCGGGCTCACGGTGGGCAATACACTGTTCATCCGGGTCTGGCAGGACGGCAATACATTGTTCGGCCCGTTCAATATCTGCGCTACCACACCCATACTGAACGGCGATGACCCCTGCGGGGCCAATAGCATCTCCGTGGCCAATTCCTGTTCATACACCCAGTTCAGTAACACCACCGCTACTCATAGCGCAACCAATCCCGCCCCTGCGTGCGGCAATTTCATAGGAGGCTCCAAAGACATCTGGGTTTCATTCACCGCGCCCACTAATGGTAAGGTGGTCATACAAACGGATGCCATCAGCCTCACCGATGCTGCCATGGCGCTTTACTCCACCAATACCGGACTATGCGCGGGAACTTTCACGTTGTTGGCCTGCGACGACGACAGCGGCGAAGGATTCATGCCCTTCCTTAGCCAAACGGGGCTCACCGCAGGTACTACTTACTGGTTGCGCATCTGGGGCTATGGAGCCGCAACCGGCACCTTCAACGTGTGTATATGGACACCATTAGGATTGAGACAGGAGGACTGTTTGGGCAGTTATACGGTCTGTGATAACCAGTACGTGCTGAACACATCGCTGTTCGTAGGGAACGCTGTGGATCTTTCAGCCTCGAACTACGGCTGTTTGTCATCCGGCGAGCGCCAAGGTCAATGGTGGGTCTTCTCTCCTACTGCCAGCGGGGATCTGGGGTTCACACTATCCCCTCTCGCGAACGATGACTATGACTTCGCCATTTGGGGGCCGTATGCGAGCGGTTCGCGCGTGAACACGGTTTGCATCCCGAATACCGCTCCCATCCGTTGTTCCTACTCTTCCGGAGCCAATACGCTCGCCGCTACCGGCAGCTACAACACCGGCCTGGCAAGCGGGACGTATTCCCCACCGCAGTTCACCTCACCTACCCCCGGTAGTTGTGCAAGTTGCACTGAAAATTCGGGCGGCGATGGTTGGGTCAGCGGAATGAACGTCACCGCAGGGCAGGTCTACCTGCTCTATATCAGTAATTTTTCCCAGACCGGCTCGGCGTTCAACCTCACCTGGACCCTGCAGAACGGCGCTGCCCTTAGCTGCGGGATCCTGCCAGTGGAATTCCTGGGCTTGAGCGCGGATGCCCAAGGCAGTAGTGTCAACCTGCGCTGGACCACATTGAGCGAGCACAATAGCGATTACTTCTCCATCGAACGGTCCAGCGACGGGGAGCATTTCATTCCGGTCGGTGCCATGGACGCCGCTGGCGATTCCCAGCAACGGATCGACTACTCCTTCACGGATGTCTGGCCGCTCCTCGGAGCTGATTACTACCGCTTGAAACAGGTGGATACCGATGGTGCCTATGAGTACACCAGGGTAGTCGTGACCTTCATGGGAGAAAAAGACGATGGTCCTGTACTTTTCCCCAACCCGGTGGAGACAGTGCTCCACGCGTCTTTCAACATGTCCGAGGATGGTGATGCCATCATTCAAGTGATAGACGCCAGCGGCCGCGTAATGCGCGACCATTCGGCCCATTTGGACCATGGCATGCGTACCCTGGATGTGGATATGACAGGGCTTAACGCAGGACCCTACGAACTGCGGATCTCGGGTTCCGGAAAGACCCCTCCGGCCAGTGTGAGCTTCATCAAGGAATGATCCCTCGACGATGTGTGGATAACTATGTGGCAACCATATCCTCGTCGGCCCGTCAATGCCTCCAAGAAGTCTTGTCTTTCAGGATGCCAAGGATCACCCACCACTTGCCCCTTCTTGTTGTGATCGGTGATCCCGCACGTTACATTTGCCTGTTCACCAAGTGAACCGATCGCTCCACACGGATCCACACTAACGCCTCGTTCCATGCGGCACACGTTACGCTTCGTCCTCCTCTCCCTCCTCACCGCGAGCGCCTCGCAGTACCTCCACGCGCAGAACGCGGTCATCAACGTTACGGGGGCCGCCCCTACCAATCCGAAGGCCCTGCTGGACATCAACGTGGCTGGCCTGCCATCCGCGGCCAAGCGCGGTATGCTCATCCCGCGCATGACGCTGGCCCAACGCACGGCCATCCTGCCGCTTGTTGCGGCTGACGCTGGGCTCTGGGTGTACCAGACCGATGATGGCACGAACGCCGATCCCACACTGAACGCTTCGCTGGCCCATGGTTTCTGGTATGTCAGTCCGACCACGTTGCTCTGGGTCAGGTGGAGCGCTTCCGGAAGTGGTTGGTACATTACCGGGAACAACAACACCACAGCGGTGACACACTACTTGGGAACGCCCGCAGGTTCCAACGATGACCTCCACATCCGCACGACCAATGCCGGTGCCCAGCCCCAAGTGCTGATCGACGCGGCCACCGGCTTCGTTGGCGTGAATCCCATCGCGGCGCCAGTGGAGCAACTCGATGTGAACGGTGGGTTGAAGATCTATTCCGGCTCGGCAGGGAACAATACCGGCACCATCAAATACGACATTCTCGCGGCTCCTGACCGCGGCCACTTCGGTAACGTGGACGGCACCGCTACAGGCTGGCAGCGATTGGAGAACGCGGAGACCCGCTATTCGCCCGAGAACTATTCGCCCCCCGTGCAGCAGTGCTTGGGCGCGAGCGGCCAAGTGATACAAGGAGCATGGAACGGATTGCTGACGCCCAATGGCAATGCCAACACCCCGTTCGCCACGAATACCGGCAGCCAGATCCGGGGTGATCATGTCCAATACTTGTACAGGGCTGCGGAACTGACCGCGGCCGGATTGTGTACCGGGACGATCACCGGGATCTCCTTCTATTGCCTTTCGAACGATGTACCTGGCTCCCCCGGAGCGGACATACAGATCGAGGTCCGCATGGTGAACACCATCAAAACGGATTTTGCGATCGACACATGGGACCCCGCAGCCCTTTGGAACGGTACCACCAATTTCACCCCGCTCAATACGGACTCGCTTGTCTCTTATCTGGGGAACGTGGGTTGGAAACAATGGAACTTCATTCCTGGGGGCTTCAATTGGACCGGAGGCAATGTGATCATCGACGTGTGCTATATCCGCGCCGCTACCAATGGCAACAGCCCACCGGTGCAATTGCAGACCGGATACAGCTATTCACCTACCAAATGGGTTCAGGTAACCTCTGGAACCAACCTCGCCCACGGACGGACATATGATGATGTACCGCTCACCGCGAACGCGACCATGGGAACGACCACGAACCGCCCGGTCACCCGGTTCAATGGAAAGATCACTACAACTGGCAATGGGCCAGCCACCCCTGCCGCATTCCTGCAATACCCCGGTGGGATCGTGGTGGACAACGTCAATACCTACGTCTGGTCGGATGCCAATTATCGCGGCCCCGGAACCGTGGTCGCTCGCATTGGGGTGTACGACGGCAACCTCGCCCTTAGTGATCACGTGTTCGACAAGTACTACGACGGCCGCGTACACGCTGATGACCAGAAGTACGCACAGGGCTATGCCTACGTGGGATTGCCAGACCTGAAGGACTACTTGGAGAAGGAACGTCACCTGCCCAACATGCCCTCCCGCAGCGAATGGGAAGCTCGGGGTGGCCGTTCGTTGGGACAGTTGGAGACGGGGCTCTGGGAAACGGTGGAAACACAATCCCTGCACATCTCCGAATTAGAGAAGGATCTCTCCGCGATCGAAGAACTTGCTTTCGGAAAGAACTCCGATCCCGCCGGTCTGGAAGCGGTCATTGCGGAACTGAACGCCAGCCGCCGCCTTACGGACCAGCAGAAAATGCATCTCACTGATGCCCTACGTCGGCGCATCAACGGAACCCCGGACACCAAGTGAACACCACACAGCGAACGACCATGAAACGCTCCTTCCTTCGCTTCCTTCCCGCGCTGGCGGTGGTGCTCTCCACTGCGCCCCTCGCCGCACAGAACACCGGCAACATCGCCGTGAACAACAACGGTGACAAGCCCGACCAGAGCGCCATCCTGGATGTGAGTTCCAATTTTGGGGCTGGCATGCAACGAGGAATGCTCATCCCAAGGTTGACCACTGCCCAACAAACGGCATTGGGCGCTCCGGGCGTGCTGCCCCAAGGGCTGATGATCATGAACATTACGACGTTGAATTATGAATACATAGAGTATGGCGGCTGGAAGACCATGGACCGTGGCGCGAACGGCTGGGACCTCTTGGGCAACAACACCGCCCCATCCGCGAACGACTTCATTGGCACCCGTGACAATATCGATCTGTCCTTCCGCACGACCAACACCCTGCGGATGACCCTCAAGGGCACCGCTGGTGCTCGCTATTTGAGCGTGGGCCCAAGTACCGCTCCTGCGGAACAAGTGGATGTGAACGGCGGTGCCTTGCGCATCAACAAGACGTCCGGGGTCGCGCCGTTCAGCAATGGCTTCAGCCAAGGAACCATCATGTACTGGAACAGCAGCACTGGTCTTCCCTCTACCTATGCACCACCCGCACCGCAGAACAAGGATACCCTGCTTTTCAGGAGCCATTGGGGCAACATCAACGGTGCCAACTACGTGGTGGCCGGTGCGCTTGCCAACAGCGGTGGATGGAGCAAATTGGAGAACGATTACCAGGAACGGTTCGCCAAGCCCTACACGCAGCAAGGCACTCCCGTTTGCAGCAATCAGGTGGCTCCGGCCGGTGCCGAGATCCAGCGCACCACAGTACCGGTATACAGCAATGCTCTGGCTGCTGCCGCGCAATTCTTCGTTACGCCCTTCCTTCATGATCTGAACCAACGCCGCTGGCGGCAGCAATTCATGTTCTTGAAGGGCGAGTTGAACGTGGAGTATAACCAGCTGAACCCCGTGCCCGGCAATGCGGCGATCGGAGGGCTTTGCCCCGGCCAACCGGTGAACGCCATCAGTTTCTGGGTGAACCAAGCTACTGTAGCGGGCAACCAACGCAATTGGCAATACGTGATCACCTTGAAG
Source organism: Flavobacteriales bacterium (assembly GCA_031371785.1). Taxonomy (GTDB): domain Bacteria; phylum Bacteroidota; class Bacteroidia; order Flavobacteriales_F; family PHOS-HE28; genus PHOS-HE28. Next base: position 2,342 of record JANMKC010000423.1, on the reverse strand, counting down.
CATGTAGCCTTCGGGGTGAATGACCTGAATGCGGGTTTTGATAATTCCATCGACCCGGCTCAAGGATGCAGTTTCGGCGTTTCAGCTCAACCTTTAAACGGGCCCGCTGGCTGGCGTACATTCAACCTGACCACGCCTTTCGTTTGGGACGGCTTCCGGAATGTGGTGGTGGAAGTGGCTGTTGCATCGGCCCCTCCTGCGACAATATTCGCTTTGCTCCCTGTCCGTTATACCAATACGGGAGCCAATCTTACCCGTGTGGCTTATGGCGCTCCACCCTATACCGCAGCATGCCAGCCTGCGGCTGGCTTGGCCGGGAGCTGCAATCCAGCCAATACCGCAACGAGCATTCTGCAGACCTGTAACGACAATGGCGGACAAGCTGGTACTTCTACCAACCGCCCGGTCATCCTCTTCAGTGGCACGGTAAGTACGGCCCCGGCGGCCACCACCAGCACAGGCAACTACCTCTTTTACAATGGCGGCTTCATGGTGGACAGTTCAACGGTCACGGGACCGTGGGCACGGCAGACCGTACCCTATTTCGCCTACCAAGGTCCGGGTACCATTTCGGCGGTAGCCGGTGTGTATGACAACGGCACCAAATTGAACGATCACGTCTTCGATCGCGCCTTCGATGGAACAGTGAAACCGGCCGATGCCGCGAACTTCGGGGATCAGCGCAATCTGGGCATCCCGGAAATGGCGGATTACACGCGCATGAACCGGCACTTGCCTACCATGAAAGGGCGGGACAGTTGGCAGGCCGAACGTGGGTTCTCCTTCGGCGACCTCACCAACCAGTTATGGACCACCACGGAAACACAATCGCTCTACCTCACCGAACTCCATGATCGGTTGAACGTGCTGGAGCTGCTCAGCGACGATAGGCCGCTTGTGCCCAAGGAACTCCTATTGGCCCGATCCTCGGTCTGCTCCATGCCCCAGTTCACTGACGCCGACAAGGCAGCGGTGATGAAGAGCCTGCAGCAGCGCACGGTAACGACCGAACAACACTGATCCCCGCGGAAACCATGAAAAACACCCGACTCCTGCGGTCCTTCACGCTGCTCGCCCTCGCGATCGGCGCTGGTGCCAGTGTACATGCCCAGATATCGCTGAACAATAACGCCACCGCGCCTATCAGTACCCACGCGATCCTGGAACTGACCGACGTCAACCGCGGCTTCCTCGCTCCCCGCGTGATCAATGCTGAGCGACCACCCAGTGCCACGGCTGCCAATGGACTTTTGGTCTTCCAGACCGATAGCAATGCCGTGACCGGTGAGCCCAGGGGCTTCTACTATTTCGACCAGACCGTGCTTCCCGCTCCGGGCAAATGGATCCACGTGGGGTTCGGCAACTCCTGGAAACTCGGCGGCAACTCCGGCACTGTCGCGGCTACCAATTTCATCGGCACTACGAACGCTCAGCCCTTGGTGCTGAAGGCCAATGGCCTCACACGCATGCAGGTCGCTGCAACAGGTGAAGTGCAGGTGGGTCCTACTCCCTATAATCCGGTTACCGAGCGATTGGACGTGAACGGCGCTATACGCATCACCGGAACCAGCGCTGGCGCACCTACCGAAGGTGCGATCCGCCTCAATGCGGCCACAGGAGCGCATGACGGCTACATGATCAACGGTGCTTCCTATCCGGCCAATTGGTATCAACTGGAGAACGCCTTCAAGACCCGCGTGAACCAAGTGTACCAATCTGTGCCTGTGGTGTCTTGCCAGTATCCATCGCCTGTGATTGTTCCAGCAGGAGCCACTCAGGGTAGCTGGCCGGTAATCGACGCCAATGGAGGTGGTTACGTGAACAATCCCTCCACGAACGCCACGACCGAAACCCCTTATAGCGTGTTTTGGGAAGACGGTCGCCACCAGTACCTCTACCTGAGCCAGGATCTCCAAGCGTTGAGCATTTGCGACATTACTACCGGAGGACCCGGCATCAAAGGACTTGCTTTCGCTGCGACCGGGGCGAATACCTATCAGATGCGCAACGTCTCGATCAAGATGAAGAACACCAGTTCCACCACCTTGGTCGACTTCGATTACGTAGGGTTACAGACCGTTTATTCCGCGTTCGGAAACCCGTTGGCACCCGGCCTAACAACAACCGCTGGCTGGAACGCCCATGTGTTCAATGTGAGCAACTGGCAATGGCAGGGTCCCGGCTTCAACATGCTCGTGGAATACGCCTTCGATGATCAGGATTGGACGAGCAACGTGGGAGTTTACTATGAAACCACCGCATACAATGCCATGTATGGATTGTATTGCGACGCTTGCGGCCACCAGTTCACTTTCGGTTCAGCAACCTGCACATGGCTCGCG